>CAZISZ010000146.1:0-4074 GCA_964542035.1 uncultured Ruminococcus sp. | reverse complement strand
CCACAATCAATGAGACTGACACACATAGGCACAAGATTTTTGTGCACTGTAACGGCTTTTTTTATGCTGTTTGGCATCGTTGGATGCCATAGTCAAAATTCCACTAACGACGAGAGCGCAACAGGTGGTGAACTGTCCTCGGACATAACGGCAGACACGAACGCCGTCAGCGACATCACGAGCGGCTCGAATAGCGGAGAGGAGACAGATGATATGTATATTCCGACACAAAAAAATACGACGATCAATTATCAAAACAAAAAATGCATGTGGCTATCGCAATATGACCTAAATTCGGTATATTCTGCCAACGGCACACAAAGAAACAAAACTCAATTCGAAAAGTACATAAAAAAGATACTTGCAAACGTTAAAGAGATCGGTATCAATACAATAATAGTACAGGTACGCCCCAATGCCGACAGCATGTACCCGTCGGAGGTCTATCCGATGTCAAAATATGTCGTGGGGGCATACGGTAACGAAGCAACCTACGATCCGTTTGAAATTATAATAAACGCAGCACACGAGCTTGGGCTTTCGGTTCACGCATGGATAAATCCCATGCGCGCCATGACAACATCCGAGATAACAAATGTTGACGGCAAATACAAGATACGCGAGTGGTATGATGATACAACAACAAACGGCAAATATATTGTTACCGTAAACAAAACAGTGTACCTCAATCCCGCATATACCGAAGTACGCGAACTTATAATCAACGGCGCACGGGAGATACTTGCAAAGTACCCGGTTGACGGATTGCACATGGATGATTACTTCTACCCCACAACAGAGGCATCATTTGACGCGTCGGCTTACGCCGAATACAAAAAGAGCGGCGGTAAGTCTTCGCTTGCCGATTTCAGAAGAGATGTGCTCTCCGAGCTCGTGGCCGGACTTTACAGCGCAACAAAAGCCGCTGGAGATGATATTTTGTTCGGAATAAGTCCCGCAGGCAATATAAATACCGTATACGAAAAGCAATATGCCGATGTTTACAGATGGTGCTCGGAGGCGGGATATCTTGATTACATTTGCCCGCAGGTCTATTTCGGGCTTGAGCACCAAACTTATGATTTTAAAAAGGTATCCGCAACATTTTCCAATATCATTAAGATCGACTCTGTTGAATTGATCATCGGCATGACCCTTGGTAAAGCAAAATCCGGCGAGGATAAGTATGCGGGCAGCGGCAAAAACGAATGGCGCGAACACGATGATATATTACTACGCTGCCTTGATCACACAAAAACACTCGATAAGTGCCGAGGCGTGGCGTATTTCTGCTACCAGTACTTTTTCGATCCGCTTAGCGGCGCAGAGATAAAAGAAACACAAGCCGAGCGAGATAATTTTATCCCACTGCTAAAAAACATTGGCTGGGTTGCCGATTAAAGCAAGACAGCACAATTCGCAAATATGAACACCATTACACACCTCTATCATCCGAAAGGACAAATACAATATGCTTGAACTGAAACACATTTCATTTGAAGCCGACGACGACAGCATCGATGGTGGCAAAAAGCGGGAGATACTACACGACATAAGCCTTAATATCGACTCCCGCTTTGTTGCCATAACGGGTCCCAACGGCGGCGGTAAATCCACCCTTGCAAAAATAATTGCCGGCATATACACTCCAACATCGGGACAGATATTGCTTGACGGCGAAGACATTACCAACCTCAGCATAACCGAACGGGCATGCGCCGGTATCAGCTATGCATTTCAACAACCGGTGAAATTCAAAGGGCTTCGCGTTCGCGATATACTCGACCTTGCTTCCGGACGTAAAAACAACATAGAAGAATCCTGCCGATATCTTTCGGAGGTAGGTTTATGTGCTCGAGACTATATCGATCGCGAACTTAACGCCAGTCTGTCCGGCGGCGAGCTTAAACGAATTGAAATAGCCACCATTCTTGCCAGAGGCACAAAACTGTCGATATTCGATGAACCTGAAGCGGGAATAGATCTTTGGAGCTTTCAAAATCTCATACGTGTATTCGAAAAAATGTATGAATCTACGCGTGGAAACATTTTGATAATAAGTCACCAAGAAAGGATTCTGAACATTGCCGATACAATAGTTGTACTTCGCGCCGGCTGTTTGGACGCAATCGGTACAAGAGATGAGATCCTGCCCGGTATTTTAAATTCCTCGGCAGCGGGCGGTCCATGCCCTGTGCTGAGTAACAGAGTTGAGGGGGTTCGCTGATATGGATGCAATTAAAAAAAGACTTTTGCGCGAGGTGGCGGATCTTGATTCCCTTCCCGTGGGCGCATACAACATACGAGAAGACGGTGCTCTCGGCGGACGCAACACCACTGCGAATATCGATATAAAAACAAAATCGGACAAGCCCGGTATTGACATAATCATAAAACCCGGAACAGTAAACGAAAGCGTGCATATTCCGGTTATCATGAGCCAAAGTGGGCTGCATGACATGGTATACAATGATTTTTATATCGGAGATGGTGCGGATGTTGTGATAATAGCCGGTTGCGGAATCCACAACAGCGGATGCGGCGACTCGACTCACGACGGTATTCACACCTTTTACATCGGTCGCGGTGCGCATGTAAAGTACGTTGAAAAACATTACGGAGAGGGCGAGGGCAGCGGAAAACGTTTAATGAATCCCACCACCGTTCTGCACATTGAAGAGGGCGGCTCAATAGAGATGGAGACCACACAGATCTCGGGAATTGATGACACACTGCGCAAGACCACGGCAGAACTTGCCGCCGACGCGCGACTTGTAATACGCGAAAAGATCATGACCACAGGCGTTCAAGTAGCAAAAACCGACTTTTCAGTAGACATGAACGGCGAGGGATGCTCTGCTGATGTTATGTCGCGGAGTGTTGCAAAGGATCAAAGTTGTCAAGAATTTGACAGCCTTATAAACGGCAATGCAGCCTGCACCGGTCATACCGAGTGCGATGCCATAATAATGGACGAGGGGCACGTGCTGGCGCGTCCTTGTCTTGCCGCCAACAACATTGATGCGTCTCTTATACATGAAGCAGCCATAGGAAAGATAGCGGGCGAGCAGCTTATAAAACTTATGACGCTCGGGCTTTCGGAAAAAGAGGCAGAGGAACAGATAGTTGCCGGATTTTTGGCGTAAAGCGACGATGATCATCCATATGAATAAAGAGCGGGTACTCGGCTTTGCCGAGTACCCGCTCTTTAGGTTTAGAACATCTCCCGACGAATTTTGATTCGCGTGGGACGATTATCATGTTGCGTGTTGTTCAAGTATATTTTTCAGTGCCGACATGGAACTGGTATTACTGCGCGCGATTCGGATATTTCGCTTTTTAGCCTGTTCGGCAGCTATATTTAGCATTTTATGCGACATCGTGCTTGTAAAGAGCACGAGCAGGTCCGGCGAACCGAAATTTTGTATCCCGCGATCTGTTTTCATATACACTTTTGCACTGCATGAATACTCGCGGCACAGATCCTCATAACGACGCGCCATGCGCTCGTTACCTCCAACTATTACTACGCTCACATCATCTCTCCTTCTGATTATTATTTTTTTACTCCGATGTGTTATTTTTTCCGGAACAATCTAACAATCAACGATGATTTCTCACAACTTTCAATACTGCTTGAGGTGACCGTATACCCCATCTCGGCAAGCTTGGATATAACATTATCAACATCAAGCGGAGCGCGTGATATTATCACCGTCTCTCCCTTTGAATGCGATGACTTTACACTGTCTACGATAAAGCAACTTCTTATGCGGTCGTTTACGTGCGACTCGCACATAGAACACATCATTCCGTCTATTTTAAGTATTGTTTTTATCATTTCTATCCGTTTTTTATCACCGGCGACTTTTTGAATCGCTTGCCGCAAACACAACAAAAGCATTGTTGCCGCAAACGCCGCCGCGCATGCCATGATAACTTCAAACATTTTATTTAATAAAGATTATTGAATGCATATATACAACATGCGGCTGTCGAGCCCCGGGCGCGACAGCCGCATGTGCTCGCTTGTGCGGGCAATTTATTTTTTTATGCCGCGGCAGCTTCCCGCCA
>CAZISZ010000145.1:0-4130 GCA_964542035.1 uncultured Ruminococcus sp. | reverse complement strand
CGGCGTTATTTCCGCCGCCGCCCACTCCGACGACCCTAATACTTACGCCGCTTTCGAGTAAATCATCATGCTCAAATGCCATTTTTATTTCCTCCGATTTGTTCCTTTTGAATTGAACTTTTTTAACTTTGATCTTTATTTTTTGCTTTTTTTAAAAAGTCAAACCCGCATGGCGCGTTTAACTCACAGCCGACGCAAAGTTTTTTGCGCGCGTCCTATATTTCATCTATTATATAATAATATTTTTTTCGATTTTTTTCAAGGGGTTTTGCGAAAATTTCTTATTTTTTCGCATAAACATTTATTTTCCGACTATATTTTCCGATGTTTCGCGCCAACATGGACATTCACCCGACTTTTTGAGTAATGTCAAGCACCTCGCGATTTATCACCACAACAGACGCGGGATCGGATACGTCTATCTCCGCCCTCAGATCGGCACTGCCGAATTTATCGCCATACGCTTCAATCACTCGCGCCGCCGCCAATGCCTTGTCAGCGGCGTTTTGATCGGAACCGAAACAAATACGATACCTACCGTCCACCGAAAGGATTATATTAAAACGCTCGTCGAGAAACAGTCTGTCTATTCTTCCGGAAAGTTCGGAGTTTTCGAGCACCTCTGCAATTTCTCCGATATATGCGGGATCCCAACCATTTGACAATGTAAGACGGGAACCTACCACCGCATTACCCACGGGAGGCAATGTAATATAAAGCAAACCGCGGGAAATGAACTCATCGGCACTCACCGATCGCTCAAGCACGCGCATATCCCCGGACAGCGCATAGTACTCGCCGGCTATCTCGGCGTACATGACCGCGCTTTGCGATTCCACCGTGATATATACCGATGACGGCAATTTTATCTTTACATCAACGGACAAAATATACGGCAAGTTGTTGCTTATCGCCTCCTCCGCCGAGCGACCATCGGCGCGGTAAAGGCTGTCCCCAATCGACATACCGGACGCATCAATTATCTGTTGCGGTGTATACGGAGAATCACCGCTGATTATTATCTCACCAACGATAAAAAACGAACCGATAAACCGCGATATCACATATATTAAAACAAAACTGAACAGCAACAGCATGGCAGTCAGGAGCCATTTTGCCTTGCGCCGTCGCTCGCGCCTACGGGCGTGCGCTTCGGCAGCCGCACGCCGTTTTGCCTCCGCATCCGCACGCGCCTGCGCCTCATTACGCGATCCGTGTCCGATCGACGGTGCTCCACCAAGCACGTAACCGTTTGCGGTTCTCGTTGATGTTAAAGCTCGCCCGCCGCCGGTATTAACATTATCCATGGTAAACTCCCATCCGCCGCTTAACGCGGCAGACTATACGTGTTTTCGAAAATAAGGAAACTCCGCCGAAATATCGAACCTTAAATTCGCTACGCGAACGGTGCGGATTATCGATTTTTCCCGGATTGAACCAAAGCCGCGATCTCATCAAATATCAGCTCGTTGGCGCGAGGCACGGCAAAATCCGATATATTCTCCTCAAGTTCGCGCATATGCGTGGGAGAATTTAAAAGTGCCTCGGTCTCGCGGCATATTTTGCCATTGTCAAGTTCACTCTCGCGAATAAGGACAGCCGCATTGGCATCTGCCAGCACTTTGGCATTTTTATACTGCTGATCGTCTGTCACATTCGGAGAAGGTATAAGTATCGATGCTTTTTTCGCCAGTGCCAATTCGGAAAGCGTAATGGCACCCGATCGGCTTATGATAAGATCCGCCGCCGCCATGCGCGTAGGCATATCGTAGATATATTCGGCAAGCTCTATATTCTTGCAATTGCCGAGTCCCGCAGCATCAAACGCCGCTCGAGTTTCGGAATATCCCGCAGCACCCGTTGCGTGTATGCAATATACGCGAGGATTTTCCCTCAGGTAGTCACGCATAAGTTCAAGCATAGCACCGTTCACACGGTCGGCGCCGAGGCTACCGCCAAAGGAAACGATATATTTGTCGCAATCCCGAGGCAAGCCTATCTTTACCCGCGCATCCTCTTTTTTTATCTCTCCAAAATCGGCGCGCAACGGACTGCCCACATGCATCGTTTTTTCAGGAACCCCGAGTTTTTCACCCGTAATCGCAAAGTTCACGAATATTTTGTCAACATATGGCACCAAACGTCTGACCGCCAAACCGGGCACCGCATTCGATTCGTGTACTGCAGACGGCACCCCGAGCTTTGATGCCGCCACAAGCAAGGGCCAACTGACATATCCGCCCGTGCCTATAACCACATCGGGGCGAAATTCCCGAATAAGTTTTTTCGCAGCCATGGGAGACGTAAGTGCCAAAAACGCGGCGCGAATATTCGCAGGAGAAAGCGAGCGCCTAAACCCTCTTACATCAACATGGTACAACCGATATCCGGCAGCGGGAACCAACTTATTTTCTATCCCACGCTTTGTCCCAACAAATGCTATCTCGGCAGTCGGGATATGCGCCTTTATAGTGTCGGCAATTGCAATAGCGGGATTTACATGCCCACCAGTTCCGCCGCCTGTCATCAATACGCGCATGGTAACGATCCTTTCCGATTTATAATTTTAAAAAAAGTCAAAACAAATCGATATAATTTGCTGTGTTATTCTTATCAAAAATAATGTACGCTCACGCTCTTTGCTGAGTACAAAACCTCGAAAGTCCCAAGACTATCCCCGCCTCAAACATTTGCATTATGGTTGCGGTACCGCCGGTACTGAAGTACGGCAGTGATATGCCTGTATTAAATATAACGCCCGTAACGACCGCTATGTTTAAAATGACCTGAAGTGCAAGTTTAAAGGAGAGTCCGAATATAACAAGCGAGCAAAATTTATCAGGTGCTCGCGCCGCCAAAACAAATCCGCGAGATATAAGCGCCAAAAACAGTAGCATTATAGCAACCGCTCCGCAAAATCCGAGTTCCTCACAGACGATGGTAAACACAAAATCGTTTTGCGGTTGTGAGACGTATCCGTATTTAAGTCGCGACTGCCCGAGCCCCAACCCAAACATTCCGCCGGTGCCGATAGCATAAAGTCCCTGTGTGCTTTGCCAGTCACTGCCAAGGGCATCCGCACCGCGATACAGCCAACTTTCCACGCGCTTCCGAGCGTAATCGGTATTCATGATGATAACGCCGAGTACAGCGGCAAACGGTAGCATGGATGCAAACCATCGTATCCGTGTACCGCCGAAAAGCATTGTCACACACCCGATGACGGTTATGATTATAACACCGGAAAAGTGTTTTTCAAGTCCTACAAGCACCACAACTATACCGAGCATAATACAAGGTATCAAAAAGCCGAAAACGAACGACTCGCGGCGGCTTCTCCCCGCCGAGTTTATCTCGTTATCCCAACGACTCATATGCAGTGATATTATAAGTATTACCGCGGTTTTTGCCGCCTCCGACGGCTGAAAGTTAAAAAGACCGAATATACTGATCCATCTTTGCGCGCCGCCTCCCACAACTCCCATGGCAAGGACGAGAAGCAAAAGAACGAGCACCGCAATGTACATTCCCACGGACATATAGCGCATGGTTGTGGGGGTTATAAACAGCATTGCAGCCACAGCAACCGCGCCGACCGCCATATGGAGCAAATGCTCTTTCAAAAAATGATAACTGTCGCCATACTGCTGTTCGGCATACGCGGAGCTGGCGCTGAAAGACATTACCGTACCTACGGTAAGCAGTATAAGAAAAAGTATAAGGTAAACCGGATCCGGTCCCACTCGGGCGATCAGCCTACCGGGTTTTTCCGATTCGCCGATATAGTCAGGTGTTTCTATATAATCGCGAAGCAGACCGCGACCGCCGAGTTCGCGATGCCGTAGCCCACCCAACTGCCCGCGGGCGGATATGACTTTCGACTTTGTTTTCATGTTTCCCCCACCGGACATAATAATACGATATTATTGCTTTAACGTCTCAACACTTTTCAGTGTATGAGTTAATAAAAACAAATCGGAAATTTTATCGTTTTGCCGTCAAAGACCGAACCATGCAAAAACGCAAAACAGCACCGCCGCCGCTGAAAAAACGGCAACTATACGAACTTCGCTCCATCCGCATTTTTCAAAATGATGATGTATGGGCGCCATTTTAAACAAACGCTTGCC
>CAZISZ010000144.1:0-4210 GCA_964542035.1 uncultured Ruminococcus sp. | reverse complement strand
GGGAGATCCCGAGCACCCCAAACTTCCCAAGATCGTTATTATCATAGACGAGCTTGCCGACCTTATGATGACGGCTCCCGATCAGATAGAGACATCTATATGCCGTTTGGCTCAAAAGGCGCGCGCGGCAGGCATACATTTGATAATCGGTACACAGCGCCCGTCTGTTGATGTAATTACAGGACTTATCAAAGCAAACGTGCCATCGCGTATTGCGTTTACCGTGGCGTCGCAGGTAGACAGCCGAACCATTATAGATATAGCCGGAGCTGAAAAGCTGATAGGCAAGGGCGATATGCTTTACGCGCCAATAGGATCATTGAAACCCCGCCGCGCGCAGGGTACGCTCGTGGTTGATGATGAGGTTGAGGCGGTTAACAGCTTTATCAAGGACAATTACGGCTGCGCCGATTATGACGGCGACTTTATTTCGGATATCGACCGTGAGGCTGAGCGCGTTGCGGCGGGCAAAAAAGGATCTGCGTCATTTGGCGGCGGCTCCGACAGTTCGAGCGGCGGCGCGACCGGGGGAGATCCGCAGTTTCGTCAGGCACTTAAGATCGCCGTTGATAACGGAACAATCGCCACCTCCTACCTGCAAAGAACCCTCTCTATCGGTTACGGTCGTGCGGCAAGGCTTATCGACCAAATGGCAAAACTCGGTTTTGTTTCCGGTATGAACGGCACAAAGCCTCGCACCGTACTGCTGACGCCATCGCAGTATATGGAGCTTGAATCCCGCGGAGACAGCCGCCTTGACGGCATTATTCCGAGCGAGGATGAGAATTGACAGCATTCGTAATAATTGAAAAACATCAAAAAATTGCCCGAAGCATTCCAAACTTCGGGCAATTTGTCTACTTGTATAAATGAAAGCGCTTTTCAATAACAATGGAGGGGATATGGTAAACTCAGATGTAGATGTAGGTATCAGATCCGACGACGAGATAATAAAGCTGTTTGGGGGAAAGAGAGGAATCCGCAATAGACGAAGTGGCTCGCAAATACGGCGGGGTTGATCTACTCTGTGGCGTATGTTTATGATACAAGAAACGGTGATATATGGGCGAATATTGTTCTATATCAATCCGAATTCGGTACAGTTGAGTGTGAAACAGAATATCGGGCAAAAGAAAACGGTGCGTATTGCGGCTTTAATCAGGCTTTTGTTGAACATCCGGGAGAGGACATGATATATGTTTGTGTTTCGGGTGGCAAACAAAATAATCCCGTGTATGCGTTAATAGATCAAGATAAAACAATTTATTTTTGCAATAGCACAAATACTAATGCCGTGAGAGTGTTTGATTGTGCAACCGATTACTATTCTGTGTTAAATACAGGATGTAATGTTGTTAATTCTTATATGTTTAAATAAGTGATTGAGTTATGATGAGGTGAGTGAATATGAAAAATAATGTCCATTCGGTCAAAAAATTCCGCCGTAATGTCCGTTATTGTAAAAACCTTATTTTTCTGCACTGTATTTATGATTCTTATCGTTATTGGTAATATCATTGTAAATACTTCACCGCGAAATGCAAAATACGGATGTACGTATTTTATGGGGATACATATGACCAAATACGATTACAAAGCCAAAACGAGGGCGAAATCATCGCCGAGCGATATGCCGACGGAAGAGGATGTATCCGCCGCCACCGCTATGTATGCCGAGCAAATGATACAAAGCACGGCGCAAAAATACGAAATTGACGCCGCAGATCTGAAGATATCCGATATCCGCTTTAACGCCGTGCACGTCAATCGCTACGGAAACAAAATTTCACCCAGTGTATTCGGTTATATATAACAAAATCAGCGGAGAAGTGCTTGGCACTATCGAATTCATTTGGCATGATGACGGCACCGTGGGGTGCAACATGCAATATTGTTCGGAAAATAACGGCGTATCGCAAGCATTTGCCGAGCGCCCGGGAGAAAATTTTGTGTGCGTTTATGTAGACGATATCTTATACGGTTCGGGAGAATATGTGCTTTTAGCCGAAGATAATACCGTTTATTCATATCGCGGTGGCGCAAATTTTAGCGGTGCCGGAGTTTTCGCGTCCGGCACTGATTATTACACGGCGCTCAATATAGGCAGTAACGTAGTGAATTCGAATATTATCGAATAGAATATTAAAAGCGAGGATGTCTCCGTTGCAGTCGGAGACATCCTCGCTGTCTGTATTATTTGGCAAAATGCTTGGCGTATATTTCAAGCTTTTCTTCATCGGAAAGTCGATATGGGCTGTTTTGATAATTTTTTGCGCCGCGTATGAGATCCACGTGCTCGCGCATTTCGTCGGCTGTGAGTTTTACATTCACCGCGGCAAGGGCGGGGAGATATTCCGCAAGCAATTTCGGCGTGGCTCCGACTCCCGCCGCAAAAGCTTCGATCAGCTCTGCTCCCTCGGGGCTTTTTTGGTTATATTCAATAAAATCGCCGTGAAATGCCGCGCAGGCTCTGCCGTGCGGTATGCCGTCAAGCAGGGTCAAACTGTAACCCAGCGGATGAGGGAAACCGGTGCCGGTTATACTGATAGCTGCGCCGGCGGCGCAGGAAGCGTAGGCAAGTCGGTCGCGCATTTCGGATGTGAATGTGTCGGGGTAGGCTGAAATCACATCCCATATTGCGTTTCCCGCGTATACTGCAAGCATACGGGAGAGCGCATTCGATTTCGGCGAGAGATAAGATTCCATTGCGTGCGCCATGGCATCAAGCGCGGTGCTTACGGTTCCCGCACGTCCCATTGATTCGGTGTATCGTGGGTCGAGAAACGCAACACGCGCCCACGCGCCGCGCCCGGAGTAGGTCTTTTTTTGCCGTCCGTCCGGTAGGGTGAGTACCGAGTAGGGATTAGCTTCGCTGCCGGTGCCGGCGGTGGTCGGTATCAGAACCAACGGCAGGGGAGCGTTGGCTATCGCATCGGCGGTGTATATATCCATTGGCGCTATGGTGGGATTGGCGGCAAAAGCGGCGGCGGCTTTTGCCGTATCCATTGCCGAGCCGCCTCCTATGCCTATTACCATATCTGCGCGGCAAGCGTGTATTTTTTCGCCCGCTTCGTGAGCCTTAATCAGCGGCGGGTCGGGCAGGGCACAATCAAAAATTTCATATGTTGCACCTTGTGATTCAAGCGCGCGCAAAACATCGGAAAGTGCGCCCGACGCCGACGCGCTGTGCTTGCCGCAAACTATCGCGGCGTGTTTACCTATGGCAAACTCATTCGTGTGAGCTTCAATACATCCGCGCCCCGAGATTATCTTTACGGGTATATCAATTGCAAAATTCATTTTATCTCTCCGTTACGTCCGTCGCTTTGCGGCGTTTTTTATTTTTGTTGTCAGGCGGCTTTTTCCGCGTATATCCGTATGTCAAGCATTCCCGACACTTCTTCGCCGGTCGCGATCTTGTCCTCAAAGATGTCATCTCTGTTGTCGTGAGTAAAATCAATACAAACGGTTATATTGTCCTTTACGGCTTTTACGTGGCGTATACCGTCATTCCAATATTCCACGGCAGAGGTGAATCCCGCCGCTTCCAATTCGGAGATATAGTCGGCGACATCGCGATAAGAAACGTGCCCATCCGAAGCCAGTTGAGTTATTTCCTCGCGCAATGTTTTGTTGGTTCCGATAACACTTACGTTTGATGGGATGGGGAAGGATGCCGCGGCATTTGTCTCCGTATCGGCGGCAGTCGTATTATCGCCGGAGCTAACCGTGTTTTCGGCGTCAAGTGAGGCGCCGGATGTTTCGCTTATGTCCGACGGCGCGAACATCTCATTGTTGTCTCGCGCTTCGCTTTTTTGGCAGGCTGCCGCAAACAGCATTAGAAAACAAAGCGCAAATGCAGTGATCTTTTTCATGATGTTGTTATCTCCTTGTTTGGGAATGTTCGGCGCCGTGCATGACGGCGCAAATATAAATACTTACATGCATATTATATATCCGCACCGCTGTCTTGTCAAGTTTTTTGCAAAACGCCGCGAGTAGAGTGACGAAAAACGGCGGCATAGCCTCAATACGTTGAGGTTATGCCGCCGTTTTCAGATGATTGTAAGTTTTATTTTGTGAGTTATCATGAATTTGAGTCATAATCTGCCGGTTTTATATTTGTGGTTCTTTTGCGAAGTATCAATGCAATAAATACCGTAACCAATATCAAAAGGCTTACCCATTGCGAGGTGGAAAACCATAAAAA
>CAZISZ010000143.1:0-4266 GCA_964542035.1 uncultured Ruminococcus sp. | reverse complement strand
AGGTCGATCAGGCTGCCGCACACGGTATCATTCACAAGAATGCCGCCGCGCACAAAAAGAGCCAGTTCACAAAGGCCCTCAACGCAATGGCTTGATAGCCGCATAAAAAGCCGAAAGGCTTATATACTGTCGATGCCCGGCAGAAAAAAGAAAAAGGAACGCAAGTCGTGCTTGCGCCTTTTTCTTTTTTCTGCTTTTTTATTCCAAATAAATGGCACTTTTTTACTGAAGCCTATTGACAATGCAAAAAATATAATGTATAATTTAAATGAAAAATTGCATATGCAGTCAACGTTTGCACAGTATGATTTTTTATGTGCCGGTGCGGATATGCCGATTGCGCTATATGTAAGGAGTAATTTGCTATGAAAAAACAAACAACGGTATTGCTTTTTATTGTTGCATTTATTGCGATGCTGATTATCCCGGCAATGGCAACGGAAGATTACACGGGATATGTCAGTGAAGCAACCTTGCTGTCAATGTCCGAGGAGGAAAAAGCCGAGTTTCTTCGTGTAAATGGGTGTCCCGGTGGGAGTATTGTCTCGGTTGAGACATTGCCTAATGATATCGTGTGTGTAACTATGCATGAGGCCGACGGTACGCCGGGGGGCAGTTTGTATATGTCTCCTCCCGGATATAATGATTGGATGTGGGAAGTTTCGGATGATGTGCTTTCCGGTGACACACGTGGGCTTTTGGAAGGTCTTTTGGCAACGCCGTATGTTAGGGTCGAGGGAGAGTTTTTGTCCACGATACCTACAACCCCGATATTCTATGATTGGTCATCTCGCGAACCCTTTGAAGAACTCATGTCAAGAAGCGATCTTTTGCAAGTGCTTGAAGGATACGCAAGCGACATTTTGAATGGCAAAGTGCCCGATGCCTTTGCTATGCTCGAATTTAGAAAAATATTAAAACAGAGACGAGTGCAGGAATTGTTTTTTTATGAAACTGCTGAAGTCGAAAACTATCCATACTTGCTTGGTATTTACTCTGACGGAACGGTTCCGTGCGCATTGACTGAGGACTATAGTTATAATGGAATAATTTATCGTGACTCCGGCACGATAGAAACTGTAAGCGGAAGACAAGTTTCTGTGTGTACCGCGGACAGAGAATGGACAGAAGCTGAAATAAACAGAGAAATTGCAAATGGAGAAATTTTTGGTAATACGTTGATAAGCAATCCATCGACGATCTATAATTGCCATTCTTATGCATGGTATTTATATTCAACGTCCAATCCGTATTGGATAAATGATATATCGCAATTTTTGTTAGATGATGTGTGCGTGGAGATGGACAAAAGTGCCGTTCAAATCAAAGATATAATTGTGTATTACGGTGCGAATGATAAGATTCTGCATTCGGGCGTTGTATGTGGTTTCGATGCTTCGGGTAATATATTGATCCAATCAAAATGGGGGCAAGGGGCTGTGTATAAGCATACTGTTGACAAGGTTCCCGATGTATATAAATACAACAATAAACCAAATGTAAAGTACTACAGATATCACGGTTATGCAAACCGATATACCGGCAGCGAATATCACTCGGGGTCATATCATTATTACCAATATGCGGATTTTTGCACTATTTGCAATAAACAGATTAATACAACATGGATAAGCGTGGAGTGCAGCGGTCCACCGTGCCCCACACCATGGAGTCTTGACGAGCGTAGGCGCTTGTATGCGATTTAAAGTTGCGGCTTATAATTGAATATTTAAAGCAACCGTCGTTTATTTTATGTACTCGGCGGTTGCTTTTTATGTATCGTTCGGCGGTGTTGCGACATATAATGATACTGAGCGACAGGATAGAAACAGGACGTTGCCTGAAATGGAGGGATGAAAAATGCGAAGCGCGGCGATATTTCCGACATTTACGGCGGCAGAGCGGGCGAGGCGTGCGCTTTCCGCGGCGGCGATATCGGCGGAAACGGTAAAAGTTGACGCCTCTCGCACGCGGCGCGGATGTACGTGGGGCGTGGCTTTTTCAGATAGTCAGCGAAATAATGTTACTTTGGTGTTTTCAAACGCCGGTATTAAAACAAGGGAGATACTGTCTTATGATATATCTTGATAATGCCGCTACAAGTTATCCCAAGCCAGAGTGCGTAATAAATGCGGTGGAGGATTGCATGCGTCGCTGCGGCGGAAATCCGGGACGCGGCGCACATCCTCTTGCCATGGCGGCAGCCGAATGCGTTTACGATTGTCGCGAAAAGCTTGCAGAGTTTTTTTCGGCTCCCGATCCCTCAAATGTCATCATGCAGCCCAACACCACGTACGCGCTTAACCTTGCAATAAAAGGCTTGTTGCCGCCGCTCGGTAATAATCGCGGCGAGTTACGCGAGCGCATTCATATTATAATATCCGACATTGAGCACAATTCGGTACTGCGTCCGATAGAGCGAATGCGCCGCGACGGCGCGGCGGATTATTCCGTTTTTTCAACAGGTGCCGCCGCGGGCGGCGCACATCCCGGTGAAATCTGTGCCGCCATCGAGCGGCTTATCAATCGCCGTACACGCGCCGTGGTGTGTACTGCCGCTTCAAACATCTGCTCTGTTATTCTGCCTCTCGAAGAAATAGGTGAACTTTGCCGCCGCCGTGGATTGATATTTATAGTTGACGGCGCACAGGGCGGAGGGCATATTCAGATCGATATGAAGCGGCAGATGATAGATGCGTTGGCATTGCCGGGACACAAGGGGCTGCAAGGTCCGGGCGGCAGCGGCGCATTGTTGCTTGGTGAAAACTATCTGCCGTCACCACTTGTGGAAGGCGGATCCGGGTCGGCATCATTCGATACAGGAATGCCTGACGAACCGCCGGAACGGTACGAAGCGGGAACGCTCTCTGTTCCTGCCGCTGCGGGATTGGGAGCCGGTGTATCATTTGTGGCGGCACAGGGAATCGACTGCATTCATCGACGCGAGAAATATCTGTTTGATTATGCGCTTGATAGATTGCAAAGGATAGGAAACGGCAGAATCCAAGTACTCGCGCCGCGGGCGCGCGGTTCGGTACTTTCTTTTATCGACCGATATTTGTCATCGGATAAACTTGCAACGGAACTCGGCGAGCGCGGTATCTGCGTGCGCGGCGGTTATCACTGCGCCCCATTGGCGCATCGCACACTCGGCAGTGAAGATAGAGGTAGCGTTCGGCTTGGTTTTGGTTTTTTTAACGATATATCCGATATCGATGCCGCGTGTGATGCGATAGCTGATATATTAAAGCATGCATGATCGGCAAGGCGCGTCTCCGATATTGGGATCGTTATCGCCGAAACGTGCGGTATAATCGAATATTCTTTCGCATTTTTGCGTTGTCCAACCGTAGAGCGCGGCATTTCCGAGTTCCCCCGATATCTCCAATAGACGATTGTACTTTGCGGTTCTTTCTCCGCGACATGGCGCACCTGTTTTTATAAACGGTGCGCCTGTTGCTACGGCAATATCGGCAATGGACGTGTCCTCTGTTTCTCCCGAACGGTGAGAAAGTATAAATGCATACCTGTTCTCTTGCGCTGTGCGTATCACTGTCAGAGTTTCATGAAGGGTGCCTATCTGATTGGGTTTTACAAGTATGGCGTTAGCCGCGCCTTTTTTTATACCGTTGTACAGCCTTGCGTTGTTGGTAACAAAAAGATCGTCTCCAACCAGCAGTACATCCTTTCCTATCCGCTCTGTAAGTTGTGCCCAACCATCAAAGTCGCGTTGATCGAGTGGGTCTTCGAGCGAGCATATCGGAAAGCGTCGAATAAGTGTTTCAAAGTGTTTACATAACTCGGAGCGGTCGAGCGTCAGACCTCTTTTAGGCATGCAATAGAGCGCACGCTCACTGTTGTACCATTCGCTTGCCGCCGCATCAAGCGCAATCGAAACGCGGCTTGTGTCATATCCCGCGCTGTGTATCGCTTCGCATATCAGTTCAAGCGCCTCTTCATCGGATCCGAGATTCGGCGCAAATCCGCCCTCATCACCGACAGAGGCGGACAGTCCGCGTGAGCGTATTATACTGCCGAGAGTGTGGTATATTTCCACCGCACAACGCAGTGCGGAATTTATATCCGAAAAGCCGTGCGGAACTATCATAAATTCCTGTATTTCTATATTGTTTGAGGCGTGCGCGCCGCCGTTTAGAATATTAAGCATTGGTATGGGTAATCTTGTTGCAGCCATACCGCCCATCATTTTGTAAAGCGGAAGATTGTAATGTGCGGCGACGGCTTTTGCTGCTGCCAGCGAGACGG
>CAZISZ010000142.1:0-4323 GCA_964542035.1 uncultured Ruminococcus sp. | reverse complement strand
GCAAGCCATATCATGCGCGCTCCGCTTGTTTCGTTTTCCGCCGCGCATGCTATGCTTATCGTTGTTTTGTCGCTCTGCGTGCCGTCGGAACTCTTGAGATAGCCCTTGGAACTTGTGGTCAAAAGGTCTGTTACGGTAAACCCATCGGGAACGGTGTCAAGGGAGCCGACGGCGTGTGATGAACCGCTTAGGACGGAATATCCGCTTGAAGCTACAAGCGTTACCGCGGAATGATCTGATGTGACCGTCGGATAGAAATAATAGGGCATGGACGGATAATAACTGCCGGCGCTGCCCTCATATACCGTTCCCATGGTGGCGCCGAGACCGCATTCGGCTGCAAGTGACGAAAACACGGGAAGCTCGGCGGAGGTGCTGCCGCTTATCATAAATATGTGACCTCCGTTCGAGATATAGCTCTTAAGCTTTTCAAACTCGCTGTCGGTAAGATCCAGTGTGGGGGCATAGATGAATATGCAAGAGCAATCATCGGGTATTTCCGTATCATCGAGAGCGATATTAAGTTCCGCGGTGCTGAATCCCGAAAGGTCAACGTAATACGCAAGGGTATCCGACATTTCCTGTTCTCCGTGGCCCGAAAGTGTGTAGAGTGTGGGCAATGTCTCGGCGGTAACATATTCAACAGCCGAGCTTAACTGGTTGTCGCCATCGAAATACGGGTCGGCGGTTATTCCGTAATAACTGTAATAGCTGTAATCGGAAAGTGATATCTTGCCGTAGTCATCGCTGTAATAGTAATACATGTCGGCGTAGTCAACGACTTTGGCGCGGCGCTCGCTTTCAACTATTACGCTGTATTCGGAGGGGGACGACGAGGTGTATTTTGATATGAAATCCGGGTCGGCAATGGGGTCTGCTGTCTTTAGCGTCAGGTGACTTGAAAGTTCGGTATAGCGGGAAAGAAAAGTCATTTGTTGCGCGTTTTCCTGCCCGCCGGGACAAAGCACCCAAAGGGTAATATCCTCGTCAAGTCCCGAAAGGTATTTTTCGGTGGTTTCCGAAATGGTGTACATTTTTGATGTGCTGAAATCGAGTTTCGTATATTTTGAGGGGATGGCGTTGACTATCAGGTTTACAACTATAAGCACTGCCAAAAGGACCACTGTAACGGCAACGGTATAGCTGCCGGCTTTAATACTTTTGGCACCGCCCGAGCGGGGGCGCGTTGTTGTTTTTTGTGCGTTTGTATTCATTGTGCCTGTCTCCTTTCTCAGCTCCAACGGCGCTTTTCAAGCGACTGGACGGTCAAAAACAAAAAGAAAATGATAATGGAGATGTAATATACCACGGCGGTAAGGTCAAAAATGCCGGATACAAACACATCAAAGCGGTCAAATACCGCAAGGTATGATATTATATTGGGGAAAAGACCCTCAAACAGAGTGCTGTTGAGCATATACAAAATGCAGGTGGGGATCACCACAGCGGCGGTGCCAGCAGCCCATGCTATGTTGTTGTGGGTAAGCGTACCGAGCAGAGCGCCGAATACGATGCCGACAAGCAAAAAGGCGATAAAGGATGCCGATGCGGTTGTCGGAATCAGCGAGGCGAGCCCCGTCATAAGATAAAACGCAAGCACCACGCCAAAACTCGTTACTGCGGCTATTATTTGGCTTTCGGTGAGGGATGACATGAAAGTGCAGATAGCTATCAGCGCGGCTCCGAGCAGGAAAAATCCGAGCAACGCGGCGTAGCATGTGGTGTACTCCATAATGCCGAAAAGACTTAAAATGATCGGTACGGCTCCCATTCCGGCGCATGCGATCAGCAATACCGCCGCCATCGCAAGATATTTGCCTATAACGATATCCGATGTGCGAAGCGGCAGGGAATAAAGCAACTGGTCGGTTTTTGATCTGCGTTCCTCTGCTATCGAGCGCATGGAAAGCACCGGCACTATAAGCATGAATATTATGGTAATGTTGCTTAAAACATATTCAAAGCTTGCGGAGAGGGAGCGCAGGTTTATGGCGGTGGTAAAGATACCGGTGAAAACAAATATAACTGCAAGGAAAAGCCACCCCGTCATGCTGTTAAAGTGGGATTTCATCTCACGTTTAAATATCGCACCCATTATTTGTCATCCTCGCTTTCGTCGTTACGAGCGCCGAATTGCGGCGTGTAGTTATCATCCGCAGCTTCGCGTCGCGTCTTTTTTTGAAAAAGTCTGTGTGTATATCGGGGGGCCGCGGTTTTACCGTCGTCTGATTCCGGCTGGGGGTTCGAGTCGGCGTCGCTTGTCAGTGCCAAGAATATATCTTCAAGCGTAAGCACATGATATACCATCTCTATCACAGGCATATGTGCCCCCGCAAATGCAAAGAATATATCGTCGCGTACGTCGGTATTCTTTGCTGTTTTTATCGAAACGGAGGTGATGCCGCCGTTTTCTGAAAAATCTGAGGAAAGTATTCCGTGTATCTCTTTGAGTATACGTTCGGCATCCGCGCGCCCGCCGCGGATTTTGATGTGCAGATCGTTGGCACGCTCAACCGTATCTTCAAGTTCGCCTATCGGTGCGTTGGCGACAAGACGACCGTGAGAAATTATCATTACATGGTCGCATACGGCGCTTATCTCCGCCAAAATGTGGCTGCTTATGATAACGGTCTTTATGGTTCCGAGCTTTTTTATAAGCTCTCGTATTTCTATTATCTGCTTGGGATCAAGCCCGACCGTCGGTTCATCGAGAATTATAACATCCGGGTCGCCTATCATAGCTTGCGCGATACCGACGCGTTGACGATAACCTTTTGAAAGGTTTTTCAGCAATCTGTCCGAAACATCTGCGATGCCGGTCAGAGTCATTATTTCTTTTATTTGCCTTATCGATGCCTCATACGGCACTCCCTTTGCGTTTGCCACAAAGCCGAGGTACTCGGCGGCGGTCATGTCGGTATAAAGAGGCGGTTGTTCCGGCAGATACCCTATCTGTCGCTTGGCTTCAAGCGGTTCCTCAAAGATATCGTGACCGTCAATGAGAACGGTGCCGGATGTGGCGGCAAGACATCCCGTCATAATATTCATTGTGGTGGATTTGCCGGCACCGTTGGGACCAAGCAGTCCGTATATTTTTCCTTTTTCTATGTTAAAGGAAAGACCGCGCACCGCCAACCGGTCGCCGTATTTTTTTGTAAGATCGCGAACTTCTATCAAAGTGCATTACCTCCGGTAATTATTGGGGTCGTATGTTTACTATTATATTTATAAACCCTTTGCGTGTCAAGTGATTGATATAAGTTTGAGGAGTTTGTGAATTTGCTTTTTCACGGTGGCCAAAGCGTGGCAACGGCACATTTCGCGCCTCGTCACAGTGTTCGCTTTTTGTGTGAGATCGACAAATAAAAAATACTCGGCACGGCAAAAATATATTGACTTGAACATAAAAACTTGGTATAATTAAATATGTAAAATTATAATTGCCGAATCATAAACGCGGCATGAGATCGAGTTTTTGAATTGTGACGCATTTT
This sequence comes from uncultured Ruminococcus sp., assembly GCA_964542035.1. Classification (GTDB taxonomy): domain Bacteria; phylum Bacillota; class Clostridia; order Oscillospirales; family CAG-272; genus CAG-390. The sequence goes on along the minus strand of CAZISZ010000142.1, from coordinate 829 downwards.
TATGGCAAATCATATCGATACGTTAATTTGGAGGCGCGGAGATGGATATCCGAGCAAACGATTTTTTTGAAAAACAGGATATTACAAATGCCGGAGATGTTCCCGCGTATTTTTTTCATCAGGGAACAAACTCCCGCGCTTATGAATACCTCGGCGCACATGCAATACCCGGCGGATATGTTTTTCGTGTTTGGGCGCCGAATGCCGCGTCGGTTGCCGTTACGGGGGATTTCGATGATTGGGCGGGAACGCTGGCAATGCAAAAAGTTACCGATGGCGGAATATGGGAGGCTTGGGGTATAGGCGAAGATTTTCGCCGCGGGGCAAAGTACAAGTATCTTATTACAGCCGCCGATGGTCGTCGCCTTTATAAAGCCGATCCGTTTGCGTTTTATTCCGAATGCCCTCCGGCTACCGCATCGGTAATGTGGGATATCCCCGTACGTGAATGGCATGACAAAGGGTGGATGGCGTCACGACCCACCGCGCGTGAGACGGCGAGACCCGTAAACATATACGAACTTCAACTTTCTTCATGGATGCGCCACGATGACGGTACGGTACTCGGCTACACGGAACTTGCGCACGAGCTGGCGCCATACGTAAAGCAAATGGGGTATACGCACATCGAACTTTTGCCGATAGCGGAGCACCCGTATGACGGCTCATGGGGCTATCAGGTAACGGGTTATTATTCACCCACCGCACGTCACGGCACGCCGGAAGAACTGATGGAGTTTATTGATATCATGCACGGTGCGGGAGTGGGCGTTATTCTCGATTGGGTTCCGGCGCATTTTCCGAAAGATGCGCACGGACTTTATGAGTT
>CAZISZ010000141.1:0-4341 GCA_964542035.1 uncultured Ruminococcus sp. | reverse complement strand
CTCATAAGCGCCGCCGCCGCCGCCCCGCCCTCTCTGTGGTGAATCTGCGGCATCGCATTATAAAGATGCGTAAAACTGACGCCGAATTGCCGCCATGCCTCCATAGCACAGTCAAACGTGGCATTTGTATGACCCAAACCCAACGTTGCGCCGAGTTTTTGCGCGCACTCCGCAAACTCGAAACCGCCGTCAAGTTCAAGCGCGGCGCTCAGATGCAATGGGAGCCCCGAACATTCCGCAAAATGCAATAGTTCGTCGGTATTCGGCAGCACAAGCAACTCCGAGGCATGCGCACCGCGCTTTGAGGGGTTGAGATATCTCCCTTCAAGGTGAGTTCCGAGTATGCGTGCGCCGTCGTTTTTCGAATGTGTCAACTCGCGTATAACAGCAGCAGACGCGCACAGCTTATCAAACGGCGCCGAGGCAAGCGTTGGAAAAAGAGATGTAACCCCCACCGATGCGTATGAGCGCGCAGCCCGCAGCATTCCCGCTTTGTCGGAAAAATTGAAATCCTCGCAAACGCGTCCGTGGGTATGTACATCCACAAAACCGGGAATAAGGTATCGTCCACCGGCTTCAATACTAACTTCCGGCACCGGAAGATGAGCATAGGCGTGTCTCGCCTCCGGCAAAACCTCTATGATCTTGCCCTCTCCCGACGAGTTTCCTATAAGCAACGCGCCTTCAAAAAATGTACGATTCGCCGAGTCATATATGAGCGCATTTTGTATCAATATACGCACAAAAAGCCCCTCCGTTTAAACAGTTGAAAATATTTCGAGTAATATCGGAACCTTTTGTTCCGTACGATCTTTTTCTTATTTTATTATTATAATGCAAAACTCGAACAAAAGCAAGATGTTTTTTGGTTTTAATCGTTTTTTTGCCTTGCAGTGGGTTAAATAATTCCCAAAGCAATGTTTGACCGGTATAAAAAAAGTAAGTGCGGCATAAATATCGGCATAAACACAAAGGGAGGAACGATATGACAAAACACACTGAGGCATGTAAAAAAAGGCGTTACGGAAAAGCGATCCGTTCATCGAATGTCATTTCTTTAATTATTTTCATCACACTTGTATTCGCTCCGTCGATATATCTCGTAGGTTGCGGCACGCATATCGGTGCGGACGCATTGGTGTGCGCAGCGCTTAAAGAGTGTCACGGACACCCCGCGGGAATACTGTATTCAACCGCAGCTAATGACGATGCCCCGGAGCGGCTGACTAACGATATGCTTGCCAAACTTTTCGGAAGCGGCAGCGACCTCCCGGCGGTACTTGAAAATATCAACTCGGCGGCGATATTCCTGCCAACCCGCGGTGCCGCCTTTGAAATCGCCGTGATAGAGACAGTCTCCTCCGCCGACGCTTTGGAAACAGCCGCGCTTTGCTTCGATCGCATCGACACAATTATTGAACTATCCGATAAAAGCAATGGTACGGATAGCGCCGTGTGGATATACGGCAGATATGTTATCTCAGCACTTTGCCCCAACGCCGAACGAGTAATACGTACCGCAACAGCATTGCTATAATCTTTTATGGCAAAAACGCCGGGAACGCACCTGCGTTCCCGGTTTTCGAATATCGTGTTGACTCTGTTACCGCCTCGTTATCGAATGCTTTATTACTTATCTTATCACGATTGCCCAATATAGCAGGCACCACTACGACGCGGCGGTTATCAGACAAACTATCCAATATATAACTCCGCATATGGCGCCGGACAGTGTTCCGTAAAGTAAAACCGGTCCCGCAACGGTAAATATTTTGGCACCGAGCCCGAGTATCATACCCTCGTCGCGACTGTCTATCGCCGCAGAGACAACGGAATTTGCAAACCCCGTTATGGGCACAAGAGTTCCCGCCCCCGCGTGTTTGGCGATTTTGTCAAACACACCGACGGCGGTGAGTACCGCCGCAACAAGGATCAAAAGCACGGAGGTGATAAGACCACCGTCTTCATCATATATTCCGAGCGATCTCCAAAACTGATTCGCGCCCTCTGCCACGGCGCAAATCAGTCCGCCTATCAAAAAAGCTTTAAGACAGTTTTTCGCCATCGGACTTTTCGGTGCGTGAGCATCAGCGTATTTTTTATAGTTTTTATTTCCTATATTCATGCGTCGTCAAATTACCGAACCACGTTATTAATTCTGTCATAAAAACGCTTTAAGACGTTCGACAGAGTCCTCCTCAAAGCTTACCGTCTCGCGCGCCAGAGCAACAGCTTCCCTGTCCGCACTCTCCGCGGCTTCTTCGGTTGAGATGGCACGTCGTAAGTCGGTAACCCCCATATTTGCACCCTGTATAATCATCTCGGCAATATGCGAATCGGATGAATCCGTAATGGTATTTACCGCCATACTCATTTTTACCGCCGCTTTGGTAAGCGCTCCTTCCTCGCGTGGTTCCTCGCCGCGGTCGCGGGAAAGTTTGGCAGCGCGTGACGCCAATGCCTCGTATTTATTGAGTTCGGAGGTCATCTCCAGTTTAAGGCGTTCATCCGTTGCGTGCCCCAAAAGGTCTATTATCGAATCGGCTCCCATTTTGGTATTTTTGTAGACTTCCGCGGCAAGGCTTGAGGTGCCACCGGCTGAGCTTCGTTTTTTGTATTTGCCGTTTTCGCATTCCCCCGCTTTTCCTTTTTGATTTTCTTCACTCGTGTTGCTCATTTTACTCATTTCAAAACCTCAAATCTCTTACGATCGTTTTATCTTGTTTCAGCCGCCGCAATGCGGCATCCGATGTTATAATTATCTCCCATCAACCTAAAATTATACCAACACATCCGTAAACGCGACATGCTCGACTTTTCGGTATTTATTTTTCCGAATATTCAAAAACCCATTGACATGGTAGGAATTACATGGTATAATACGTTTAGCCTACAAGAAAAGTAGGTTAATATACTTGACAATATAACGCCTCCACTTAGGGCTTACACACGAAAGGGTAATAATATGAACACGATATACGCAGACAATGCCGCGACCACAAAGATGAGCCGTGCGGCGATTGATGCAATGCTCCCATACATGGATAAAATATACGCCAATCCGTCAAGTCTGCACTCTGCGGGACAAGCAGCTGCAGAGGCGTTGGCATATGCCAGAAACAGAATAGCCCAACAACTCGGATGTTCCGCGCGAGAGATAATATTCACCTCCGGCGGCAGTGAAGCCGATAACCAAGCACTGATAAGCGCCGCCGCAATCGGCGATAAAAAAGGCAAGCGACATATAATCTCCACCGCATTCGAGCACCACGCCGTACTGCACACACTTCAAAAATTGAAAATGAGCGGCTTTGATGTGGAACTTTTACCGGTTGGACCCATCGGCACCGTCACAGCCGCAGATATAGACGCAAAAATACGTCCCGACACCTGTCTTGTAAGCGTCATGTACGCCAATAACGAGATAGGATCTGTGATGCCGGTAGGAGAAATCGGCGCTGTTTGCCGCGAGCGCGGAGTGATATTCCACACCGACGCCGTACAAGCGGCGGGACATCTGCCGATAAATGTTGTCGAACAAAAAATCGATATGCTTTCACTTTCCGCGCATAAATTTCACGGTCCCAAGGGAATCGGCGCACTTTACGTGCGCCGAGGAATAGTCCTCCTGCCGCTGATAGAGGGGGGCGCGCAAGAGCGCGGCGTGCGCGGCGGCACCGAAAACGTCCCGGCCATCATGGGGATGGCGGCAGCCTTTGACGAAGCATGCGAACACATGACGAAAAACGCCGTCCATGTCGGCGCATTGCGCGACAGGCTGACAGCCGGACTCAGGCAGATACCGCATTCGGTACTGAACGGAGATACCGTACATCGTCTGCCCGGAAACATTCACTTTTGCTTTGAGGGTATAGAAGGAGAAAGCTTGCTTTTAATGCTTGACGCGCACGGGATATGTGCTTCCTCCGGCTCCGCTTGCACATCGGGTTCGCTTGACCCCAGCCATGTTTTGCTAGCCATAGGTCATCCGCACGAAATAGCTCACGGATCGCTCAGACTTTCTATATGCGAAGAAAACACCGACGACGACATTGACGCAATGCTACGCGTAATACCCGAGACGGTTAAATATTTGCGCGGCATTTCTCCGCTTTGGCGCGAAAAATGTAACGGAGAGAAACCCTTTTTGATATAACGACATCAAAAAAATTTAAATACCGACAGCCGATCACTGTTAAATTAAATCAGAGTATTAAAATTAAAAAAATAAACAAAGAGGAAAAACAAATGGCACTATACAGCGAAAAAGTAATGGATCACTTTATGCATCCGCGCAACGTAGGTATAATTGAAAATGCAGACGGCGTGGGAGAAGTGGGA
>CAZISZ010000140.1:0-4386 GCA_964542035.1 uncultured Ruminococcus sp. | reverse complement strand
AAAAGGTCGAGGAAAAGAGCAAGAAGAAAGCTAAAAACGCCGATAAGGCTGAGGATGCAAAGGCCGAATAAGCCTGCGCTCCGAGTGGGCTGACCCGCCAAAGTGGGTCAGCCCACTTTTTTGCCGAAAAAGATTGACAATTGCGTGTCGATAATGTATAATTAAAAGAAATGAATGCAAAAACCGATTGGCGAATATGATCGGATCGATTTAAAGATAAATAAAAGCCTCCCCGTATGGCGTGAGGAAAAGGGAGAGAAAATGCAACTTATAAAGACACCGACAAAGGGTATGAACGACTATCTGCCGCGTGAGACAAGACTGCGCGAGTACGTTAAAAGCGTGATTATCCGTGCATATGAAAAAAGCGGATTTTCGATGATAGAGACCCCCGCTGTCGAACATATAGAAAACCTTACGGGTAAAAACGGAGGAGATAACGAAAAGCTGATCTTTAAAATAATGAAGCGCGGCGAAAAGCTGAATGAAGCGGCTGCGGGTGATGCCGAACTTTGCGACAGCGGTCTCAGATACGATCTTACCGTGCCGCTTTCAAGATACTATGCCAACAACCAATCAAAGCTTACGACTCCGTTTATGGCAATGCAGATAGGCAATGTTTGGCGTGCCGATCGTCCTCAAAAAGGGCGTTTTCGCCAATTTACGCAGTGCGATATAGATATTCTCGGAGACGCTACACCTCTTGCCGAGATAACACTTATCTCGGCAACCACAGGCGTTTTGCGCGAGTTGGGGTTTGATAACTTTACCGTTCGCATAAACGATCGCAGATTGCTTAAGGTGTGCGCCGATCATTGCGGTTTTGCTCCCGAGGATTGCGACCGTGTGTTTATATCGCTTGATAAAATGGATAAGATCGGTCTTGGCGGAGTCAGAGAGGATCTTATATCCGAAGGTTTTGCGTCGGAGATAGTTGATAAATACATTTCGCTGTATGACGGCAGCGAGATAAGCGTTTCGGATTTTGTGCGCGACCGTCTTGACGGCAATGGGGTCGAAATTGCTGCGTCTCTTGAGGGGATAATGCGTTGCGCCACCGCGGCAACATCGGGCGGATGCAGTCTAAAATTTGATCCAACCCTTGTTCGCGGTATGTCTTATTATACCGGTACGATCTTTGAAATAAGTATGGACGGTTACGGCTATGCAGTGGGCGGCGGCGGAAGATATGATGAGATGCTGGCTAAATTTTCCGGCATGAAGACACCTGCGTGTGGATTTTGACTTGGCTTTGAGCGTATAGTTGCGGCGCTTGCCGACCGCGGATTTGAACCGCCGTCTGCTGAGCGGAAAGTTGTATTTTTGGCGTCAAAGGGGATGGATGAAGAACGTATGCTTGCCATGTTCAGAGATGCTGCCGACCTGCGCGCCGAGGGTGGACAGGTTCTTGTTACCCCGCGTATGAAAAATGTCGGCTTCCAAAAGACAAAACTTGCAGAGGACGGATATACCGAATTTATCGAATACTGATTTGATAGGATGAGAGTTGCGGATAATAAATAATCACAAAGGTCGAGCCGTTAGGCTCGACCTTTGTGATTGGCGTTTCATTTCTCGTCAGTTGTCACTGCCGTGAAATATATCTTAGGCGCCATTGGTATCACGGCGCACTTCGCGACGTAATTTTATCAGCGCGGCAAGATTTATTATCGTCATCATACCGATGATGAGATCGGCTGTTGCCCATGCGGAGTTTGCCGTTATCACTGCACCGATATAAGCGGATGCGGCGTAAACTGCATTAAAAGCCGCAATTGCGCGGCGGCGTACAGGATCTCCGAGACCGAGCGCTGCAACGCATTCTTGACCGTAAAACGCCCAGCATGCCACAGTGGCGAGCGCAAAAAGTAAAACCGAGGCGGCAAGTGGCAATATCGCCCATTTTCCGAGTGCTGCGGCGTATGCGGCTATTGTCATCATTGCCGGGTCACGGTTGTAGATTATCGCCGCATCGTAATTTGTCAAAACCACCAATGCTGTAGCGGCGGCAAGCAACAGCGTGTCAACCAACACCTCGGCTATACCCAATAAGCCTTGCCGAAACGCCGAATCTGTATCCGCGGTGGAGTGAGCGAGTGGGGAGGTACCGCTGCCCGCTTCATTGGAAATCAGCCCGCGGCTGATTCCGTAGCGCACAGAGCGGGAGGTTAAAAATCCGAATATTCCTCCGAGTATGCGTTCCGCTATATTGCTTTCGCTGCCGCCGGTTGTGAAAGCAAAGGCATCGCGCAGTATGTATGAAAGTATTTGTGGAAGCTCGTTCGCGCGTAGGAAAAGTGCGATTATAGATAAAATAAAAAATCCAACGCTTATGATCGGTACTGTTATGCCGCATATGGCGGAAATGCGGTTTGCCCCGCCGCGCGCGATAAAAAACACCGTTATTGCAATTACTGCGCCGAATACGCGAGGATTAATTCCGATGCTGCCGAAAAGCGCTCCGGCAGCGGCATTTATTTGTATCATGCACCCCATGCCGATAGCATTGAAAATGCAAAGTACCGCAAAAAATTGCCCGAGTATTATACCGCGGCGCGGATGACGGGGAGTTCCGAATGCGTTTGCTATGTATATGGGTGCGCCGCCGCATGTCTTACCGCCGATATCGGTGCGGTGCTTTATGCCGAGCAATGTTTCGGAATATTTCAGCGAGGTCGCAAGAAGCGCGGATATCATCATCCAAAACACCGCCCCGGGACCTCCCGACCATATGGCGGCGGATACGCCGGCAATATTTCCGACGCCGAGCGTTCCCGCAAGTGCAAGTGCCAAGGCACGCGCAGGTGAGTTGCGCCCGACAGTAGTTCCGTGCGGTGATCCGATTTTTTGCTTTTTATTTGCTTGTCGGCGAAAAAGCGTCACCGCAACTCGCCGAATATTGCTCGGTCGCCAAAGTCCCGTGTATATTCCGAGGTATATTCCGCAGGATGTGAGTGCCGCAGGCAACAAAGTGCCGAGCACGTAACGGTTAAAAAATTCTATCATGTCAGCTCCTTGCGACATATATTTTCGTTTTATCGCATTATAATATATATTCGGACGTTGTTTTGGCAATTACAAAATTGTCTGCTAAAAATAAATGTTAAATAAGTGTTAATTCACGCGTTTACCCCTTGATTTTTTCCAATATCGTGGTACAATTATACTTGTAAGTTAGCACTCGGGTTTAACGAGTGCCAATAAGACTATAAAAGAAATTGCGCAGACGACTGCGCGGAATTCCAAGGAGGAATAATTATGAACATCAAACCGTTGGCTGACAGAGTTGTGATCAAACTTGTCGAAGCGGAGGAAAAAACAAAGGCGGGTATCATTCTTACATCTGCCGCACAGGAAAAGCCCCAAGTCGCAGAGGTCGTGGCTGTAGGTCCCGGCAAAACAAACGACGACGGCAAGCTTGTTCCCGTCGCTCTCAAAGTCGGTGACAAGGTAATAGCAAGCAAGTATGCGGGTACCGAGGTCAAACTGGACGGTACCGAGTACACCATTATTTCCGAAAAAGACGTTCTCGCCGTTATCGACTGAGAACACATATAAACCACAGGAGGAAAAATTATTATGGCAAAAGATATTCTTTACGGTATAGACGCAAGAAACGCACTGCTTCGCGGTGTTGATAAACTCGCCGACACAGTTAAGATCACTCTCGGCCCCAAGGGCAGAAACGTTGTTCTCGACAAAAAATACGGCGCACCTCTTATCACAAATGACGGTGTTACAATCGCCAAGGAGATTGAACTTGAAGATCCTGCCGAAAACATGGGCGCACAGCTTGTAAAAGAAGTGGCAACCAAGACTAACGATGCTGCCGGCGATGGTACAACCACCGCTACGCTGCTTGCACAGGCAATGATCCACGAGGGCATGAAGAATGTAACCGCGGGCGCCAATCCCATGGTTCTTCGCAAGGGTATGAAGAAAGCAGTAGATCGTGCGGTTGAGTGCCTCAAGGCAGGCTCCAAAAAGGTCAACGGTTCCGATGACATCGCTCGCGTGGGAACGATTTCCGCAGGCGATGAGGTAATAGGTACGCTTATTGCCAACGCTATGGAAAAAGTCACCGCCGACGGCGTTATTACCGTCGAAGAGTCCAAAACTTCCGAGACCTATTCCGAGGTCGTTGAGGGTATGCAGTTTGACCGCGGTTATCTCTCCCCCTACATGGCAACGGATATGGAAAAGATGGAAGCGGTTCTCGATGACTGCTACATCCTTATCACGGATAAAAAGATCTCCTCTGTTCAGGATATTCTTCCTCTGCTCGAGCAGATAGTTCAAGCCGGCAAAAAGCTTCTTATCATTGCCGAGGATGTTGAGGGCGAGGCTCTTACCACCATCGTGCTCAACAAACTGCGCGGCACATTC
>CAZISZ010000139.1:0-4449 GCA_964542035.1 uncultured Ruminococcus sp. | reverse complement strand
CGGCGGCATCCCGTTATGTATAATTCTCCACGACCGCGGAGTTCAAGCGTCAACCCGCCGCAGAAAACATCGGCGGGGATGTCTAAACGTCGGGAAAGTCGCTCTGCCAACGGCACACGCGCTGTATGCCGTTTTTCACCGTTTGTTTGACCGTCTTTGCTTTTGTTTTGCTTTATATGCGTTTTCATTTGATCACTTTACCGCCTTTCCGCACGACGCAATTAAAGAACCCGAAATATTTGCGATCATCGCCGAATAAAATATACATTGACGAGACACATTCGTATTGATATATTATGCCGAGGAGGCAGATCCAATGAATAAAAATAACAGCCGCGGGCAAGTCGCCGCGGTGTGGGCAATAATATGCCTTTTTTTAACGGCGTTGATAATCAAAGCACCCGACATACCTATAAAATACATAGGCGATAGCCTCAAACTTTGCGCATTCGGAATAATACCAACTCTTTTTCCTTTTTCGGTAATGTCCGAGTTACTGATAAAAAGCGGCGGAAGCGAATGGCTCGGAGGTATGCTCGACGGTATTACGCATAGGATATTCGGTCTCCCGGGAGAATGCGGAACCGCCATACTGCTCGGCTCATTGTGCGGCGCGCCGGTCGGTACCTCCGCCGCAATGACGCTTTACGAACGCGGCGTTATAAACAAACGCGAAACCGAACGTTTGATACCACTTTGCACTTATCCGTCGGCAGCGTTTACCTTGGGAAGCATCGGTGCATCGATGCACAACTGCACATCGCTCGGACTTTGCATTCACACATCCGTACTTGCATCGGGACTGATCATAGGTGTTATCTCAACGGTGTGGGAGAAATACAGATCCCGCCGCCGTGCGATGACAACGGTCGATGACGGAAGACGGCATTCGAAAAAAGACACCGGTGAAAACAATAAAAAAAGCGCACTCAAAGCGAGCGAGTGCGGAATTGAGCTTATTCCCACGGCAATATATTCCGCCGCAGAGGCATGCATACGAATATGCGCCGTAATACTTTTTTTCTCCTGCATTTTGGGATGTGTGGATCGCATACTTTCATCAATCGATATATCCGATACCTTAACCGCGGCGGTGCTGTCTTTTTTTGAACTGACATTCGGCGCATCGGCAGCCGCGGTGCTTGATAATACGCACACGGGAATTTTGCTGACAGCGGCGGCATCGGCTTGGATGGGTCTTTCGATCCATTTGCAGGTGTTTGCGATAACCGCCGCCACATCTCTTCCGCGTCCGCGACTTTACGGATATTTTGCCGCCAAAGCCATCGGCGCGCCGCTTAGCGCGACGTTCGTGCATATTTTTTGCCGAATCCCCGCACTATCCGAGGCTGCGGATATATCGGCAACATTGCTGAGATTTACCGTTTACGACGCTTCATACGAGATTTCCACCATCGGCGCATGTTTATCCGCCGTCGTGATCCTGCTCTTTGCCGCATTCCGAATCAAACATGTTTTTTTTAATAAGAACAAGCCCAAAAACAGATTGTGACATGATAACCATAACAAAGACTTTTTGATCGTTTCTTAAATAACACCTGACATCATGGCAGTCGAATAAAAAACGGCATTTTATTAACGGAAAAGCTTTCGCGGATAAAATCGCTGCCCGCAAACAAAATAAACCGATCAATGTCGTGGATTTTCCGCAATGCCTATATCCGACGCCGCAGTGAATATCTCAACGGCGTGCGCGGCTATCCTGTCAAGGCATACAAGTGCGGAATCAACATACACACCCGCGCGTGCATCCGCACCCTCGCAAATATCATCCACCAACCGCCTTTGCGCGGCGTCAATCAAATGAGTGGCACTATCGGAGATATTTTGCGCCGCCTCTCGGTATCCGATTTCGTTATCGCAGTTTGACGATAAACTTGATAATAAAGACACAAGTTCCAGCACCGTATCGGCGGCTATGCGCAAAGCTTCGCGAGTGGCATTTCCGCAACGAACGCCATCCAAACGCATTCTTTTTGTCAATGCGGACAGCCGTGCCGAATATTCATCGATGCTCGCAACATCTCCCACGGCGGCATAAAGCCGATATATTCTGCCGCGCAGCCCTGCCAACGGCAATGCGGTAAGATATGCGCGTATCGAGCGGGCATATATCGCTACAAGTTCCGTACCGTCGCCGACGACATCCTCGGCATCATTGTCACCTGAATTTTCCGAATCGTCCGTCACCGCGGCAAACTGTTTCGCACAGCACGCAAAGCTTTTCGCAGCAAGGTCACACATTCGGAGGAAAGCCGCGCATGCCATCGAATATGCAAATGCGGGAGCGGCAAGAAAACGCTCGTCAAGTATACTGTAGCCCCCAAATCCGCCAGTTTCCACGCTTTTGACCGCACTGTTTGTTTGCCCAAACGTTTTGCCCGCTTTGATTTCATCGACTTCGCCATTTTCATTAAATGTTTTATTTTTTTCGATCTTTTTACCATCATAACTTATCGATACCTCCGATACTTTATTTTCTTTTTTGCCGGCGCCCGCATTGTCGGGTACCGTTAATATCGCCAAATGTTCAAGCAAACGAGAGAACGGCAACAATAAAGCGGCGGCAAACGCGTTAAACGCCGTATGCATAACGGCGATAGAAAAAGCGTCCGTCGAGCGGGAGAAATAGCCCTCCCCTACCCCCATCAGCTTGCCTAAAAAAATCAAAACCCAAGCAGCCGCCGCACCTATCACATTAAAATAAAAGTGAACAAATGCCGCACGCCGAGCGTTTTTACCGGCACCGATACCGGATAAAAGCGTTGTAATACATGTTCCAATATTTTGACCGAGTATTATGGGCAGCGCCACCCCGCAAGTGAGCGCTCCGCCCGCCGCCACCGCCTGAAGTATTCCAACCGCGGCGGATGAGGATTGCACAACAGCTGTAAGCAATGCCCCCGATAAAATTCCAAGTATAGGGGATGAGAGCACCGATATCATTCCCCTCACCGCATCCGACTCCGCGAGCGGAGCAGTGGCGTCGCTCATCATTCGCATACCGAGCATGAGTACCGTAAAGCCCAATAAAGCATATCCGAGACCGCGACGCGAATCGCATCGTGATGTCATGATAAATATAATACCGATCGCCGCAGGCAAAGCGGTAAGTAAAGAACCGAAAGCGGATGCGCCGCTCTCTCCGACACGCGTGACCGCAATTAGCCATGAGGTAACGGTGGTTCCGAGGTTTGCGCCCATTATAACGCCAACAGATTGCCCAAGCGTCATGATACCGGAATTTACAAAGCCGACCACCATCACCGTTACGGCACTTGATGATTGCACCAGTACCGTGGCAAGCGCCCCGGTCAAAATACCGAGCGTCGGGGTGTGACACAGTTTACCGATAAGACTTTGCGGGCGTCCGCCGCCGAGTGCGCGCAAGCTCTCCCCCATTACATTCATACCGAATAAAAACACCGCGATTCCCGCAGTAAATTCAAATATCGAGCCGATCATTAACGACCCTCCAACGCCGAAATCTTGTTTATATTTTTCCCGCAAATACAAAAATAATACCCGTTGCGATCTCCGACCGCAACGGGTATTATTTTAAAGCTACAACGCCGTAATCCGTATATTACTTAAGGATATTGATCTTACCGATAACAGGCAGTTGCTTTGCCTTCCCCTGAACTACGTTTATGATACCGATTATGGTAAGTGCAAGAGTTGCGATATCCGCCAACCAAAATACTATGCTGACAAGCGCACCAAGCATGACAATGGGACCGAATACAGCCGAGCATATTTGTTGCAGGACCACTATTGCGATTTCGATAATGAACAAGACCAACCCCTGATTTGCATGAAAGCGTGCAAATTTTGAATCTTTTGCCGCAAGCATCGGAACCAAGAACAGTATCCATATGTAGGAGAAGATCGAGATAACTTTGTTTTTCTTGATATCCTCCGCAGTGAACTCGGATGTGGAATCCGACATTTCAACGATCTTTGAAAAATCGTTTTTGCCGCCGTTATCGACAGACATGCCGCATTTAGGGCAGAATTTTGCGTCGGAGTCAAGCTCGGCACCGCACTTTTTGCAAAAAGCCATTTTGTAAACCTCCGTTGTTTTCACCGAGCCGGGCGGGACGGTGTGTATCGTTTTGGCTTAATTAATTATATAACAAATCCCCGTATTTGTCAATGGTATGACACGGCTGATCGCGTAGATAGTGATTTAATCGATTAACCCAAAATAATTATCGTTTTTCGATAAAAAACTATTGACAATCACAATATAATGTGATATACTGTATTCAAGCGAAAAATAATCGCAATAATTATAGCGAGGTATCACCATGCCGAAAATAGGCAGACGCGCATCCTGCGTCATTTCACTTGTATTATCGATATTCACCATGGCGGCGATAGTTGCCGCGGCAATATTAATGCCACAGATAGTCGCGGCGCTTGCCG
>CAZISZ010000138.1:0-4570 GCA_964542035.1 uncultured Ruminococcus sp. | reverse complement strand
TCCCTCGCGCAACGCAACCGCCGCAAACACAACAGAGCGGCAGGAAAAAAAGCCCCGGCAAATCGAACAGGCAAAACAGCAAAATCCGCCTCGGTCCCAAACAACATCTCCGGTTATTACCGCAAAGTCGCGCGCGGAGGATCCGATCACCGATCCCATGACGGATCCGGAATATTATCAAAACCGAAAGCATTCAAAAAGCACTCTCACCGTCTCGCTCAAAGAGGAAAACAAAACCCTGTTTTGGATAATTTTTTGCATCGCCGTACCGCTTGGCGCAATACTTTGCACTGCCGCCGCCGTTGCTTTTTTGGGAATGATAGCGCTTCTTGTCGCCGTTGCCATCGGTTTTGTTGCCGCGCTCATCGCCGTGGTTGCCGTAGGATGCTCAATAGCACTTATCGGCATCATATACGGTCTTTATAAGATCGTTTCGGGCGCCGTACCGATAGGACTTTACGAGGTGGGGCTCGGCATTACCGTCGGGTCAAGTGCCTCATTTATCGGAATACTTATGTACAACATAGCTATCCGCCTTGTGCCTTTTCTTATGAAAAAACTTACCGAACTTATAAGTTTCGGTTTTCGCAAGGCTCGCGACGGCTTTGTTGCACTGAAAGGAGCGCTTGAAGATAAATGAAACCAACATCGATCATTTTCCTTATAGTTACCGTTATGCTGGCATGCGGAGGCATTCTCCTTTGCATCAGCGCCGAGAACATGGCAACCGATCAGGGCGTGGCACTGTTTAAGCAGGAGCAGGACGGTCACAACAACTACATAGAAACTTACAACGATATCGATACCGAAACACTGCGCAAACTCACCGTTTCTCTCAAAGATGCAGATATCAACGTCTACGGCGGTGCTGAAAGCTCACGTATTGAGCTTGTAAACTTCGGCGACAACAGTTATAATATCACCATGGGCACAACCCAACTGACTCTATCCTCCATTGACGGCATATCCGGACTTATCGATCTTGACACGTTTAAGATCAACTTTGACGGCTTTAGAAATTACCCCAACTATCTCAAGCTTCGTAACAAAGAAAAAACCGTTAATAT
This sequence comes from uncultured Ruminococcus sp., assembly GCA_964542035.1. Lineage (GTDB taxonomy): Bacteria > Bacillota > Clostridia > Oscillospirales > CAG-272 > CAG-390. The sequence continues at coordinate 3,503 of CAZISZ010000138.1, read as the reverse complement.
CTATCTTTCGGACAGCGCGCCTCTTATCTTTTTGGAGCTGAAAACAGAGACGGGTGATATCACCGTGCGAAATCTCGGCATTGATTGCGATTATCGCATCTCTTGCGGGGACGGCACCATAAACCTCTCGGATATCAACACAAGTTCCACCATCTCGATAGATTCCGACAAAAAACTTGAAAGCAATATCCAAAACGTTGCCGCACGCGAACTGATATTCAGTGCCGAAGGCAACGCAAACGTAACCCTTGCCGAATGTGCCGTTGAACACAAGATCGACGCCGAGATAAAAAACGGAAACTTTACATATTATCGCAGTGAGGGTAATTTTGCCGGCTTTAACGTGGAATTATACGCGCCGAACGGCAAGATCTCGGTATTCGGCAAAGAGTACACGTCAAAATACAGTGAGCTTAATGTTGAAACCGCGCTTACACCCGTAGATTCCACAGTTAACAGCACCTCCGATACCACTGCCGCAGACACCGATGCGGACGATTCCGCCTCCACCCCCGACAATGATCTTAACGCAGTGATCATCACCGTAAAAAACGGTGATATCACCATAGCCTCATCGGCTCCGTCGGCATCATGATAGCACAAGCAAACAGCAAAAAGCTGTCACCCTTCCCCGATCTTTCGGTCGGAGGCAAGGGTGAGCTTTGTTTTGGTGGGCAAAGCACTACGGCTCTGATAGAAAAATACGGCACTCCGCTTTATCTTTTAAACGAGGATAGGGTGCGCGCCAACTGCCGACGCTTTCGTGCTGCGGCTGCATGCGCCTTTGGCGGCGATATACCGGTACGCTTGCTTTACGCCTCAAAAGCAGCATCCTTTGTACACATGTACAAAATCATGTCCGATGAGAATATGTGGTGTGATGTTGTCTCCTGCGGCGAGATATACACCGCAACCGCTGCGGGATTTGACATTTCTCACGCTTTCTTTCATTCGAATAACAAAACCGACGCAGATCTTGAATTCGCCATATCACACGGCATAGGTTATATAGTAGCCGACGGTGCGGATGAGCTGTTGGCTATCGATGCCGCGGCGCGCAAACTTTCGCGCCTACAGCGCGTATTGTTACGTCTGACCCCCGGGATAGATCCCCACACCTTTGAGGCGGTATCAACAGGTAAGGTGGATTCAAAATTCGGTTCGGCGATAGAGACCGGTGACGCGGAAGCAAACACACGCCTCGCCCTTGGGCTTAACGGTATAGCGCTTTGCGGATTTCACTGTCACGTCGGCTCGCAAATATTCGACCCTACGGTATTTATGCGCACAGCCGAGATAATGCTTGACTTCATGCAACTCGCACACATGCGTTACGGCTTTGATGCCGAAATACTTGATCTCGGCGGCGGCTTTGGTGTGCCATACACAGCCGAGGAAAGTTATCCCGATATTGATCTCATATTCGGTGCGGTGGCGGATACAGTGCGCCGCAAATGCCGCGTCATCGGTCTTCCTCACCCCACCGTGTGCTTTGAACCGGGACGTGCCATAGTTGCCGATGCCGGTATGACGCTCTACACCGCAGGATCCGTAAAAAAACTTCCGGGTGTACGTTCTTATCTTTCCGTTGACGGAGGAATGACGGACAACCCGCGCTTTGCGTTGTATCGTGCGCCGTACACTCTGCTTGACGCGGACGCGCCGCTTTGCCCGGAAGACGAAACCGAGCCGTTTTCGGTCGTAGGACGTTGCTGTGAAAGCGGAGATATAATACAGCATGATGTAATGTTACCGCGCGAAGTTTGCCGCGGTAGCCATATTGCATGCCTCACCACCGGCGCGTATAACTACTCAATGGCTTCAAATTACAACCGTATACCACGCCCGCCGATAGTAATGCTGTCGGGTGGCAAAAGTTACATGGCAGTCAGACGCGAAACTTACGCAGACATTGCCTCTCTCGATATTGACGTATAAATAAACATCCCCTGCCGCATGCGGCAGGGGATGTTTATTTACCTGACAAGTTTTAAATTATTCGGTAACTTTCTTTTTGCCTATAAAGCCGGCACCGAGTATAGCTGCAACCGCCACGGCAACTACAACAAACACAGCGTTGTCACCGGTGGAGGGAGCTGTAGGCTCTGTGGTGGTATCGGGTGTTATGGGATCCGTGTCGGGTGTTGATGGAGCGGTTGTATCGGGAGTTGAGGTTTCGGGTTGTGTCTCCTGAGATGCAAACACTACCTTGCCGTCGCTGAGAGCGAAAAGTTCGGAACCGACAGCGGCATTTGCTTTGGAAACGAAGTCGGCATTCAACTCGCCGCGCGTAATGGCTTTAACGGTATCGGAGCCCGCAAGATCCTGACCGTCAACCGCGGATATCTCAAGAATAGCGGCTGCATTGGCTTCGGTAGCTGTCCAAGAGAAGTGAGTTACGGTGTTCTGATCTGCCATAAAGACATTCTCGTATGTATACTTTGTTATATCGGCGCTGGAAAGACCGATAACAACAAGGTGCGCACCGACATCGCCGTTTTCGTTAAGATCGATAAGTTTACCGGTACCGATGGAATTGGTAACCACTGTTGCCTTGGCGTTGGCATATGCCATAAATTCGGAAGCAAATTTACCTGCCTTCATATCGCCGTTGTTGATAAACTGATTGATAATACCGCAAGAAGAACCGGAACCGTACAGGTAGCCGATTGCGCCGCCCGCTTGGTTGCCACCCCATACTGTGGCGTTGTTTACGCACTTGGTGACGTATGTTTTAACATCACCGCTCTTGGCAGCGTATCCGAGGATACCGCCGCCGACGCCGTCTGCGCTGCCTGCAACATATCCGACAACTTCGCCGTTGTTAACGCAATCGGTAAATGTAAGGTCAACTACACAGTCGCCGCCGAGAGCGTAACCGACGATACCGCCGGCTGTTGTAGCGCCGCCGGCATTTTTAGCGGTCTGGGAAAGGCTGATCTTGCCATTGTTTGTGCAGTTTTCGATGGTTGCGGACTTTCTGGCATCACCGATAATACCGCCGGCACGGCATGCGGAAACAACATCGCCGTAGTTGACGGAATTTTTGACAGTGATGGCACCCTGACCGCTGTATCCGCAGATACCGGCAGCGGCAAAGCATCCGCTTATACCGTCTGTATTTGTTATGGTGCCCTTGTTTACGCAACCGTCAAATACAGTGCTCGGGGAGTAGCTGCCGCCGACGATACCGCCGGTGGAGCCATCGGATGTGATGTTACCCTCGTTGGTGCAGTTGGTAAAGCTGCAAGGAGTATCGGAATTGTTAAGACGACCGGCTATACCGCCGACTCTGGACTGAAGTGTGCCGGCGTCGGAAACGGTGACGGTCACTGTGATGTTTGCCTTATTGGTTATATTGGCATACTGTCCGCCCTTGGAATCACCCGCCACGGCGCCTATTGCAGTATAATCTTTGGCACCCGTTACTGTTGCGGAAACATTGATTTCACCAACGGTGGTAAGGTTTTTAACGGTACCGTTCATCTGTTTGAACATGGGAG
>CAZISZ010000137.1:0-4636 GCA_964542035.1 uncultured Ruminococcus sp. | reverse complement strand
ACGAATACACGGGATACGAGGAAATATCCCTCAGTTCTCTTTCGATATCCGATTACACAAAACTTCGTGAGCTTACCGACGGGCTCATCTCATGGACCGATGATAAAAAGGTCAGTCTGTCGTTGCCGTCATTGCGTATTGACAGCTTTACGCGTGAGCTGATGGATAAGGTGGCTTCCGTTCGCGCATCCTCTATCACTTTTGCCCCGGAGGCGGGAACACAGCGTTTGCGTGACGTTATAAATAAAAACGTTACCGAGGAAAATCTTATGAACGCCGCCGGAATTGCCTTTGCGGCGGGCAAAGAACAGGTAAAACTTTATTTTATGGACGGTCTGCCCACCGAAACATACGAAGATCTTGAGGGAATAGCCAAACTGGGTAAGGCGGTGATCGAAAAATATTACGCCACACCCGAGCATAATAAACGCCGTCAACCGCAGGTCACCGTCAGCGTTTCATGTTTTGTGCCCAAGCCATTTACACCTTTCCAGTGGGAGCCGCAGGACAGTTGCGAGACACTTGAAGAAAAGCGTATGTTTATAAGATCCAAGATAACCGACCGCAAGATAAAATTTTCCGCACACGACTCCGGCACTTCACGTATTGAGGCGGTATTGGCACTCGGCGACAGACGCGTCGGTGCGGCGCTTGAACTTGCCTGCCGAGAGGGTTTTCATTTTGACGCATGGGACGAATTTTTCGATTACGATAAATGGATCGATGTGTTTGAGCGTTCGGGTATCGATCCCGCATTTTATGCAAATCGCCGCCGCGACACAAGCGAGGTTTTGCCTTGGGATGTTATAGATTGCGGCGTGACCAAAGAATTTCTTATACGCGAACACGACCGCGCACATGCTGGCGTAACCACACCCAGTTGCCGTGAGCATTGTTCGGGGTGCGGCGCAAACAGACTTGGAGGGGAGAGGGCCGTATGCCCCAATCTGAAAAAATGAGTGCGGAAAAGATGACCGAAAAAAAGGGGATCACCCCGCCGACCGAGCCGAGAGTGGTGAGACTCGGGTTTACAAAACACGGAGGTATCATATTTACCTCTCACCTTGATCTTCAGCGTACCATGATGCGAATACTTGCGCGCGCAGATCTGCCGCTTTGGTTCACACAGGGTTTTAACCCGCATGCTAAGCTTGTCTTTGGGCTCCCATTGCCGCTTGGATGCGCAAGTGAATGTGAACTTATGGATATTCGTCTTGAAAACGATAGCACTATGAGTTGCGATGAGGTACTTTTCCGTATGCGCGGGGCGACTGTACCGGGACTTGAGTTTATCTCTTGCTATCCCGCCGCGGTCAAATTTGCCGATATTGCGTCGGCTGATTATACAATAACGTTGAGGCTGCCCGGAGTGGGGGCCGTTACCGATCGCGAGGTTGGCGATATGCTTGCCGAACCATCCATAGTAACGAAAAAAAAGACCAAATCCGGCATAGTGGAGGCGGATATAGCACCGCTTATACATTCATTTCACGTCACGCGCGAGGCGGGGGCATTGAAGATAGATGTGCGCCTTGCGGCCGGGGCGGTCGATAATCCCAGCCCCGCATTACTTGTTAAGGTAATACTTGAACGTTTCGGAGTTCGCGCGAAAAGCTCATCGATGGGCGCAGATTATTCGATAGTTCGCAGTGCCGTGTACAACACGCGCGGAGAATTGTTTAAATAAGTCGCAAACATAAATAACAGCCTCCCGAAGCCGCGGCTTCGGGAGGCTGTTATTTATGGGCATTCCCCTATTTTTATTATTAAAACTCCGTCGCGCAGGATCATTGCGTCACGTGCGGGCCAAACGCCCATTTCGCGCACCGCGGAATCGCATTCAAGTTCGGCGCATTCGTCTTCGGACATAAATGGAAACTCAATTCCGAGTATCTCGCTGAAAAAATAATACACTCTGTACTTGTCGGAGAGCAGATCGGATTGCAGATAGGAAGTTAATACACGCGCACGCGAACTCGGCTCCGTTTCGCCGAGCATCGTAGCAATCGACTTGTCTGCCGAGCCGACTACGGCAATTTTGCGTATATCGTCATCATCGGCTATCAGGTGCATGCGTGTTGTCATTTCAAGCGCCGTGGCATATGTTTTTTCATAGCATTTGTCCATGTAAAAGTAGCTTATGTTTGCCAAAAGACCGTTGTTTACTATTATCATGGCAAGAAGTAACGCCAACATATTGCCGAACATATTCGAAAGATATTTGTCAAATATTACAGTGGTAAAGATCGGGATAAGAGCAAGGCAGGTAAGCATCATCGGACGGTATGACATATTCGGCGATGCAAAAAGCCAAAGGCAGGAAAAAGGTATTATGCATATCAGCGCGGTCAAAGTTAAAATAAACAGCGTTTTTTGTTGCCACAGTTTCAATTTCGCAATCACCGCTACCGTGCCGAATATGAAAAAGGTAATAAAAATGATATTTAAAATCGAATACAATGTGGGCGCTTGCCGGTTACTTTGATCAAAAAGCGTGAGTAACACACTTTTAAAGCACTTCAAAAAAGCGGTGGCAATACCGCCGAGCGAAAGCCCGGATATGCCTATTTCGGATATGTTTAAATAGTCGGTGGTACTTGCGCCTTCAGCGGTAAGACATATCTGCCATATAACATAATAAAGTACAAGTCCCGAAATGAACACAAGCGCTTGCTTTCCCACATATCGCCATGCGCTGCGGGCTGTGTGCCGACCGTCAAATACGCAATAAATAAAAAACAGCAAAGCAAGTACCAACGCAAAAGATACATATGATTGGTATATTCCGCAAGTAATGCATATTAGCAGTGCCGAAACAGGTAAGCGTATTGCCTTTTTGTCTTCTCCGGTAGATATGAGTACGGCAAGGGAAGATATCAGCATGGCAAGAAAATATCCGTCTGCCGTAAAACCGTAAAAGAATGTTTCGGTGACTCCGGGAAAAGATACAAGCAGGCATGCCGAGAATGCGGAAACTATTTTGTTTTGAATATTGAATATGCGGCAGATAATTACATTTGTCAGCGCGATATAGATAAGCGACATTACTCCCTCCACCCAGGGGAGATCAAAAAAACTGCTCGGAGCACATGCAACGGATAAAAACCAACGCCCGGACGCCACAATATTTTGCGGATCGTAAAAGTTATAAAGCGCGTCTCCGTTGGGCAGTGTGTTTGTGAACTTATAGATATGTACGGCAAGACCGCAGATGAGAGCGGATAAAAAAGCGGTTTTGTTGTTTTTGAAAAGATGGTTAATTTTAGATGATGTAATCATGAGTTAATATGCATTCAAAGCTATTGTTTGTATCCATGTGTATATTATATCGCCATAAGTGATTTTTGTACTATAGAATGTCCAATTGTTTGTTGAGTCAAAGGTACAAAATTTACTTCTTGAAGTATATGTCGAATCTACAATTTCAATGGCAGTAACATCGTCAGCGAATTCGTATCCCATCATTGCTACGGCATGATATGCAAATTCGAATTCGCTTACTCGTCTACTGGCACAAATGAATGCAGGATCATCGTTATCAATTACTGTTTTAATTTCATCTGGGGTGAGGCATCGGCTAATAATATAAGGATAGTAATATGGAGCTTGAAAATAGTATTTTATTGATTTTAAACAAAATGAAATATCTGCACTCGTATAATCGTGATCGTTATCGTCTGCTACATCTTTGGCTGATAACCTGCTGTAAGTTGTTGGCATTTCATATCTTGCCATGGAAGCAATTGCGGCAGCCCAACACAAGTCATAGTTTCCTTGTTCAACAATCGGGTAATTGGGTAAGCTCTTTTTTCCGCGCAGTGTTGTGATTACTCCACGAGTTGTTGTCTCTTTTTTTGAATTATTAATCGACATTGATGTCAATTGGTTACATGTTGTATCGCTTTTTAATGGTGATACTTTAAAATCCTTGTTATTAAATGTTATGGTAGAACGTGTATCTTGTGAGTCAGTCAAATTAAATATATTATCGTTTTGCTGTTGAATTATTTGTGTGTCAAATGTTGCATATAGTATGGAATCATCTTGAATCAAAGTTACAGTATCGGCACCGCTAAGATAAGCTTCGTTTAATAATGGTGCAAAATCCACTCCTATGGTAGCCCAAATGGATTCTCCATTTGTTATCACATCATATATAAAAGATATGCCACCATTTTCATTTGCAATCGGAAAGTGATAAACGCAATCGCCATCTGAGTTTGTAATATTAGATATGTTATTAAAAAAAACCGGTGACATCATAGTATAATCTTTAATGTCGGATGTACTGCTGGTTGACGATGCAATAAGTCTTAATGACTTAGCATAATTGCGCACTATGAATTCTTGTATGTCATTTGGAAGATCAATGGTGAGTGGTTCGATATTGGATGAGCTAATAGGTATGATAAATGAAAAAATAGAGAAAATTAATGATAATGAAATAATAAGAGATGAGATTTTTTGGAATTTCATGATGGTAATCCTTTTTGTTTTTTATTTTTTATTATACAAAAAACTGCCGTAGCGCCGATGATGGTCCCCAAGGTGTTCAGTATAACGTCATCGATTTCGCACACGCCCACCGCGAAGGTGAATTGTGTAAGTTCTATTGCGAGGCTTACGGCGGTGCCCA
>CAZISZ010000136.1:0-4646 GCA_964542035.1 uncultured Ruminococcus sp. | reverse complement strand
TACCGGTCTCCAAAACCGTGGGTCGTGGGTTCGAGCCCTTCTGCCCCTGCCAAAACAAAAAAGGACGGCTTTTGCCGTCCTTTTTTGTTTTCACGAGAGCGATTTGCGGATCGAACCCCCTTCAAGACCGCAGGTCTTGCGAACATTTTGCGCGAGTGAAGAAAAAAATCCGATTTTTGCGGCGCAAAATACGGGTTCAGGGCCCTTCTGCCATTCATTATTTTGCGGAATAACGCAGTAAAGCCGTTTATCGTTTATAAAGACACCGTTTTGAAACCAAAAGCTTTAAGTGAACGCCGTGATCACGGTAATTGAGAGTACGTTTTGCGTTGCGTTTAGTTCGCGGCGGCGCATTGCGATATTGTAATATATTTATGATGGCGCTTTTTGCTTCGGGCAAAAGGTTTTTAATGTATTGTTTTTATGCCCGTGACCTTTTCAAAATGGTATCTTACGATCCCGAGGTCGAGCTTTGTGTAAAAGCCCTTGCCGCAGGTGGCGCGTACGCTGCCGTCCGCCTCAAGTTCAAAGCAAAACTTTTGCTGGTTCATTGCCGTGGGAGCCGTCATGGCTGCTTCCATACCACGGCGGAACCAATCCGGCATCTCGCCTGTGTGGCGGCAAAGCTCGCCGATGGAGCGGTTTTTATGCGGCGTGCCCTCGGTGGCACCGTAACCGAGGGCTATCAGGCATACGCATTTCTCTCCGCTTTCGCACACGGCGCGGCTTTTTCCGTGAGTGAGTGCTACCCAGCAGGTGTTAAGCCCTAATTCTTGTGCCGAAAGAACGAGTTGTTCGCCGTAATATCCCAGCGTTTCATCGAGACCGGGCGATCTTTTACCCACAAGCGCGATGTAATTTCGCACGCCCGAAAACTTGCCGTAGTGCGCCATAAAGGAATCAAAACATTTCGGATCGTCGTAGATCGTTTGAATGTGCAACCCCGCCTTTTTGTTTATGTCTTCCGCAAGAGCGTCAAGCGCCGCGCGTTTTTCCGCCTCTATCGGTTTATCCGTGTAGGTGCGCACACTGTGACGCTTTTTCATAAACTCAAAAATATCCATTATCATACCTCCGTTTGTCTTTGCCGATCGCGGGTCCATCCCGCGATCAATTTTTATATCTGTATATGTAAGTAAATCAAGTACGGTTACTCGTCCTCTCCGCCGCGATCCGGAAGTGCGCGGGAGACCGTCGCGGCGCGTTGCAAGGTGGATATCAAATGTTCGAGTGCATTCATCTCGGGGTCGAAATAATAATAGTTTTTTGTCCCTTCGCGGCGTACTTTAACAAGTCCCGCCTTTTTGAGTATCTGCAAGTGATGCGAAACGGCAGGGCGCGAAAGATTGGTTTTTTCGGTTATCTCGCACACTCTCACTCCGCTGCATCTTCCGAAGCGCATCATTTCCAAAATAAGGTGCTGTCTTGTTTCGTCGCCGATTGCCGCAAGTATTTCGGCGCAGGAGGCAAAATCGTTTGCCAATTTGGCAACATCGTCGCATGTATCCAAAGTAATCCCTCGCAATCTTTCGCAGGCGCGTTCGTTTAAGCGCTTAAACCATCGATTCTTTGAGAATATTATATCACATTTTTGCGCCGTGCGCACATCGGTAAAGAAAATCGAGACGATTATTTAATATAATCAATAAGGAAGTTTTCCCCGCAACGAAAAGTCTTGACAGCGGTGTGGGATTGTGCTATACTCTGCAAGGAGGGGATAGGTGCTTTTTGGGGGGCGATCTCCGAGAGATAACAATATAATTTAAGCCGCGATTTTGCGGCGTTTGGGAGCTTTAAAATGAGAGAATTTACAAAAATATATATGGTTCGGCACGGCGAGACGAGCGGAAATCGGCGCGGAACGTTTGTTGGCAGTACCGATATTCCGCTGAGCGACCGCGGCGTTTTGCAGGCGGCGGCGCTCGGACGCGGTATGGCAAACGTTGAGATCGACCGTATTTGGTCAAGCCCTTATATTCGCACTAAAATGACAGCCGAGGGCTTGCGCGGCGGGCGGGATATTCCGGTTCTTATCGAGCCCGGGCTGCGTGAGATCTGTTGTGGCAGTTGGGAGGGCTTGGGTATCGCCGAGATAGAGGCGCGTTGGCCCGGGCAACTTGCGCTTTGGGGCAATCGTCCGGATGAGTTGCATATCGAGGGCGGGGACAGCTTTTTTGCCGTCCGTGATCGTGCGTTTGACGCTTTTTGTCGCATCGTTCGCGCCGAGCGCGGAAATTCCGTTGCCATCGTTTCTCACATGCTTGCCTCTCAGCTTATAATGACAAAATTGCTTGGGGTTCCGGTACGGGATGTTTGGCAGATGGTGCGGCTTGAAAACACCGCCGTAACTACTTTGCGCGTGTTTAACGACGGCAGATTTTTTGTGGACGGTTGGGCTGACGTTTCTCACTTGCCCGACGAATTGCGTAATCCGCGCGTTAAGGTGGCGGGAATACCGGGCGAGACGTTTGTTCCGAAATATACTCTTGACGACGCGGTGGGCGAGCATTATCTTGCAGAGCTTGACTCTCGCCTTGAAGCCGAAAATTAAAAAACGTCATGATATGATGTATCGATATATCGGAGGGATTTTATCATGAGTGAAAAGAAAAGACGGTTGCTTGTTTATTCGGTCGATGCTTTGGTTGGCGAGGATCTTGAGTATCTCGGTCGTTTGCCGAATTTTAAAAAGTATTTCGGCGGCGGCGCGTCGGTGGGGCGCGTAAAGTCGATATACCCCACGGTGACATATCCCGCGCATGTTTCGATGATCACGGGATGTTATCCCGAGCGCACCGGGGTCGTGAGCAATTACTCCGGCAGGGTGATCGACAAGGAGGATTCGTGGCAGTGGTTTGCGGACGCGATACGGGTCGAGGATATCTTTACCGCGGCTCACCGTGCGGGCTATACCACGGCATCGGTGTTTTGGCCGGTAACGGGGCGACACTCGGATATAGACTATCTTGTTGACGAATATTGGATGCCGTTTGCGGGAGATACACTGCGTTCCTCCTTTGAGACGGCGGGTTCGTCCCCCGAGGTGCTTGATGTCATAGAAGCGAACGCAGGTCTTTTGCCATCCGGATACGAAAAGACGGGTCGTAAGAATTTTTGCATACAGCCGTATGTGGATAATTTCCTTATTAAATGTTGTACAGATATCATTCGCCGCTTCCGTCCCGAGGTGACGTTCGTACATAGCGGATCCATTGACGACGGTCGTCACAAAAACGGCGTTTTCGGTGATTGGCTGAATGCAAAGCTTGAGTTCATCGACCGCACAATCGGGGATATCGGCGCGGCACTTGAAGATATCGGCGAACTTAATAATACCGATATGTTTTTGGTAAGCGATCACGGTCAGCGGGATATAAAGCGCGTAATAAAGCCGAATATTCTGCTTCGCCGTCTCGGATATCTTGAGTCCGACGAGCGCGGCAAGATCAAAACATGGCGTGCCTGCTGTCGTTCCAACGCAATGTCTTCGCTTGTTTATCTGAACGACCCGAACGACGCCGAGACGCGAGAGCGGTTGTATGCCGATCTCATGCGCATGCGAGATGAGGGAATATACGGATTTTCGGATGTACTGACTCGGCGGGAAACACGCGAAAGATGGCATCTTGACGGCGATTTTGAATTTTGCCTTGAAAGCGACGGGTACACTTCGTTTTCCGACAGTTGTCGCGGCGCGCTTACGGCGCCGATAGACGTAAGCGATTTTAAGTTCGGACACGGAACGCACGGCTATATGCCGGAAAAAGGACCGCAACCGGTGCTTTGCGCGCGCGGACCGCATATCCGCGACGGCGCTTTTATTCCCGACGCATGTATCGTGGACGAAGCGCCGACATATGCCGCGTTGCTCGGTGTGAAACTTCCCGCCGCGCAGGGCAGAGCGCTTGAGGCGCTGTTACGCTGAGCGCATACGTTGTTACCGTCGGCGTTTGCGGTTGCGGTAAAAAATGCGCGGCGAATTGCACAGTTTTGCGCCAAGGGCGAGAGTGCAATATTGTTGTATTTTTTTTGCGAAAGATGTCACTTCGGGATTGACAGATTTGTAACGAGGTGATATAATTATTGTATAATGCGTATGGTGTGCGATGATGGCGCTTGCAGCTAAAATACCGTCTAAAATCAGGTAAAATCGCCAAAGAACGCCGCATAACGCGATTATTCCGAAACAAGGAAAATATTATCCATTAAAGGGAGAAAAGAAAATGGAATACCGCATTGAACATGATTCTATGGGCGAGGTCAAGGTTCCTGCCAACGTATACTGGGCGGCACAGACCGAAAGAAGCCACGAGAACTTTAACATCGGCGTGGGCATCGAGACCATGCCTGCCGAGATCATTCACGCCTTCGGCATCCTCAAAAAGGCAGCCGCCATCGCAAACAGCGAGCTTAAGCCCCAAAAGATGACCGCCGAAAAACTCGATGTCATCTCCAAGGCCTGCGATGAGGTTATCTCGGGCGAACTCAACCCTCACTTCCCGCTGGTCGTATGGCAGACGGGTTCGGGCACACAGTCCAACATGAACGCCAACGAGGTTATTGCAAACCGTGCCAACGAGATCGCGGGCGCAAAGCTCTGCCATCCCAACGACGATATCAATATGAGCCAGTCCTCGAACGACACT
>CAZISZ010000135.1:0-4742 GCA_964542035.1 uncultured Ruminococcus sp. | reverse complement strand
TGCGGACGCAGATGCAGTGATAGCGAAGCTTCGCGAGGAGACAGACGAGGTGGAATCCGCTGTGCGAGCCGGCAGAGCGGATGAGATAGAAGAAGAAATAGGCGATTTGCTTTTGACGGTGACAAGTCTTGCGCGCAAAGTGGGCGTTGACAGCGAGCTTGCCCTCACACACGCGGTAAACAAGTTTATCGATCGTTTTGATGCGGTGGAAACGGAAGCGGAAAAGTCGGGAAGACATCCGAGTGAGATGTCAATGAATGAACTCGATGAAATTTGGGATCGCATCAAGCATCAAAAAATGTGAACAAAATGTAAAATATACTTTTGCGGTGTTGGCGGTATTGAATCGCACGCCGAAACAAAGTATAATAAAAATATATACTCGAATTTTAGGGCAGAGGATATAAAGTAATGCGACTTGATAAATACCTTAAGGTTTCCCGCGTCATAAAGCGGCGCACTGTGGCAAACGATGCGTGCGACGCGGGGCATATATCAGTAAACGGCAAGGTCGCCAAGGCGTCATACGATGTTAAGGAAGGCGATACCGTAGAGGTATCCTTCGGTCAGCGCCGGTTGGTATTTCGCGTGCTTAATGTGCGTGAGCATGTAGGCAAAGCGGATGCCTCGGATATGTATGAAATAATAAGTCAATGAACTTGTGCCGTCATATACAGCTGATTCCGACCATATAATTTTGTGATCATATCGCAAGATGGCGGAGGTGTATTATGAACGGTAACGGCAATAATATCGGCGGCGGTGAAACAAAAAAGAGTGCTGCGTTGTCAGACGGCGCACGCACGGTACATGAGATTTTGCTGAGAGCTCGCAAAAACATGAGTATAAGCGGAGTCAGCGAAATTATCAGTTTTGACGAAGGCAGTGTGATTGCGGCAACCGTATGCGGTGAGCTTACGGTAGATGGGACGGAACTTCATATAGACGCATTGGATACCGATCGCGGTATTTTGTCGATAAGCGGTAACGTTTGCGGAGTGTTTTATTCGGATGAGCCGAGAGATATCATGCCGGTAAAAAGACGACGTTTGTTCGGTCGTTGAATGGAGGTTATGAAGATCTCCCCGCGTACACAGGCTGTGATGCTTTTGGTGTCGGCTTTGCTCGGAGTTGCTGCGGGGATCCTGCTTGATCTTATTTTTCTGCTTCGAGCGGGGAGCTATAGAGTCGGCGGTGCAAACAAGTCGCGTTTGTATCGACATTCATTCCCGCTTATCGGTCAAATAAAGGAGCGAGGCAGAGCGTACAAGTATTTTACGCTTCCGCTTGCGTTTGCAGCCGATCTTTTGTTGCCGTTGCTTTGGGCGGCGGCGCAGATGTGTGTGTTTTACGCGGTGGATGACGGTATATTTCGTCTTAGCGGAATACTGGCGAGCTTTTTGGGAACGTTTGCATGGAGAAAAACGCTCGGTCGCCCATTCAGAGTTTTCGGCGAGTTTTTGATATTTGCCGTGCGAGTGGCACTGGAATATCTTTTTTACCCGATGGCTGTCATGCTTCGGATTGTGACCGGAACTGTAAAAAAAAGCGCAAAGTTGTTTGCTTCTTTTTTACGCGAGCGCAGGATAAAAAAATACAACGTTCGCGAGTGGCGGCGGATGAATGATTTCGCCTCGGACGGATTCGGAATTATCGGAACTCAATTGCCATCGCGGAGCGAAAAAAACAAAAAATCACAGCGCATTCGATCGGATCATTCCGTAAAAACGGAATGATTGACATGATTAATACGAAAAATAATGATGTTCGAAATTTAAACGGAGGGGGATTGCGATGGTGGATCGCGGAGGCTTTTACGGAAAAATAACACTGGGAAAAGCGGGTTTTTTTGTTAAACTTGCTCTTTTATGTGTGTCGGTATGCCTGTTGGTTAGTTCTTTTGCGATGTTTGTAAAATACAACCGTTTGATAAGCGAGCAGGAGCGGTTGGAGGCGGAGATCGCCGAAGCGGAGGTGCGCGCCGCCGAACTTGAATATGAGCTTGAAGCGCCTATGGACAGGGATTACATAATACGCATAGCCCATAAAAAGCTCGGATTGGTATTACCGCAGGAGATAGTATACTATACCGACCTTGAAAGTATTGAATGATTCATGATATAATAAAGTGCAAGCGAGTTGCTGCCGATATTTTCGGCAGGAAGCCCGCTTGCACTTTTTTGTTTAATTACGTACCGAAAAATATATTGTGCTTTTATTCGGCGCCGCGTTTGTCGGCGCCGGTATTTGTTGTGGACGCATGTTTGTCGGTGAGTTGAGCACGAGGAAGCGTGAACTCAAATTCGCAATTCTTGCCCGGCTCACTGCGCAGCGTAATATCTTCGCCATGTGCCTTGATGATTGTTTTCGCAATAAACATTCCAAGGCCCACTCCGCTTTTATCTTTTCCGCGACTGCGGTCGCTTTTGTAAAAGCGTTCAAATATATACGGTTGATCCTCTTTCGGAATGCCCTCGCCGTCGTTGTATATCGCTGTTGATATGCGGCGACCTTCGATATATTTTACGCGTATTCTCAGCATTCCTCCGTCAAAGGAAAACTTTATCGCGTTGTCAACGATGTTGTAAAGAATCTGATATATCGCGTCATGGTCACCTATAACGTACATATTGTCGTCGTCGATATTGAATTCCACATCAAGATGCTTGCCGTCAATTCGCTGTTCGCATGAAATCAACACCTGTCGTGCCATCTCACATATATCAAATGGAGCCATAACAAATTTTCGGTCGCCTGCCTGTATGCGAGAAATGTCAAGCAAAGTGGCAACAAGGCGAGAAAGCCGTTGCACTTCATCGCGTATTACGGTCAGGTAATGCTTGTGTTTATCCGGGGGGATAGCTCCGGATAGGATGCAATCTATAAAGCCCGATATCGTTGTCATGGGTGTGCGCATATCGTGCGAAACGCTGGACATAAAATTACTGCGCATATCGTCGAGAGAAGCAAGAGACTGCGCCATGTTGTTAAAAGCTTTGGCAAGCTCCGCTACCTCGTCGTTGCCAACGACCGGAACGCGCACGGCAAAGTCGCCTGCCGCAAAACTTTTTGCGGCGTGGCTCATTTCTTTTAGCGGACCTATGATCCTGTTAGTGATAAAATATACGGCAATAAGCGCTGCAAGCATGACCCATAGGCTGGCGAGCACTATCGTTCGCGTTGTAACGACGCTGAGTTGACCGTCGGACATGGTGTTAACACATGCAAACACCGATCCGCATATATAGTTGTCGTTGATATATATGGGTGAAGAGCATATATATTTTTTGCCATTGAGGATACCGTCAATGCCGTCAACCTCCTTGATGGTGGAACTGTTGCTCAGTTCATCCATCAGTTGTTTGGGGAGATATCTGCCGGTGAGTGCTTGGGTTACGTCTGTGTTGGCTGTGATTATTCTGCCGTCGTTGGTTACTATAAAGAGAGAAAGTTCTTCATTGTTGGATTTTACTATGGCGTCAAGAAGCACACACACCTCGTCATGATAAATGCTGCAAAAAGCCGTGACGTCAGCAATGTTTGTAAGTTTGTCCATATTGCCGATACCATCGGCGGCGGCTGATGCGGCGGCTGACACCGTTATTTCTTGCGTGGATGCCGAATATCCGTTTGCGATGCTGCCTACGATAACGGTTAAAAGGGTAAAGCTGACAAGTATTATGAGCATAAAAGCAAGGATGTATTTGGCAAATACGCTTTTAAACATTCGTTGCCTCCCACGATGTAATTATAGTTGACCAATTGTAAAACCGCGTTTTACAATTGAGTGCCGAGCGAAATTGAATTGCTTGTTACTTCGGTATTGGGGACGCCGAAAAATAAATTTAATTTGAAATATTTATTTTTACAATCGGCTGTGTAACTATAACGGACAAGGGCTGTCGCTTTGTTGCGACAGCCCCATAGTCAAGTATCTTTTGGGTGTTGACTTATCAGTTGCCGACCACTTCAAATTTATAGCCGACTCCCCAAACGGTCTTGAGGTTCCATTTGTCGGAGATGCCCTCAAGCTTTTCACGCAGCCTTTTTACGTGAACGTCTACCGTGCGTGAGTCGCCTAGGTAGTCGAAGCCCCAAACCTTATCAAGCAACTGGTCGCGCGTAAATACGCGATTGTAGTTGGAGGCAAGAAAGTAAAGCAACTCAAGCTCCTTGGGGGGGATATCAACCGATCGACCGTTAAGTTTAAGCTCGTACTTTTGACGGCTTATCTCTATGTTTTCAAATTTAATGACCTCGCTGTCGCCGGGCTCCTCGTGGGTATTGCAACGGCGAAGAACGGCTTTGATGCGAGCAAACAGCTCGTTCATATCAAATGGCTTAACAACAAAGTCGTCGGCACCGAGTTCAAGGCACACTACCTTATCAACTACATCTACCTTGGCTGTTATCATTATTATCGGTTTGGTAGAGAATTTTCTTATCTCGGCGCAAACGTCGCGTCCGCTTTTTCCGGGAAGCATGATGTCGAGCAGCATTATGTCCGGTTCGTATTTTTTAAATGTGTCGATGGCTTCAAAACCATCGGCGGCTGTTCTTACTTCATATCCTTCGTTTTCAAGGCTTTGCTTGAGTAAGTCTCTGATGTTGCTGTCATCATCGACAACGAGAATCTTCGTGTAATTCATTGGTGCCCTCCCTGAGTGATTCTATTCCTTTTGTTTTATGATTTATATAAATAATTCGGTGCCCGCAGGCAACGAGACTTGTGCTTTTTATCA
>CAZISZ010000134.1:0-4749 GCA_964542035.1 uncultured Ruminococcus sp. | reverse complement strand
ATATTTTGCAGAGCTCAACTGAGTTTAGCATAATAAAGACCGGACAGCTTAAAATGTCCGGTGCATACCTCGTCGCTTTGTGGCGGCGGGGTATGCTTATTTTTTTCTTTACTTTCCGAACATTTTGTGATATACTTAAAACATCAAATGTATGCGGAGGTGTTAATGATAAAGGTATTATTGGTCGAGGATGATCCCGGAATAGTACAACCGCTTACCGATGTTTTGCGGAGTGAGGGGTTTGATGTGATGATAAAGAGCGGGCAGAACGATGCTTTGCGCGCAATTGAATGCGGCTATCTGCCGAATATTGCGCTTTTGGATCTGTCTTTGTCGGAAGGGGATGGTTTTTCTCTTTGCAACGAGATAAAAAGCAGGTACCGCTTACCTGTCATCTTTTTAACGGCATCCGGAGATGAGGACAGTGTTTGCCGCGGTCTTGAAATGGGTGCCGACGATTATATAGCCAAGCCCTTTCGTGCACGCGAACTGATATCGCGCGTAAAAAACGTGCTTCGCCGTAGCGGTGGCGCGCGTAACGTGATAGAACTCGGCGATATTTCCGTTGATATAGATAAGGGCAGTGTGTGCAAAAACGGCTCCGAGATTGCGCTATCCGCCCTTGAATACCGTATTTTACTTGTGTTTTTGTCAAATCGCGGGCGGCTGCTTTCTCGCACACGGCTGCTTGACGAAATATGGGATGTCTCGGGGGATTTTGTTAACGACAACACACTCACCGTTTATATAAAACGCCTGAGAGAGAAGATAGAGGACGATCCGCAAGATCCGCAGATAATAAAAACAGTGCGCGGTATGGGCTACCGCGTTGACTAAAAAACAAAAAAGGAGAGACTTTTGTTGAAAAGCAAAAGTGTAAATGGTACTATGCGTGATCCCGATCTTTGGCAAAGTGTGATATGGCAAAGCGTTTTGCTGACCATTGGTTCGGTGTCGGGGTTTATTATATCTCCGGTAGCCGGAGTACTTATGTTGGTGTCAGGTTCGGTTTATATTTTAATATTCGTGGTCTTTACTGTAAGGCGTAATAAAAACATTGCGCGTTTGTCGCAAAGTATAGATAGAATCCTTCACGGTCAAAGCGATATTTTGCTCTCCGACAGCCGTGAGGGGGAGCTTGCCGTACTTAAAAGCGAGGTCACAAAAATGACGGTTAGGTTGCGTGAACAAGCTGACGGATTGACGCGCGATAAGCATAGGCTTACCGACGCCATAGCGGATATCTCGCATCAGTTGCGCACGCCGCTGACGGCGATGAATTTGACCATTGCGCTGCTTGGTGACGATGACATAACCGACGAACGACGGGTAAAGCTCACACGAGATCTTTTGCGTACACTGCGACGTGTTGATTGGCTGATAGAGGCATTACTTAAGATTGCAAGAATAGATGCGGGAACGGTGGAATTTCACCGCGAACAGGTGGCGGTGGGTGAACTGGTTCGGCGTGCGCTTGATCCGTTTCGCATTTCCATGGAACTTCGTGGGCAGGATTTGCGCTTGGAGATAGGTGAGGAGAGCTATATCGGCGATATATCATGGAGTGTAGAGGCCATCGGGAATATCGTCAAAAATTGTGTTGAACACACGCCTCAGGGCGGTTTCATAAAGATCTCGGCTTTGGAAACTGCGCTGTATACCGAAATAATTATTCGCGACAGCGGTGTAGGTTTTGCCGCAGAAGATATACCGCATTTATTTGAACGTTTTTACAGAGGGCAAAATGCGGATGGCGGCAGTGTGGGAATCGGTCTTTCGCTGGCGCGTTCTGTCATAGCGGCGCAAAACGGCACTATAAAGGCACAAAACGGTAAGGGCGGAGGCGCTGTATTTACCGTAAAATTTTACAAAAGCACAGTTTGAATAAAATGCTCCGGTGACGATTCTCTTATCGATCTGTCACCGGAGTGTCACTTTATTTTGCTATAATTCTCATGTAACCGTAAAGGGACGCTTTCGACAATGTACCGTAGCATACAACGAACATTTGAGAAAACAGAGAGAGGAGAAATATATGGAAATATTAAAGGTCGAACATTTGACCAAAATATACGGCAAAGGCGACAACGAGGTAAGAGCGGTTGACGATGTATCTTTTTCCGTTGAAAAGGGAGAATTTGTTGCCATAATAGGTCCGTCGGGTTCGGGTAAATCAACAATGCTTCACATTTTAGGAGGCGTGGACCGTCCCACCAAGGGCAAAGTATATATGAACGGGCAGGATGTTTATGCGCAAAATGAAGATCAACTTGCCATCTTTCGACGCCGCGAGGTTGGACTTATATATCAGTTTTACAACCTCATTCCGGTGCTGGATGTTGTGGAAAATATTACACTTCCGGTCCTTATGGACGGAAGAAAGGTAAACGAAGATCGCCTTTGCGAACTACTTGATATCTTGGGACTGGCGGAGAGACGTCAAAACCTGCCCAATCAGCTCTCGGGCGGTCAACAGCAAAGAGTATCCATAGGTCGTGCGCTGATGAACGCTCCTGCCGTGGTGTTGGCGGATGAACCTACGGGTAACCTCGATTCGCAAAACAGCCGCGACATTTTGGAACTTTTGCGATTTTCAAATCAAAAGTACGATCAAACCCTTATCATAATTATGCATGACGAGGATATTGCCTTGCACGCCGACCGCGTGATAGCAATAGAGGACGGCAGAATAGTGCGTGACGAACGCATACGGGAGCGCTGACAATGAACATTTTTCAAAAATACACCCTGCGTGCGCTGAAAAAGAACCGTGTGCGAACGCTTGTAACGATAATAGGCATTATCATATCCATGGCAATGTTTACGGCTGTTATTGAATCCGCGTACAGCGGTTTGCAATTTCTGCTTCGCGCAGAGGAAGTAAGTTCCGGTAAATTTCACGGTTATTATACGGATATGACTCGTGCGGATGCCGAGGCTATGGCGGATCAAGACGGTATCGATTCGGTAGCTGTTCTGCAACATGTTGGATGGGCTGTTGCGGATGTTACAAATGCCTACAAGCCTTATATTTTGATAGAATCTGCTGACGATAACATAGGTGATCTTATCTCGATACGCATGGTTGACGGCAGAATGCCTCAAAACGCAAACGAGATAGCCATTCCGTCGCACCTTATCAACTGTTTGGTGAGCGGAATAAAGCTTGGCGATACGCTAACCCTTTCCGTGGGGCAAAGGATTGATGATGACGGAAACGAACTAGCACCCAACGATCCGCTTCTTTACAACTATAAGAGTGAAGACGAAGATGTGGATAATAAATCCGATGGATCTGCCGAAGCCGCCGAATCTTCGATCGGCAATGAAATCTTATTGCTTGAATCAATAAAAAATACAAATGAGATAACATATACCGTTGTCGGGATATTTGACAGGCTTGATTATTCTATCGAATATTATGATTCACCGGGATTTACCGCGCTTACCTGCGGTGGAGGCGTAGGAGAGTGCCGCGCATTTTTTACGCTCGATAATCCCACGGGATTTAATAAATATGTCGAGGCACATCCGCAAAACGGCGAACTGCGCCGCCACAGCGATCTTTTGATGTACTACGGCTCCATTGCCAACCATAACTTGGGGCGTGTTGTAATAGGAATGGTTACGGTGCTGATAGTTCTTATCTTTGTGGGGTCAGTGTCGCTTATATATAATTCCTTTTCCATATCTGTAGGAGAGAGAACAAGACAGTTCGGAATACTCAAATCGATCGGTGCAACGGGGCGACAAATACGCGGCAGTGTTATCTTTGAAGCATTGGTGTTGTGCGCCGTCGGCATCCCCGTGGGTATACTTGCGGGATGTGTTGGAATCGGCATAACTCTTTGGTGCTTGCGTGATCAGTTCGGCTTTCTCGGTGCTGCCGCCGTGGGTGAATACGCGATGGAGATGCGACTTGTTATAACGCCTGTGGGGCTTATCATTGCCGCCGTAATAGGCATTGTCACGGCCTTGGTGTCGGCATGGATACCCGCCAAACGCGCAATGAAACTTTCGCCTATAGATGCAATACGTCAAAGTGCGGATATAAAACTCAGTCGCCGCGATGTGCGCTCATCTCCTTTTGCGGGACGCTTATTCGGTTTTGAGGGGATGATGGCTGCCAAAAACTTTGCGCGCAATCGAAAAAGGTACCGCTCAACCGTTATATCCATCTTTTTAAGCGTAACGCTGTTTATATCGGCGTCATCATTTTGTTCCTATATGACGGATGCCGTTGGCGAGATCAGCTCGGACAGCGGTGTTGATATAGGCTATACGCATTGGGAATATTCGGGAACACACAAAAATATCGCCGCAGAGGAAGCGTATGCGATGATGCGCTCGGTGGAGGGCGTTGAAAAAAGCAGTGCTTATAAATATTTGTACTTTGATTACGAACTGAACGCCGTTGATGCCGATGCGTCTCTTATAAAAAATGCGGATATATTCAATGCCGAGGTGCAAGGCGATAAATTATCGCTTTCCGGTTCTGCTGTGTTTTTGGATGACGATAGCTTTCGCACATTCTGTGCCGAGAATAAGCTGAATGCAGATGATTTTTATAACAGTGCCGCCCCCGCTGCCATACTTTGCGGTGATCTTAAGGTCAAGTATTACGATAACGGTTCGCGTCGTTATACTACTGATGTTATAAACAGCTCCTCGTTGCCGGTGAATGTTTATACCAAGGCGTATGCGGAAATCGATGGATACGATATGGTCGAATATACGACCGATGATGAC
>CAZISZ010000133.1:0-4794 GCA_964542035.1 uncultured Ruminococcus sp. | reverse complement strand
GACAGCGCAAGCAGCACCTTTTTATCGCCGACTTGTCGGCGAATAGCGCTCACCTGCTCGTTTATGAACGCATTTGCAAGCTCGACGGTATTTATTCGAGCCATAGATTCGGGACGCACATTACTCATAATAGTTCTCCTTATGATGTTGCACCATTCCACCTTTGCTAAAAAATCGACACATAGGTTGGGATGCTGTAAGAATGACCTGCCACATTTGGCGTGTTCATTATAGCACGTTTTCCCCCCGGGTGCAATATTTTTACTTGTATCTTTTTTATAAACAAAACAGATATACGCAGGCGATCGTCCGTAAAGCCATTTTATATATTTTTATTTCTTTGTTTTTTGATAATGGGTTCATCGTTGGAACACAGCCACGCGCCTACCGCCATCAAACCCAGTGCCGCAAAATACATATAGTGCGGCATATCACGAAAGATAATAAGCGACAGCAATGTACCTATAAAAGGAGATATCGCATAGTACGCGCTCGTTCTTGCCGCTCCGAGTATTCTTTGCGCATAAACATAAAAGAATATGCTGAGCCCATATGCGACCAAACCCACAGCCAAAACGGCAAAGACGCTCCACGGCACCGTTATACGCTCACCGAGGCACATTCCGATGATAACAGAACCCAACCCCGAAAATACACCTTTAAGCAGTACAACTTCCAGCGGATCCTTTGCCGCTAACTCACGCGTGCAATTATTTTCCACTCCCCAACATACACAGGCAAGCAAAATAAAGAGCGAACCCGACGAAAATTTAAAATCGGAGATATCCTCAAATGAAAGAAGCGCGCATGAAACCGTAACAAAGAATATTCCCGCCCAAAGACGCGGGCTGATCTTTTCCTTAAATATCGCCAAAGCGATAAGTGCGGTTGCCACTATTTCAAAATTATTCAGCAACGCTGCATTCGCCGCGGTGGTATGCGAAATGCCAAGCAACAATAGGACAGGTGCGGCGATATCAAGCACTATCATTGCCACGGTATATGGCAGCTCGGCTTTTGTTATTTTTTCTTCTGTGCGTTCTTTTTTTCCGCCCTTACGAACAAGCGCTATCACACCCATACCGAGTCCTGCTCCGATATACAAAAATCCCGCCATTAGGGTTGACGGCATAAAATCAAGCAACAGCTTTGAAAACGGTGAATTTATCGCATATAACGCCGCCGCCAGTATTGCAAGCAATATACCGGTTACATTGTTTCTTTTCATGTCTTTTATCCTCGCTTAAGATCAACGATTTTTCGCTTTGCAACGATCTGCCCGTCGATTCAAAGCAGGTGTCGAATAACTCTCGAGAGTTATTCGACACCTGCTATAATTTATTCCCACTCTATGGTTGCCGGGGGTTTAGCCGTGATATCGTAAACAACCCGGTTAACGCCGCGTACCTCGTTGGTTATCCTCGACGACATACGCGTGAGCAACGGATAAGGGAGTTTTGCATATTCACAGGTCATAAAATCGCCGGTGCGAACAGCGCGAATGGCAACAACATTCTCGTATGTGCGACAGTCGCCCATGACTCCAACACTTTTGGTATCGGTAAGCACCGCAAAATACTGATCCGCTTTGGCACGGCAACGCCCCATTTCCTCGCGCACAATGCTATCGACATGGCGCAATATCTCCAGTTTTTCCTCGGTAACCTCACCGATAATACGAATGGCAAGACCCGGTCCCGGGAAAGGTTGGCGCCACACAAGCTTTTTGGGAAGCCCCAGCAGCACACCGAGGCGGCGCACTTCGTCTTTAAAAAGTCCCGCAAGCGGCTCTATAACTCCCTTAAAACCGAGATTCTCGGGCAACCCGCCAACATTATGGTGACTTTTTATTACTGCGGACCTGCTATTGGATCCGGATTCCACCACATCGGGATAGATAGTACCCTGCGCCAAAAACTCCGGTGAGCCGTGCCGCTTTGCCTCATCCTCAAATGTGCGCGCGAATTCCGCGCCTATCAACTTGCGCTTTTGCTCGGGATCCGTTACACCGGCAATAGCCGAAATAAATCTTTCTTTGGCATCAACATACACAAATTCAAGCTCGCGACCGGCAAACACCTCGCGTATTTGATCGGTTTCGCCATCTCGCATAAAGCCGTGATCGACATATATACACACGACCTGTCCGGGTATTGCTCTTGCAAGTAGCGCGGCACAAACCGAAGAATCCACTCCGCCGGAAAGCCCGAGCAAAACACGCCCGTTCCCCACAACGGAACGCACCTCTGTTATCTTACGGCTGAGGTAATCCTCCATTGAGTAATCTCCGACCGCGCCGCAAACACGGTAGAGGAAGTTATTTATCATTTTCATACCGTTTGCGGTATTTTCCACTTCGGGATGGAACTGCACGCCGAATATCCGCTCGCCGTACTTTTCAAATCCCGCTATGCGGCAAAACGGCGTTTGTGCTATAATGCGAAAACCATCGGGCAATTTTGTTACCATATCGGTATGGCTCATAAGCACAGGCTGTTCGGTGCCGAGACGCGCAAACAGATCTGTACTTGTGTCCACCTTTGCATCCACAGTCCCGTATTCGCTGGAATGGCAGGCAGCCACTTCTCCGCCCAACATGTGGCAGATAAGTTGCATGCCGTAGCAAATGCCGAGTATAGGCACGCCAAGCTTGAAGATATCGGGAGAACATTTCGGAGAATTTTCGGCATAAACGCTGTTAGGACCGCCTGTAAATATCAAGCCTATCGGCCTCATAGCGGCTATCTTTTCGGCATCTGTGTCGTAGGGCAGAATTACCGAATACACTCCGCACTCGCGCACGCGGCGGGCTATCAGCTCTTTGTACTGTCCTCCGAAATCAAGAATGACGATGGTTTGGTTGTTCATGGTATGTGCGTAGTCCTTTCACCCTATCGCGACATCAGCCGAGATAGGTTTTCAAAATGTTTTTTGCGGCTTCAAAACGAGTGATGCGCTGATCCATTGCCTGCTTTTCGATATATCGGTGCGCCTGCGCTTCGCTCATTTTAAGGTAATCTATAAGCAGCCATTTGGCCCTGTCAACTATTTTGATCTCATCCATACGTTGCGCTATCTCCCGCTTGCCATCCTGTGCGCTAAATCTCTCACACGCCGTGGCAAGAAACCACAGCACCGAAAACATTACGTTTTCGGAGATCGGGCGCGGCAACAAGAAAACTCCGTCCGCAGCAGCCGCGCGTGCGGCATGGTATCGATCCTGCGGCATAATAACCAACGTAACATGCCCGACAGATGTAAGCTCGGCAGCCGTTTTTACGCCGTCGCCGTCACAAAGCGGAGAGTTTATAATAACAACTCCGCGTTCTTCCGCCGCTGCGCATTCGCGCCACGCCTCGGCGCAGCTTATAAAATGTACGGTAGCCGAAAACGGCAGAGCGTGATCCTTTTTTTTGCCTAAATAAGATAATATTCCATCGGCGGATTTACCGGGGGAAGAGACTAACCAAAGCGGAAGCATGGGTGACTTATATGACTTTGTGTCCGGCATCATCGCACCTCCCACCGTAATAGTTTACAATTTAAATTATACCGCAATATCGTTTACCTGTCAACAAGCAAAGATTGAATGAAAGATTAACTTTATCGGACATTAATGAATGACGTACCGATATCCGTCAAGTATCCGGCATACACACACGCCATCGCCGCGCGATAAACTTCAATCGTCGTTATTCGGCAGTTTTTCGTATTTTTTTGCAAAAAACTCTTGACAACATTCTCGCGTTCGTGTATAATTATCGCATTAAAGGCAATGGAGCTGTTACGGCACCACTGCCTCTTTTTGTTTTTCAAATACTATCACCACCGTATATGTTGCAAGAAGCCACATGCGGCGGGCATTATTATCGCAAAGGAAGCTTTTGCGGATGCAAAAGCAAATGGTACAAAAATGACAGGCATACCCGAATATTTCGGCGACATGGTTTTTGACGACGCCGCAATGAAAACAAGGCTCCCAAAAGATGCATACGACGCAATGAAGCGCACAATAGAGGACGGGCGATCGCTCGACCTCGGTATTGCCAACGCGGTAGCGTCGGCTATGAAAGATTGGGCAATATCCAAGGGAGCAACGCACTTCACCCATTGGTTTCAGCCGATGACGGGCATCACAGCCGAAAAACACGATTCTTTTATTACCCCCACCGCCAACGGCAAGGTCATAATGGATTTTTCCGGTAAGGAACTGATAAAAGGCGAACCGGACGCCTCGTCTTTTCCCTCGGGCGGACTGCGCGCCACCTTTGAAGCGCGCGGGTACACGGCGTGGGATCCCACATCATACGCATTTGTAAAAGGCAAAACCCTATACATTCCCACCGCATTTTGTTCTTTCGGCGGCGCCGCCCTTGACAAAAAAACTCCGCTTTTGCGCTCAATGGAAGCGCTGAACCGCCAAACCATGCGCGTTTTGCGTATTTTGGGCAACACCGATGTTACTTCCACCAAGGCAACGGTAGGACCGGAACAGGAATATTTTTTAATAGATAAGGATATGTACGATCGCCGCCGCGATTTAATATTTACGGGACGCACATTATTCGGAGCCAAACCGCCCAAGGGACAGGAACTGGACGATCACTATTTCGGCACCATAAAGCCGCGCGTGGCGGATTTTATGGAAGAGCTCGACCGCGAGTTATGGCACCTCGGTGTGCTGGCGAAAACAGAACACAACGAAGCCGCGCCCGCGCAGCATGAACTTGCCCCTATATTTACTACCACAAATATAGCTACCGACCACAATCAGCTCACAATGGAGCTGATGCA
>CAZISZ010000132.1:0-4798 GCA_964542035.1 uncultured Ruminococcus sp. | reverse complement strand
AGGCTTTGCCGCAAGTGCTGGATGCGGTGCGAGGTTGGAACACATACATCACCCAAGGTTTTTCGAATGAGGAGAGAGAGATGTTTGCCTCAATGCTCGCCCGCATGGCTGAACGCGCGGCGGAATATGCCAAGCTTTCTATAGACGCGGAGGATGAGGTACAGTAATGAAAACTATACTCAAGTATCTTTCTCCGCACCGCGGTTTTATCTGTCTTTCGATGACGATAAAGATATTGGGGACTACGGTTGAGTTGGCGTTGCCGTACATTCTCAGTCATATAATCGAAAATGTAATAAAGCCGATGGGTGACAAAGCAAACCCGGATATCGCGGCGGGAAGCGGCAAAATAGTGATGTGGGCGCTTATAATGATCATTTGTGCGCTTATGGGCGTTATCGGTAACGTTACCGCCAATCGAATGGCGGCACGTACGGCTAAAGAGGTCGCGCGTGCGGTGCGGCATGATCTCTTTGAGCGTACTATGACGCTTTCTCCCGCGCAGATCGATGCGTTTACCGTGGAAAGCCTTGAGAGCCGGTTGACCGGCGATACATATAATATACATACATTTGTAAATACAATGCAACGCATGGGTGTACGTGCGCCCATCCTGCTGGTTGGAGGGCTTGTTATCACCGCAACGCTCGATCACGTGTTGACTCTTGTTATGGTGGCTGTCCTGCCATTTATATTTATTGCGGTTTACGGTATTACAAGTCGCGGATTGCCGCTTTACACCAAGGTGCGCAGCGCGGTGGATTCAATGACTCGCGTGGTGCGCGAGGATGCGCAGGGTATAAGAGTTATAAAAGCGCTCTCCAAAACGGATTACGAGCGCCGCCGCTTTAACGGTGCCAATGATGGACTGGCAGTGATAGAAGGCAAAACAAATGCCGCAATGTCACTTGCCAATCCTCTTATGAATTTTTTTATGAACCTCGGTATCACCGCAGTGGTTGCGGTGGGGGCGCTTCGCGTGAACAGCGGTGCATCCGAACCGGGTAAGATAATAGCGTTTATTCAATATTTTACGCTGATATCTATGGCAATGATGTCGGTATCGCGCATTTTTTTGATAATTTCAAAGGCGAGTGCATCTGCGGACCGTATCGAAGAGGTGCTTGCGGCTCCGCGTGATCTTACGGTGGAAAGCAGTGAAAAATACCCGCCGCGAGACGGCGAAGAAGGTATAGTTTTTGATGAAGTATGCTTTGCTTACAGCGGCAAAGGAGATGTGCTGCATGATATAAGTTTTAGCCTGCCGCGCGGAGGTACACTCGGTATTATCGGCGCAACCGGCAGCGGAAAGAGTACTATCCTGTCCCTTTTAATGCGTTTTTACGATGTCGGTCAGGGGGCTGTGAGAATAAACGGTAGAGATGTGAGGACCATACCGTGTGATGAACTGCACTCCATGTTCGGCGTGGCAATGCAAAATGATTTCATATGTGCCGATACCGTGGAGGCAAATATCGATTTTTACCGCGGTCTTTCGAATGAAGATGTTAAGCGTGCTGCAATGATCGCTCAAGCGGATGATTTTATCACCGCCGATCCGGCAGGATATGGACGTGCACTTACCGCTAATGGTACCAATGTAAGTGGCGGACAACGCCAGAGATTGCTGATAGCGCGAGCCATAGCCGCACATCCGGATATTTTGGTGCTTGATGATGCAAGCTCCGCACTTGACTATAAAACCGATGCCGCGTTGCGGCGCGCGCTTGCCGAAGAGGTAGCGGGCGAAGGCGGTAGCGTTATAGTTGTGGCGCAAAGAGTCAGTTCTGTTATGAACGCCGATCTTATACTTGTTCTTGATGATGGCAGAATAATCGCCAAGGGAAGACACGAGGATCTTATGGTTACTTGTGACGTTTACCGTGAGATAAGCGAGTCGCAGATGGGAGGTGCTTTTCTTGAATAACGGAGGAAAAGGCAGCGGAGCCATGTCTATGCTCGGTAACCCGCGTGCACAAAGCAATCCTAACAATCAAGCCATGCCCAATAAACTCGACCGCGGTACTCGCAACCGTGTCATACTGCGGTTGTGCCGATATCTTTGGCAATGTAAATGGATGGTTCTGGCAGCATTTGCGCTGATGATATCTTCAAATTTGTTTGCGCTTGTAGGACCTAAACTCTCCGGTGCGGCGATAAATGCCATTGATCTTGGTGTTGGCAAAGTGGATTTTGATACCGTTTTCAAATACGTAGGTCTTCTTGCCGTTACGTATCTCGTATCGGCGGTGTTATCCCTGCTTTTGGCGCTTTTACTTGTGAAACTCGGGCAAAAGATAACCTATACTCTTCGCCGCGATATATTCGATCATTTGATGTTGTTACCCGTTGGGTATTTTGACACGCACGCAACCGGCGATATCATCAGCCATATATCTTATGATGTGGATACCGTCAACGCCTCGCTTTCGCATGATCTTTTGCAGATATGTTCAAGCGTTGTAACGGTAGTGTTTTCTCTTGCTATGATGATATCGATATCTCCTGTGATAATCGTTATCTTTTTTGTCACCGTGCCGATTTCTCTTGCCATGACAAGGATAAAAAGTCGTCGTGTGAGACCTCTGTTTCGGTTGCGTTCCGCAAAACTCGGCGCGCTGAACGGCTATGCCGAAGAGATGCTTTCGGGACAACGTACCGTACAAGCATACGGCAGAGAGGACAGAATCGTCGGCATGTTTGATGAACGCAATGACGATGCGTGTGAAGCATATTACAATGCCGATTATCACGGCGCGGCAATGGGACCATCGGTGAATTTTATAAACAACCTTTCCATCGCACTTGTGATAATGGTTGGCGGTATATTCTTTATGCTGTCGCTGACAGGCGTCGTAACCCCTGCCTCGGTTATTTTTTTGGAGCTTGGCGATCTATCGTCGTTTGTTCAGTACTCTCGCAAATTTGCGGGTCCTATAAATGAATTTGCCAATATCCTTGCCGATTTGCAATCAGCTTTGGCGGCGGCGGAGCGAGTTTTTAAGCTTATAGACGAACTTCCCGAGAGTGCCGATGCCGAAGATGCATTTGAACTTTGTGATTCTCGCGGTAACGTTAATATGGAGCATATTCGTTTTGGATATACTCCCGATCGAGTGATAATAAAGGATCTTAATCTTAGTGTACCGCAAGGTTCTACGGTGGCTATCGTCGGTCCGACAGGTGCGGGGAAAACGACCGTTATCAATCTTTTAATGCGTTTTTACGATATCGACAGCGGTACTCTCTGCGTTGACGGAAAAGATATAAGATCGCTCACACGCGCTTCGCTGCGGCATGCGTATACCATGGTGTTGCAGGATACATGGTTGTTTTACGGTACAGTGGCGGAAAATATCGCCTACGGTAAGGAAAACGCATCAGATGCGGAGATACGCGCGGCTGCGCACGCGGCGCATATCGATTCGTTTATAGAGTCACTGCCGAATGGATATGATACCGTACTTACGGATAACGGATCCGGTATATCAAAAGGGCAAAAACAACTTATAACTATAGCTCGCGCTATGCTCTCCGATTCGTCTATGTTGATACTTGACGAGGCAACGTCCAATGTTGACTCAAGAACGGAACAAAAGATACAATCCGCTATGATGGAACTTATGCAGGGGCGTACATGTTTTGTGATCGCTCATCGCCTATCAACAATTCAAAATGCAGACGTTATTCTTGTAATGAAGGAAGGCAATGTGATAGAGCAGGGGAGTCACGCGGAACTCATGCAAATGGGTGGTTTTTATGCGGGACTTTATAATTCTCAGTTTGCTTGATTTTTGCTATTGACGTTCGTATGTTTTTGATGTAAAATAATGTTGCGTGATAATGTGAAAATCAGAGAGGAAATTATATATGGCAAAAAACAAAATTAACACTTGCAGGATAGTTATAAGTCTTGTTTACATAGTAATAGGAGCCGATTCGCTTTTGCCGTCGATACGCTCCGCGATCGGATCGGCACTTGAACTGGATCTTATAAGTATACTGACGGCTTCGGCAGGCATTTTAATGCTCCTTGCGGGTCTGTTTGGACTGTTGGATGTAAAACGCGGTGTTTGCCGAACCATGGGAGTGATAATATTTGCGGTTTGCGCATTTACACTTGTTTGGTCGTTTGTGCAAGGACATGGTTATCAGCGCGACGGTGTTGTGCTTGCGGCACTTGCGTGGCTGTTTATTGTATGCATATAATTAATTACTGAAGATCAAAAGGAAAAAATAAAATGGGCAACGAACTTCCGAGTATTGAGATCAAAGCCGTCAAGGCGGATGAGATATCGTTTATAAACAAGCTTGAGCCCGGAGAGACAATAAGGCTTGGGTTTAAGTATAACTTTAATATTATGTATTCGGGCGGTGATACGGGACGCGCGCAAATGACGCTGATAGCCGAAAATACCGAATTACCTGAAAAATTTTCACTTAAAATAATTGAGTCCGGCATTTTCGGCGTTACTGACGGTTCTCAACGAGAGGCAGTACATTTGGCTGCATTTCGCGCGCTGTTTCCGTACGCCAAGGCGCTTGCGGCAATGGTAAGCTCGGCATCCGGAGTACCTGCTGTTATGATACCGGAAATAAAGCTTAACGCCGAGGATGTCGTGAGGATAGATTACAAGCCGCCGCGTGATGATGCAGGTGAGAATCCGCTTGAAAAATAAGTTTGGCTTATAGCGCCTATCGACAAAAGCTACCGCGTCATTCCCGAATTATGCGGGATGGCGCGGTAGCTTTATCATCAGTATCTCTGTTGGGTTAAAAAAACGCGGTATTTTAACTG
>CAZISZ010000131.1:0-4809 GCA_964542035.1 uncultured Ruminococcus sp. | reverse complement strand
AGCAGATCCGGGTCCCCCACAAGCGCCATGGCAATGCCGAGACGTTGCTTCATTCCAAGTGAAAAACTGCGCGACTTTTTGCCGCCGACGTCAGATAACCCGACGATTTTTAAAAGATCGGAAATACCGCTGTACGAAGGCAGACCGAGAACAAGACTTTGTTGCCGTAGATTTTCCGCAGCATTCATGTCCGGATATATCGCGGGTGTCTCCACCACCGCTCCCATGCGACGGCGCGCACATGATATCTTTGCGGTGTTGCTGCCGTCCGCGCCGTATATATGGTATGAGCCGGATGTCGGTTGTTGTAAACCGCACAGCAGGCGTATGAGCGTGGTTTTGCCGGCTCCGTTTTTGCCCACGAGACCGTATATCGATCCGCGCGGAACGTTCATTGTAAGCCCATTAAGCGCCCATGATCTGCGATACTTTTTGCAAAGACCGCTTGTTTGTAAAACATTTTCCATTTAAATTTGCCTCCTTTGGACGGCATCGAGCAATAAATGCCGTTTTCCCGCTTGCGATTGCCGTCCGCGGAGTAATTATACAACCAAACAGTCAAGAAATCGGTCAAGGGATATGTCAATAAAACGTCAATATTTTTTATTATCGCATCGTGTTTGTTGTTGTTGTTGCCCGCAAACTTATCTTGCGGTGTTATTGCGGAGTGTCTGCGTCGGTAAGTTTAAAGCCGATCCCCCATATCGTTTCAATACGGTCAATTCCGCTGCCCGTTTCGCGGAGTTTGCGGCGCAGGTTGCTTATATGTTGCTTCAAAGAGCGCTCGGTACAATCGGGAGTGTCGGTTGCGATTTGTTCGAGCATAACGCTTTTGGCTATTACACGGTGTGGGTTCTCCATTAAAAGCTTTAGTATGGCGTATTCGGTACGTGTCAATTTTATCGAGTGGCTTCCGACGGTAACGCCGAGGGATAGCGGATCTATCATCATATCGCCGACACTCAGCGGCGCCGTGCTGTTTTCTTCTTTCATGAGTCTGACGGATCTTTCGGCGTTACGAAGTTGTACCGCAATGCGCGCCGAAAGTTCGCCGGTATCAAAAGGTTTGGTCATATAATCCGCCGCTCCGCCGCGCAAAATACCTATTTTGTCTGCCGGATCCATCTTTGCGCTGAGTACTATAACCGGTATCCCCGCGGAGTTGATTTGTCCGAGTACCTCATCGCCAGAGAGCCCGGGAAGCATAAGATCGAGAAGGATCAAATCGGGTTTGTACCTGTCGAGCAGGTAGAGTGCCTCAGTGCCCGAATATGCTCGCACGGTGCGGTACCCCTCGCGTTCGAGTACTTCCGTAAGCATATCGGATATATAAATATCATCGTCTATTATAGCTATCGTTTTTACCATTTTCTCACCCTGTGACGGTATAATAAATTTTGAGTCGTGTAATCTTTTTTTGCCGTGTTTTGGATTGGATTTTCATAATATATCATATATCAAAGCTGAGGATCTGTCAATACACCGCACATTGAAATATATTGACGATTTGATGAACTATTCACATTTGCGTTTCGGCGTTTTGCATAGTTATAGGGATGATAATTCGTGCATTGTGTCAAAAAAGCTACGAGGGTATTGACAATTTAATCGACTTGTTGTAAAATGTCAATAACCAAATTGTTAGGAGGAACTCTACAATGAAAAAAATAATCTCACTTGTTTTGGTCTGCATTATGGCGGCGGCAATATGTGTCCCCGCGTTTGCGACCGAGGCGGCTGTTGAAGACATTACCGCCGATGTTAAGTTTACCACCGTAACCGAGATTTACACGCAGATGCTTCCCGTTATAAGAACCGATGCGCAGTTCATCTCATGGGATTCTTACACCAACGGCGATGTCGAGGGATTTAAGGCTCCCGGTAGCGGTACACGTAACGTAACCATGTTTGATTTCCCCTTTGTAAACTTTTTCAACGACAGATTTGTTCTTGATGTCTCCAAGAGCGAGCAGTATGTTGTGCTTTCTTACTCTTCCGGTTGGGCTAACAAGAGTGACAATTTCCCTCACGGCGAGCTTCTTTATACTGTTGATATTCCCGCAGACGGTATTTACGAATTCGTGGTTGTCGGTTGCGCTCAGATTAAAGAAGAGGCTGTTGACAATGATGAGAAAGATCGCGGCTTTACCATTTCCGTTGACGGCGGTACAAAGCGCCAGGTAAACATCAGCGATACACAGCTGATATTCAGAGATTACAGCTATGATTACAGCGTAAACGATATTGCCACCACCAACATAACCACCGCAAACGGCGTCAACTCCAAGTACTATCAGGTTGGTTACGTTCAGAATATCACATTCGAACTGACAAAGGGTACACACACTATTGAGTTTGCTCACCTTTACAGCAGCGGTAGTACGGAAATGTCCGGCAACGGCTCCAGACTTAACTTTATGGGC
Source organism: uncultured Ruminococcus sp. (assembly GCA_964542035.1). Taxonomy (GTDB): domain Bacteria; phylum Bacillota; class Clostridia; order Oscillospirales; family CAG-272; genus CAG-390. The sequence continues at coordinate 2,386 of CAZISZ010000131.1, read as the reverse complement.
ATTTATGTTCAGGAATTTCTGACTGATGTTGAGCTTGCGGCTTATACATATCCCGCAACCGAGCCGATCGTTGAGACCACAGCTCCCGAGACCACCAAGCCCGAAACGACCAAGATACCGGAGACTACAGCCGCTCCCAAGGCAGATACCACTGCTGCGCCTACCGTTGTCGACAGCACCACAACCGCTCCCGCCGACACCGAGAGCAAAGGTAATGATACTACAGAGCCCGCAACAACCGGCGGATGCGGAAGCATTGTCGGATGCGGCGCGGTAGTTCTTGTAACTGTCCTCGGTTCTGCACTTGTCGCAAGAAAGAGAAAGTAATTTTAAAAATTAAACAGCCGCGCATTTGTTCGGCTAAACCAAAAACGGCGGTCTTGTGCCGCCGTTTTTTGGATTTAAAAGTTTTATGTTCGGAGTACTTTTATGTATCCATACGATATCCTCCCCGGGGTGGATCTTTACAGTATAATGTTTTGCCTCGGTATTTTGGCGGCTATGCTGACATTTAGAATCTTTTCGGATAAGCGCGATTTTTCCGTGAGGCTTCATAATTTTGTTATAATAGACGGCGTTTTTGCCGTAATAGCTGGATACGCTTCGGCGGTCCTTTTTCAAGCTTTGTACAACGCGCTTGAAAACGGTAATTTTGAGATAACCAAAAACACAGGCGCAACCTTTTACGGAGGGTTTATAGGCGGCGCGGCGGTTTTTTTGAGTATATATTTTATTGTGGGGCATTTTCTCTTTCGTAAAGGCGAGCATCTGCGCCGCCTGACCGAGGTCACATCCGTGGCGGCAACGTCCGTTTGTATTGCTCACAGTTTGGGCAGAATAGGCTGTCTTTTTGCCGGATGCTGTTACGGCAAAGTCAGCGATTCGGTGATTTCCGTTTATAATGTCCATCTTGACGCGTATGTCATCCCGGTTCAACTGTTTGAATCGATCTTCCTTGCCGCGTTGTTTGGGTTTTTGGTTTGGCGTCTCCGCAGACGACTCGATCTTTGCCTGCCGCTATATCTTTCGATATACGGTGTATGGCGCTTTTTCATAGAATACCTGCGCACCGATGACCGAGGTGGGAGTCCCGTTGCTTTTTTAACTCCGTCTCAGTTTACGGCTGTGATTTTGGTAGCGATAAGTGTGATACTGTTTTTTGTTGAGCGAAGGTTTATGAATCTTCGCGCCGAAAAAAACGAAAAGGAGAAAATCGATGGCGGGGAGGTGTGAAATGTCACGCGATGATAAAAAAAGACGCCCGGATCTGCTCTTGCCGATATTTATCACTGTAGCAGTACTGTTGGTGGTGCTTGAAATTTTTCCACCTACGCTGTCACGGGATCCGGTGCTTGACAGTATGCTGCGCGGTATTATAACGCGTGCACTCGGCAGTGCTGTATTTGCAATGCTTGCCGTAAGGCTCGGGTGGCATATTTGGGGAGTACCGCGAGGTGGGCGTCAAGTTATATCGCTTCTGCCCGCGCTTTTGGTAGTGCTTAATAATTTCCCTGTCATAGGGCTTGTAAGCGGAGCGGCAAAGCTCGAATGCCCGCCACATTATATCGTTATCTACGCGCTTTCTTCGTTGCTTATAGGGATTTTTGAGGAAATTGCCTTTCGCGGAGTATTTTATATGCTGTTGCTTTCCTCGCGAAGGGATAACGCACGCAGTGTTTTTGGAGTCAGTGCGCTTTCGTCGGCGCTGTTCGGAGCTATTCACTTGGTAAATCTGTTTTCCGGTGCGGGAGTGGTGGCTACTTTTTTACAGGTGGGGTATTCCTTTCTCATCGGAGGCATGTGCTCAATAGCTCTGCTTGTCTCCGGGTCTGTTTGGGTACCCGTGATGCTTCACGCGCTGTTTGATTTCGGAGGATATCTTATCCCAACGCTTGGCAGCGGGACAGTGTGGGATGCCGTCACCGTTACGGTTACGGTTATCCTCGGTGTTGCCGTGACAGTGTACATGATCGTTTTGCTGATACGCTGCGGTAAGCCTTGTGCCGACCGCTTATTTGACTAACAAAAAGGCGTTGAGACTTTTCTCAACGCCTTTTTGTTATGCCACCCCGGCGCACGGAAGTGAATTCACAAGTATATCCTCTATCATTTTGTGCCCCTCGGCTGTGGGATGGATTCCGTCGTCACCTATAAGACCATTGAATGCATGTGTATAGAGGAATTTGCCGCGAAGATCAAAAAGCGGAACTCGGCATGCACTCGCCAGATGCTCTATGGCTCGGTTATAGCCCTCATGCCAGCGATATAGCATATTTATGTCACCGAGCCAGCCCAGTATGTTTTCGTATGAAAGACCGCGAGTGATATGATCCATATATTTTGCGGCGTCTATCGGTACGAGTGAAGATATCATTACATCCGCGCC
>CAZISZ010000130.1:0-4928 GCA_964542035.1 uncultured Ruminococcus sp. | reverse complement strand
ATTTTACGCCGCGCGGGCGTAGGCGTCCGCTCTGTCGGGGTCGGCGGCCGTTCGGTTACAGGTTCGCACGGCATCCACATTACGGCGGATATCTCGGAGGACGAGCTTGACATTTCCTCTTTGAGAGATATCGAAGCGGTAATTCTGCCCGGCGGTATGCCGGGAGCGACAAACCTCGACGCTTCTCCCGCTGTGGACGCGATGCTGCGCGCCGCGGATACGGCGGGCGCGTATCTTTGCGCCATTTGCGCCGCGCCGCTGGTGCTCGGTCGCCGCGGATATCTCGGCGGCTATGCAGCCACCTGCTTTCCCGGCTTTGAGTGTGAACTGCGCGATGCCGAAATTTCCGCCGACCGAGTTGTTACGGACCGCCGCCGCATAACCGCCGCGGGCATGGGCGTGGCGGTGGAATTCGGTCTTGCCATAACCGCAGCTTTGCGCGGTGCCGAAAAAGCAGACGAATTGCGCCGCGGTTTTCTTGCAGATTGAATTTAAAAACGATAAAATAACGAAAGGCGGTGACGTAATGCGACCGCAAGAAACGTCAAACATACATTTGCGGCGGACGGAAAAGCCAAACGCAACCGCGCGCATGCCGGGAAAACGCAGATACGCGCCGTCGATGACGGCACCGCTGCTTGTTTTAACCGTTTATCTGCTGTTGCTTTTTGTGCGTTTTGTATCCCCATATCTTTTCGACCGAGAAAACGAGGTAATACTGCTCACCGTTGTGCAGGTGCTGATATTTATGCTCCCCGCCGTCGTATACATTCGCGTTTGCCGTATCGGCTTTCGCCGTCTGCGTCCCGCGCCGTTCGGTATCAACCACATACTGCTGATAATATCCGCCGTAATTGCCGCCACGGCAGGATCTCTTCTTTTAAACCTTGCCTCCTCCGGCTATGATGCGTTTTCGGATACTTACACCCTTTACGGCGCATTCTCCGCCCCCGGAAACGATGACGCCGCGCACACTCTTTACCTTGCGGCGGTCTACGCCGCCCTGCCCGCTTTTTGCGAGGAACTGGTATTTCGAGCCGTCCTTTGCGCCGAGTATGAAGCGGACGGCGGAAGTTTCAGCGCGGTGGTGCTGACCTCTCTCTGGTTTGCCATGCTGCACTTCGATACGGGATCGTTCACGGTTTATTTTTTCGCCGGAATACTGCTCGCCCTTACCCTTTACGCAACAAGATCCTTTTTCGCCGCGTTTGCGGTACATCTCGGTTACGACCTTATCGCCGTGTTCGGCGCACCGCTTTTTCGCACAGTTTACGACGCGGGAGGCAGAACGCTTTATATACTGATATTGGGACTTTCCGCCCTTGCCGCGTTGACCGTATTTTGCGGCGAATGCGCCCGCCTTTACGGTTCCTATGCCGACCGCGCGCTCAGCAGTGACTACCGCGGTTCATGGACATCGCACACAACCGAAGGACATACCGCCGCGCAACGCCCGCAAGGCACCGATCCCGCACAACACGCCATAAGTACGCAAAGCCCGCAACAAAACACGCCGTCACGCGGCTTTTCCGATTCACTGCGCCGCGCCTTTGCGAATAATGCCCGTGCATTTTTGGCACCGTCGGCGCTCCTTTGCTACCTGCTTTACATAGCGGTGATACTGTTTTTGAACTGATACGCCGCAGATCGAGGTAAATCATGCCAATAAAAAACAAAAAAGAAAAAGAGCTCACCGCTTCCGAGCGCGCCGCAGCGCGCGCCAAAACCATGCGCGCCGCAGAAGCGGAGACCGCGGGGCTGATGGGTGAAGATCCGACAAAAAAGCCCGGTTACACCGAGACGTCAAGCACCATTATGGCACTGCTTAAAACTGTGCTGTACATCGGATTTATCGTTATCGTTTCCGCTTCGCTGGCGCTGTTGGCGATCAGTTTTGTAAACGATATGTACGCCTTTGTAAAAGACAGCGAAGAAGTTGAGGTGACCGTACCCGAGTTTGCCACCGTTGCCGACATCTCCGAGATTTTGGGAGAAGAGGGTGTTATAAAATACCCTTGGCTGTTCAGACTTTACGCAAAACTTAAACATATCGATAAGTATATCATAGAATATCCCGAAAAATACGCTTTTGTGGTAGGTACGCATACCGTTAACGGTATGATGAACTACGATGAGTTGCTTATAGCTCTGCGACCGAGCACTACACGCTCCACCATACGCCTGACCATTCCCGAAGGATACAACGTTGAGGATATAATCACGCTTTTTACCTCAAACGGAATAGGCACACGCGAAGGATTTATAAGCGCGATAAACGAGGAAGAATACGACTACGATTTTCTCCCCGCTGCGGATGAGAACGACAGCGGTCGTCACTATCGCCTTGAGGGATACCTTTACCCCGATACCTATGATTTTTACACGGACAACTCGGAGAGTTACTATATAAACAAGCTTCTCGCCCGTTTTGACGAGGTGTATAACTCAAAACTGCGCGCTTTTACCGAACGCCGCGGCATGACCATAGACGAGGTCATCACCATCGCTTCGATAATAGAAAAAGAGGCGTACTACGCGTCGGATTTCGACAAGGTCTCGGCGGTAATACACAACCGTCTTGCCAAACCCGCCGATTTTCCGTATCTCGAATGCGACGCCACAAGCGTTTACGCATGGCTCATCACATACGGTGAAAAGCCGGAGAGCGTAGGCGCGGATCAGTTGAATCTCGATAATCCCTACAACACCTATACATCCCGCGGATTACCCCCGGGAGCAATATGCAACCCATCCTATCAGGCAATCACATGCGCCATCTCACCGGACGGAGAAAGCTCCAATTACTTTTTTGTAACCGACACCGACCGCTTTATGCTGTTTGCCGAGACCCGCGCAGGTCATGAACGCAACGTAGCGTTGGTAAAAAAGCACCAAGAGGAGCTTGCAAATTCCGGTTCCTGACTCGGAAAAAATCGATAAAACAATAAAAAGACAAGGCAGTTAAGATCAATGCTGAAAAAATTTATCTCTTATTACAAACCGCACAAATTTATGTTTGCCGCGGATATGTTCGCGTCCCTTCTCATCTCGCTTATCGGCATGATATACCCGATAGTGACAAGACGGATGCTTAACGACCTCATACCCAACAAGAACTTTCGCGGCGTAGTTGCGGCGGGGCTTTTGGTGTTGGGACTTTACGTTTTGCGCCTGCTTTTGCGCTATTTTGTGCAATATTACGGTCACATGGTGGGTACCGCCATGCAAGCGCAGATGCGCCGCGATATGTTTGCACACCTGCAAAAACTTCCGTTTTCCTTTTTTGACGATCACGAGACCGGCAAAATAATGACTCGCCTTACAAGCGATCTTTTCGATATTTCCGAGCTTGCCCATCACGGACCCGAAAATCTTATAATCAGCTCGGTAATGGTAGTGGGATCCTTTGCTTACCTATGTACGATAAACGTTTGGCTTACCCTTATAATCTTCACCTGCGTGCCGATACTTTTGGCGGTATCCATGCGCCTGCGCCGCCGCATGCGTGATGCGTTTACCGACCGCCGACGCAGTAACGCCGTTATAAACGCCGCAATAGAAAGCAGTGTTTCGGGCATTCGCGTTACCAAGGCGTATACCAACGCCGAAAAGGAAATGGAGAAATTCGAAGTAGGCAACAGTCAATTTGTAGACGCCTGCCGCCGCGCGTACAAGGCAATGGCGGCGTTTCATTCCTCATCTTCATTTATCACCGATATTTTCAATGTTATAATTCTCATCGCGGGCGGAATTTTCCTGTACGCCGACAAGATCAACTTTGCCGACTACTCGGCGTTTATCGTATCGGTAAGCATGTTTATAACCCCCATAACAACGCTGATAAACTTTATGGAGTCATATCAAAACGGAGTTACGGGCTTTGAACGCTTTTGCGAAATAATGGATATACCCGCCGAGGCGGAATCTCCCAACGCCATTGAGATGGGGCGCGCCGTGGGAGATATAAACCTTGAAAATGTTGAATTCGGATATCGATCAAGCGACCCGGATGTGCAATCAGCGGAGATACTGCACGGAGTCAGTTTGCACCTTGAGCGCGGCAAGACCTTGGCTCTTGTGGGTCCCTCCGGCGGCGGCAAGACCACCATATGCCATCTGATACCTCATTTTTATCCGATATCCGGCGGCAGAATAACCATAGACGGTCATGATATAAATGATGTTACCCTCACATCTCTTCGCTCTAACATAGGCATCGTGCAACAGGATGTGTTCCTGTTTAACGGCTCCATTCGCGATAACATACTTTACGGCAGGCTTGACGCCACAGAAGAAGAAGTGATAGAAGCGGCAAAGCGCGCTAACATCCATGATTGGGTAATGTCGCTTGAGCACGGCTACGATACCGAAATAGGCGAGCGCGGCGTGCGCCTATCCGGCGGTCAAAAACAACGCCTGAGCATTGCGCGCGTGTTCCTTAAAGATCCCGCCATACTCATCCTCGATGAGGCAACATCCGCGCTTGATAATACCACCGAGATACTTATACAGCGTGCGCTTGACGAACTTTGCCAAGGCCGCACGACAATTGTCGTAGCACACAGACTCTCCACCATACGCAACGCCGATAAGATAGCCGTTATCTCCGACGGTCGCGTTGCCGAGGAGGGCACGCACGAGGAACTTATGGAGCTTCAGGGAATATATTCAAAACTCTACAATCTGCAATTCCGCGACTCCGAACAAACAATATAACCCCACCGAAAGCTGGGTGGTCGTAAAACAGTACGGCGTGGTCGAAACGCCGAAAGCCAAATGGAATGGGTACAGCAGATGAACACTTGCAGGGCACAAGCAGAAGTGACTGTGAAGTTTGAGTTGGTTTATGATTGATACCGAGACCGTTCGGACCAAAAATGAACTAATGGGAGAGAAAATAGGATGATACATTTAGTTGATGTGAACGA
>CAZISZ010000129.1:0-4941 GCA_964542035.1 uncultured Ruminococcus sp. | reverse complement strand
ATTTTCTATACAGTTTTTGAGACGAAATCCATTGTATGCTGATTGAATTGTCTTCCCATCCGTTCAATTTTATCACAGCTGTTCCGGTATTCGCGTTAACAAACAAATGAGTGCTGTATTCCTTGCCGCCATCCTCGTGAGCAATTTGAATAGTCTCGGGCAAACGGAAATTGTGCTTACTTACAATGTCGCCATCCGAAACGATGCTGTCGTATTGTCTGCGGAAACGGTCGGATTCTATTCTCGCAATGTATCTGCGATAGGTATCGTTAAGACTGTGAAATTTTGCCTCGGCATATGTATGCAAGCTCTTAATGCACTCGTCATCTGCCGCAAAAATAATTACATCGATTTTGTAAGCGTTTGGCTCGTCCACATCAAAGTATTTACGACCGTATTCATTTGCAACGCCCTCGTTGCCCAGCTTTGTTTCCGCAAGACGGAATTGCCGGTCAACATCCGTATCGGTGGTAGTAAACAGATCGTGGATCGAGTAGTTATCAACCGTTTCACCGAACACATCGAATATTTGTGTTGACAGTTTGAACTGCCGAACCATATCCGCAAGCTCATCGTATTTTCCCGCCAACTTCAAACCCTCTGTGTGGTCGTGAATCATGCGAACAATATCAGCCACAACGTCTTTGGACACTGTTTTGCAAATCTCGGTTTGAGTGAGCAAACGAGACATTTTGTAAAGTGATACGAGATAGTTGGAAATTCTTACGCTTCTGACATCATAGGTCAAAAGCCCGTAATCGTTAATAAATTTCATTACCGCTTCACGGTCCAAGGTATCCGCAAAATCTTCAATCTCTACACCGGATGCTTGTTCGGCAACGACAGCAGATGAGTTCTCCGTGCTTGCGAATATCGGAGTCGTTGCAGGTGCAAAAACGACAGGCTCGGCAGATGTTTCGGGGACAAAGTTCTCAACAGTTGCCGAGATTTTGCTTGCGGCGGACGGAATTTCTTCGGATTTATGCGTATCAAACAACGCGATCTGCCCGAGGACGCTTGGATCGGTATGCGCCCGCTGTCTTGCGGGTCTTATCGTCAGCGTTTCATACACTCTTTCCACCACAGACTCCCCGACAATATCTGTCGGAATGGTGCCGCCCTCGGTGCTTTGCAATTCTTCAATAACTCTTTGCACGGTATCGGCGTCAAAATAAGGCAGATAAAGATGCACGTCGTTTAAAACTTCGTCAACCAAAATTCTTGTCTGCATGGGTGTACGCACCATACGTCCGAGTAACTGTGCGATATATGTCGCATCCTTTGCCCGACGAAAAGACATCATTGTTTCCGCTCTCGGGCAGTCCCATCCCGTAGAAAGATTTTCCTTAAAGAAAACCACTTTTATATTTCTGTCCTCGGCAATACGTGAAGGTTCTTCATATCGCACATTCAAGCCGTTCACGGTAATTGGCGCAGAGGTCTGTCCAAATGTGTGCACCACCTCGCCGGCGGAAAAGCGGAACCCTGTTCTTTCTTCGATCTTGCGCAAACAATCGTCAAGATCGGTATCGGATATACGATCCCCCGTACCGCTCAATACCTGAACAACGAAAACGGGATTGACATAGGCATAATGCTGTTCGCGGCAATACTGTGTCCAGTGATCCCACTTCTGTTTCCAATCGTCTGCCGCAGCTTGAAGAACCGCCATATCCTTATTGAGTGAGTTTTCCTCGGGATAGGTTATAACGATCCTGTCCTTCAAAAGTCCCGAGGCACGCACTTCGTCTGCTGTTATTACAATTTTATGTATGGTAGAGGAAGTTCCCTCAACGAGACGATTAAAACGCTCGGAGGTTGCGGACATACCAATCACCACGGGCATGGGAGATAACTTATCCTCGGCGCTGCCTTTAATGAATTTCTGCATGATCGTAGTCGCACGGCTTGCTTCTCGACCTTGCATACCTCTGTGTGCCTCGTCGATGATGAGATACAAACGGTCGCTCTTTTCACGAGCGGTATTGGCAAGCGTTTCCCATATCGTATATTGTCTTGTGTCGCTATGCTTGGTCAAATTAGAACCTTTGCCAAGCTTCTGCGTGTTGAGGAAATAGATGTGTCCATCGTCCAGCACCTCACGGTCGAAGGTTTCCTCCGTAATGGTGACACATTTGTCAAGACGGATTTTGTCCGCCTTTAGATCTATTTTCTGCTTTGACTGCTCATTGAGCTGTGGAGAATCTGACAGCCAAACAAAGATAGCGTTCTGCTGATCGGGATAGGTGTCATCGCCAAAGTAAACAGACTCGATGAGCGATGCCATAATAATGGTTTTGCCGGCACCCGTAGGCGCGGTAAATGACACTACCTGTGGAGTGTGGGTGCGACGGTAGCTGCCGATAGCTTCCGCGCTCTGCATTCGCAGTCCCGCAAGAGCTTTTTTCTGAAAAGGAAATAATTCAAGCTTCATCTGTTACCTCCCGGTATTCATACGGAAATGATCAAGATAATCTCCATACAACCGATATGTGTTGTGCCCCTCAAACGCCGCGATCATTTCACGGTATCCGGACTCGGAATCGGTCACGATGTAGATTGTTTCGATCTCAGGGTGTTCGGCTATCCGCTTTTCAAATTTCATATATGACATCTCGTCGATCAAAACGGCAAATTTGTTTTCGGGCAAGATCATCATATCGGGAATATCATTGCCTACAGCGGGACACACACCAACTGCTCCCGCTTTCATCCACAAAGTCGGCAGCATTTCCCCGAACTGTCTGCCGAGAGCAACGGCGTTTTTATCAAGAAAACCCAGTTTAAAAAACACGGCGTTTGCAAAAAAACCGTCTGACATAAGAATATCGCTGCCGATATAATTTCCCTCAAGCGGCTCACCGTTGATATTTTCGCCCTTGATAGAACAGACGGTGCGCGGCCATGTGACATAACGTGCAATGCCGAGCTTTTCCCATTCTTCATCACCGGGTTTCAATCCTTTGACGATCATTTCCTTAGCTTCGGTATCAGACACTTCATTGTTCGTAACCATAATGCAACGGCGGCAACCGCCGTCTTCGGCATTGAGGAGATTGACGGCATGAAGTGTGGTGCCCGATCCCGCAAAAAAATCTACAATGAGCGCTTCCGGTTTATCGGAAACAAATAAACGAATCGCATCGTGGACAGCATAAAGCGATTTTGGAAATGAAAATCTGTTTCCAATCATATCTTTAATTATTTTTGAGCCGTATGTATTTGCATTATGCGTTTTTTCATTCCAGTTCGTTTTCGGCATAACTTCCTTTCCCGCCGGATAATAGGCAATTATCGATCCGTCTTTGTCGTAGCCGTTGACGATTGCGGTACCGTTTTGAATGTCCTCAATCGTACCGGAAGTCAAATACTTAATTACATACTTTTGAGGAGCGTTACCTTTTCTCCCCCCCGCTTTAAGATAACCTTTTTCAAGAAGTTCCCTTGCAGTTTCGGGACGCGTCCCCCAGTTCATCTCAATTCCATTGTCTCTTATCGGGAAAACCGTTGTGCAACCATCCATTTGGGGAACTTCGCGCATATCCGCATCGGGCGTGATCGGCTCTCCGATCCTCACGATCTTCCCGCTCGCATCATCCACATATATAGGATAGAACTGCGCCGTTCCTCCCTTGGAAGTACCGCGCTTTGATTGAAGGTCGTGACGGCGAAATGTTTCCCATTGAACACCGTTCATTTCAAGACTGGCTTCGGTTTTTATTCCGCTCGGAACAGCGTTTCCCAGCATAACAAAAAAAATGTACTCATCGCTTCTGGAAAACTCATTTAAACGCTTTGAGCCGCTTGGATTTATAACCGACGATATCATTTGCATATTCGCTTCTGGGAACATCTCCTCAAGCAAGCATCCGAGATGCAAATATTCCTTTTCATCAATGGTCACGATCAGCACCGAATCTTTCGGGTTCAATAACTTTTTGGCAATTTTCAAACGCTTCTGCATAAAAGAGAGCCATTTGCTGTGCCGATATGTATCCGAACCGTCAACATAATCGTTATTGTACTTCCAATCTCTCGCGCCCGTGTTGTACGGAGGATCAATGTATATGCAATCCACCTTACCGGCATAGAGATATTCAAGAAACTGAAGCGCGTGATAGTTATCGGCTTCTATAAGCGTATGCCATAGATCGCTGTCGGGAGCATTGCAAATGCTGTCAAGCGGCTTAAGATAGGGATAGATCGGCTCCCCGAACTCGGCAACGGTCACAAGCTCATCAACATTAAACGTTGCGATCTCGTCCGACTCCTTCTTTCGGCACTCGACTTTACCGTCACCGATATTCAAAACAACGTAGACTTCATTCACTTTGCCGTTTTTGAGCGCAACCAAAGCACCGCGCTTTACGGGAATATCATAAAGCGGGGTACATTCAGGCAGATGCTCCTCGAATATCAGTCCGAACTTCTTCTGTTTGTTCATTCGGTCAACCTCGGCTTGTATCCTATCACGAAGATCCGAATTTTCTATTTGAGCGATCAAATCGTTAATTGCTGACATAATTAACTCCCTTATTTTGGACTTTTAATATTCGTGAACATTCCATTTCATCAAGCTTTCAATGGATTCAACTCGATTTATTTTTGCGCGCGATAATTTTGCCGATAAATCCGCATAGTAATAATTAAAAATATTATACCACATTTTTGTGAATTTTTCAACTTGTCCACTTTGACAAAACGCCCGACTTAACAACTTCTCGGTCATTTGCCGAAAAAGAAAAACCGCTATCATTCGACAGCAGTTATCTTTCAAGCAGTATTCTGTTGTGAATACATAATATCATTAATCCTATCGCAGAACGCCGCACGTGACGGTAATATGCAGAATACCATTACCGAAAGCATAGCAAGTGTCATCTTTTCAAACTGTGCAATTTTTTCTGCGGCACCCTTCCCAACGAACGTATTTTTATTTTC
>CAZISZ010000128.1:0-4947 GCA_964542035.1 uncultured Ruminococcus sp. | reverse complement strand
GCGCTACCACCTGCGCTACACCTCGACACTGTATTTAACCGCTGCCGATATTGCTCGGCAACCGCTACTTTTAAATTATACCACCGCAGCGCCGTTTTGTCAATACCCAAAAGCAAAAAATTCGGGCATCTCGCGTAATGTTTTGCGCCCCGCCGTACAGCGGGGCGCAATATCGTCATGACGAAAGCTTATTTTCCCTCGCGAAAGATCTGCTTTGACTCGCAATAAACACAACGGCAGATACCGTTGGCTTTATCCGTCCATTTAAAGAGGTGCGGCAGTTCCTGCTCGCAGGAAGATATGCACTGCGGATTGGTGCATTTGACCCTATCTACCAAAAGATCACCATCAGCTCTGTGGCGCGATGGATCACGTTCGGCATCGGCAAGCAGTTTCAGTATCAACGCCATACGCATATACTTACCGTTTTCAACCTGCTTAAAATAACAAGCGCGGGGATCATCATCAATCTTGACACTTATTTCGTTCACTCTGGGCAAAGGGTGGAGAATTGACATATCCGGCTTTGCACACGCGATCTTTTCGGGGGTGAGAATATAACTGTCCTTAAGGCGTTCATACTCATCAATATCCGCAAAACGCTCGCGCTGAACACGCGTCATGTAAAGTATATCAAGACCGGGGATTGCCGCCTCAAGGTCGGTGGTTTCATGGTATGACATGTTGTGCTTTGCAAGCACATCGTATTTTACGTAATTGGGAAGCCTGAGTTCCTCCGGTGAGATGAGCACGATCTCTATTCCCTCATATCTCGACAAAGCGGAAATCAGGGAATGAACGGTACGACCGTATTTGAGATCGCCGCAGAATCCTATTGTAAGGTGATCGAGTCTTCCTTTTTCACGGTGGATAGTGAGAAGATCGGCAAGCGTTTGCGTGGGATGAGCGTGACCTCCGTCACCTGCATTTATAACAGGAATGGATGCGTTTTGCGCCGCCACGAACGGAGCGCCCTCCTTTGGGTGACGCATTGCAATTATATCGGCATAACAGCTGATCACCTTTGTGGTATCGGCAACGCTCTCGCCTTTGGATGCGGATGTGGAATTGGGATTTGAGAAACCTATAACTTTGCCTCCCAATTTCAGCATTGCGGTTTCAAAACTGAGGCGAGTACGGGTGGACGGCTCGAAAAACAGTGTGGCAAGTATTTTGCCGTTGCACGCGTTGGCGTATTTTGCGGGATCCGATATCATATCCCTCGCAGTTGCGATAAGTTCATCGATCTCAGCGGCAGTTAGTTCGTTTATATCTATTATACTTCTCATTTTATTTACCGATCCAGCTTTCATCAGATGGATTATTGCGGAATGCTATAAGTCTTGCAACATCCTCTTTTTTGATATATCCCTCGTCTGCCGCTGTGGCAGCGACGACATCAAAGTTTGTAAGTGAGTGATTTACTACATTTGCCGCAGCGAGACGATCGACTCCCTTTTTCATACCATATGTGAATATGCTTACGATACCGAGCACATCCGCCCCCGCATCGCGCAATACGTTTACAACCTCGATAACGCTGCCGCCCGTAGAAATAAGATCTTCAACAACAACAACTTTTTGACCGGGAAGCAAATGTCCCTCAATTTGATTTTGACGACCGTGATCCTTGGCGCCGGATCTTACATATCCCATGGGCATACCGAGCAAGTGCGCGGTAATAGCCGCGTGAGCTATACCCGCGGTAGAAGTACCCATAAGCACCTCCGCCTCCGGATAGTGGGTCTTTACGAGTTCGGCAAGACCCTCTTCAACATCAAGGCGGACAGCGGGTGCGGTAAGCGTTAAACGGTTATCGCAATATACGGGACTCTTAATTCCACTCGCCCACGTAAACGGTTCCTCGGGGCGGAAGAATACAGCCTTTATCGACAAAAGATCCTTTGCAATTTTCTTTTCCATAACTTCTTTTATCTCCATTTTTATTTTTTCAGTCAACGAATTCGGCAACGCAGCGTTTGTAGGCGGCAACAGGATCCGCGGAGGCGGTAATCGGTCTGCCGACGACAATGTAATCCGAGCCTATTTTTTTTGCCTCGGCGGGAGTCATTACGCGTTTTTGGTCTCCGACATCTCCGTCGGCAAAGCGCACTCCGGGGGTAACCGTCAAAAAGTCGGTGCCGCATATATCGTGCACACGTCCAGCCTCAAGAGGAGAACACACCACGCCGTCAAGTCCCGAACGTTTTGCATTGGATGCATAGTGCATAACAACGTCGGCAATGGGCGCATCAATCAAAAGATCGCGACGCATCGTCTCCTCATCTGTGGAGGTGAGCTGTGTAACTGCAATAAGCAGAGGTCGTGTACCATCGGCTCTCGTAAGACCTTCCAATGCCGCTTCCATCATGCGACCGGTACCCGCGGCGTGGAGGTTGCACATATCCACATCCAGCCCCGACAACACAGCCATGGATTTTTTCACCGTGTTGGGAATATCGTGAAGTTTAAGATCCAAAAAGATCTTATGTCCGCGTTTTTTTATCTCGCGCACAATGGACGGTCCCTCGGCATAGTAAAGTTCCATTCCGATCTTTACAAACGGCTTTTTACCCTCAAATTTGTCCAAAAAGGCAAATGTTTTTGCTGCGCTGTCAAAGTCGCAGGCGATGATAACATCTTTTCCCATTACTTGCATCCTCCGATAATTTCTTTTAGTGATGTAATACCCAAGCGTTCCATAACGTCGGGCAGAGCATTTATTATATTGCGGCAGACAAAAGGATCAACGAGATTGGCCGCGCCCACCTGTACGGCAGCGGCGCCCGCCAGCATCATTTCTATTACGTCCTCCGCGCTACCTACGCCGCCCATGCCGATAACGGGAATATCCACCGCATGCGCGACCTGATATACCATGCGCAGAGCCACCGGGAATATGGCACTTCCCGAAAAGCCGCCCATTTTGTTGGCAATTACGGGCTTGCGTGTTTTTATATCTATGCGCATACCAAGCAGTGTGTTTATAAGGCTTATGCCATCGGCTCCGGCTTCCGCGCATGCCGCGGATATAGACACGATATCCGTAACATTCGGCGACAACTTTATGATTACGGGCTTTTGTGTTACGCTTTTAACGGCGCGTGTGACTTCCGCTGCCGCCTCGGGGGATGTGCCGAAGCTCATACCTCCCCCGTGAACATTTGGACAACTTACATTGACCTCAAACCATCCTACCTGCGGGCATGAGTCGAGGCGTTCACAGGTATAAGCGTAGTCATCAACGGAAAATCCGCTGACATTTGCCATCACCTTTTTCGAAAAGCATTCTGCCAACTTCGGAAGTTCATCCGATATCACTTTATCAACACCCGGATTTTGCAGCCCCACCGCATTTATCATTCCCGCAGTACATTCGGCAATACGCGGGGTGGGATTGCCGAATCTCGGCTCGCGAGTGGTCCCTTTAAATGAAAATGTACCGAGAATATTTATATCATACAGCTCGGCGAATTCATATCCGTAGCCAAAGGTGCCGCTGGCGGGGATCACCGGGTTATCGATCTCGATACCGCAAAGATCCACATTCAAACTCAATTCTTTGCGTTCCATATGATCTCCTCCTTTTTAAGCACCGGTCCTTCTTTGCATATGCGTTTATTGCCGGTAACTGTCTTGCATGAGCATCCCATACAAGCGCCGAAACCGCAGCCCATACGCTCCTCAAAACTGAACTGTCCCGATGTCGTGCTCTTATCAAATACTGCCCTGAGCATCGGCTCGGGACCGCATGTGTAGAAATAACTGTACTCTATGCCGTCCATGGCATCGGTAACAAAACCTCGTACACCTGCCGATCCGTCGGCTGTCGCTATTGTCACATCAACGCCGAGAGCACGAAGTTCATCGGCGAGAAAAATCTCGGAACTTTTGTTAAATCCAAGCACAGCGCTGACATGCAGTCCCTCCGAGAGCAATTTTATCGCCAACATATAAAGCGGCGGAACGCCTACTCCTCCGCCTATGAGCAACGGAGCATCGCCTGCCGGCGATATATCATAACCGTTACCGAGCCCAACAAGCAAATCAAGCCTCTCGCCGCCGCTCATGCGGCTCATAAGCGCGGTTCCGTGACCGACAACCTTGTATACCAGAGTAAGTTCTCCATTCGCGCAATTGCACACGGATATCGGTCGGCGCAGAAAAAGTCCGTCAAGTTTTATATTTACAAACTGCCCGGGAGCGGTTACGGCATCGGTATTGCCGACAAGCTGCATTTTATATACCGAATCTGTAAGCGGTACATTTTCTTTAACATTAAAAAATTCCTGCTTCATATCGCCTCACGAATCTATCGTTGAAATTCTGAGAGTGGTCTCATCAAGTACATCAAGCAACACCTTAACGGTATCAAGCGATGTAAACATGGTTACATTACTCTCTATGGCATGTTTGCGTATGAGATATCCGTCGCTCGTCTGATCGGTAGAACCGATGTTACTGGTGTTGATAACATATGCTATATGCCCCTGACGGATAGATTCCACTATTTCGTCACTGCCCTCCCCCAGCTTTTTCAGTATATGGGTGCGGATGCCGTTTTCCTTAAGAAATTTCGCCGTTCCCGCCGTAGCCTCAATATTAAAACCGAGATCATAGAAGCGACGAATCAGCGGCAAAGCTTCGGATTTATCTTTATCCGCAATTGTGGCAAATACGGTACCGTAGTTTTGCAGATGCATACCTGAAGCTTGCAGTGCCTTATAAAGGGCACGATTGAGTTTATCGTCATATCCTATCGCCTCGCCCGTGGATTTCATTTCGGGTGATAAATATGCGTCAAGTCCGCGGAGTTTGTTAAAAGAGAACACGGGAACCTTAACGTACCATCTCTTCTTTTCCTCAGGATAGAGATCGAATATTCCCTGTTCCTTAAGACTCTTACCGAGTATTACCTCGGTGGCTATATCCGCCAACGAATAACAG
>CAZISZ010000127.1:0-4984 GCA_964542035.1 uncultured Ruminococcus sp. | reverse complement strand
ACCGCCTCGCTGTTCTGCCAACATTCAATAATAGGTACAAGTTCTTCACCGCCGATTTTGAGCAGCGCCAAATTTTGCGCGCTGTCCGTATCGCAAACATATGCGCTTTGCGGTTCAAAATCCGCAAGCGTATTTATCGTCTCGCTGCCGGAATAAAGTATATCTCCCCACTCGGTGCAAAGCCAAAGTTCCGGATCCAACCCGCTGATGGTATAAAGTGTTTGGTCTACGCCGGATAGCCGTGCTTTGGCATATGATTTTTTTGATATTGATGCCGCCTCAAGGTACGCCGGCATAAAGCTGTATGCACTGCCGCTCTTTTTATCAAATATCTGTGCGCCCTGCGCTTCAAGCTTGCGTCCGCAACCTCCGAGGGTCAACGGGAGAAGCGTAATCAACACCCAGCAGACGATAAGGGTGTGTTGTATTTGTTTTTTTGCGTTTTTGTTTTTTATTTGCATGATCGTTATCATCCGTTTTTTGTTTTTATTTTTGTTTCATGTAATGTTTATTTTTATCAATACCCGGTCTTTCCGCCTAGCGAATCGTCATCTGATATCCAATCCGAGACCTCTATAACGCGATAATTTTCTCTGTCATCGCGCACGATAACATGGGATATTCCCGCGTTTATTATATGCCGCTTACACATCATACAAGATGTGGTTCCGGATATGATACTGCCGTCTGTAGGGGAGGTACAGCACATATAAAGCGTGGATCCGAGCATTTGCTCACGCGGTGCGGCAATTATTGCATTGGCCTCCGAGTGCACGGCGCGACAAAGTTCGTAGCGTTCACCGCGAGGTATACTGAGCCGTTCGCGATAACATTCGCCCATTTCGTTGCAGTTTTTTCTTCCGCGCGGCGCTCCGTTGTATCCGGTTGAAACGATAGTGTCGTTTTTTACTATTATCGCACCGAATCTGCGGCGCAGGCAAGTGCTGCGCTCGGATACGGTTTGCGCTATATCAAGATAGTAGTTGTCCTTGGATCTTCTTTCTATCATGGATCACACCTCACATCTAACTCAACTTGTTTTATCGATTTGAAAACATATTAACAAATTTCAAAGCCCGCGTTCCGCAACGAACTCACGCAAAAAAGCCATAAAATCCTCGCCGAGTTTAGAATCGTCCGCCGCACGCACAACATTCGCACTTAGAAAACCGAGTTTTGAGCCAAGGTCAAAGCGCCGTCCTTCAAAATCGAGAGCCGTCATACCATTTATGCGCGCCAAAGTTGCCATAGCATCGGTCAATTGTATTTCGCCGCCCGCTCCGGGTGGTGTTTCTTCCAAAATATCGAATATATCCGGAGTCAACAACACGCGCCCGAGAATAGAATAATTGCTGTATGCCAGTTCGCGACTGCGCGGTTTTTCTATCATATCATCAACAAAAAACTCACGTTCGCTCCCGGCTATCGCATGTGTTTTCAGCGAACAATACTTCATTACAAGCTCCCACGGCACAGGTTTTACACCGCACACTGCGCGACCGTATCGCTCGTAACTTTTTATCATTTGAGCCACTACCGGCTCCTCGGAGAATATAATATCATCCCCGTACAGCACCGCAAACGGCTCATCCCCCACAAAATTACGAGCGCATGACACTGCATGCCCGAGACCCAGCGCTTGTTTTTGTCTTATAAAATACACACGTGCGCCAAAAGCCTCGCTTGTTTTGCGCAAATCCGCAAGGTCTTCCGTTCGCCCCTTGGCGGAAAGATTGGCTTCGTATTCCGGAGAATAATCAAAATAATCCTCCATCGTTTCCTTACCGCGTCCGGTTATGATAAGTATATCCTCAATACCGCTACGCGCAGCCTCCTCCACAAGATAGGAGATTGCGGGACGATCGACTATCGGCAGCATTTCTTTGGGTACGGCGCGTGCTATCGGCAACATGCGAGTGCCGAGCCCCGCTGCTGGAATAACCGCTTTTTTGATCATCTTTTGCGTCTTGCGGTGCCTCATGGCATCACCGCCTACGGCATCGGCATTACGGCAAAACTGTAAATCGACGCGATTATCGGCGGCATTGCGAATATCATTATTATCGTAGAACATAGCGGCCTCCTTTTTGATCCGCACATAACGGCATATAATCGACATTTCTTGCGATTGAGCGAATCAACTGATAGACTTTGTTAAATAATATTATAACTCTATTTGTTTTCTAAATCAATACCTTTCTTTAAATTCGGTTCCGATTCCGCAAATTTCGGCATTTTTTATCGTCGCCCCCGATAATGGTTTGATAAAAAGCTCGCCGATTTAAAAATAATTGCCTATCAGTCGCTCAAAAGCACATCAAATGCTTGCGAAAAGATTGATTTTCCCGCGCGGTCGTGATATAATTATATGAGAATAAAACAAACAGTACCGAACATTCTCTTATAAAACCAATAAGCAACGGAGAAAATTCTAATATGGATCAGCAAAAAATAAGCAGAATAAACGAGCTTGCGCGCAAATCAAAGACCATTGGTCTCGACGCTGCCGAAGCCACAGAGCAAGCCACTCTGCGTGCCGAATATATAGCCGACTTTCGCGCCGGATTGCGCGGTCAGTTAGATAACACCGTAATAGTGCGTCCCGATGGCTCACGCGAACGGTTGTCCCCCAAGTACCGAAAAAAATGAGCGAATCAAGATTATTATTTGATACAATCACAGATTCAGCAGAAGATACCGAGTCGCTCGGTGCGCGGCTTGCCGCCATGCTCTCGGATGGCTCATTTACAAATCCTCTGCCCGGTTTTATTGCTCTTTACGGCGACCTCGGCGTTGGCAAAACAGCTTTTGTACGCGGTTTTTGCTCGGTTGCGTCGCCCGGTTCCGCGGTTCGCTCTCCCACCTTTGCACTGGTAAACGAATACGGACGCGGCGAGCGACCGGTATTTCACTTTGATATGTACCGCATAACGGATGACGACGAACTGTATTCTATAGGCTTTTACGATTACGAAACTCGCGGTGGTTTTTGCCTCGTCGAATGGTGCGAAAACATTCCATGGGCGATCCCCTCCCGGCATCTGCGAGTTGATATTTCAAAAACCGAAAATGAGGGAGAACGCCGTATAACGGCAACCGTTTTCGGGTAAAAATGCCGAGTGTGTAAACTCGACTCCAAATTTAATTTCAAGGAGATCCCACGGTCAAAATGAAAATATTAGCTGTTGACAGCACGGCAAAAGTCGCCACGGCGGCACTTTGCGATGACGGCAAACTGCTTGCCGAGTACACTCTTAACAACGGCAATACGCACAGTGAAACGCTTTTGCCTATGGTAAAAGCAATACTCGACGCTTTTGGCATGAAGCCGCATGACATTGATCTTTATGCCACCTCCGCAGGTCCCGGGTCATTTACCGGTGTACGGATAGGCACCTCCACAATCAAAGGATTGGCATTCGGAACCGACACACCGGTCGTCGGCGTCTCAACGCTTGAGGCATTGGCGATGAATTTAAACTTCGACGACGGCGAAAATGAAAAATACATTATTCCTTGCATGGATGCACGGCGCGAACAACTTTACACCGCAATGTTCGTTCGCCGTGATCAAAAGCTTTGCCGACTGACCCCGGATCGCGCCATATCCTGCGAGGAGCTTGCAAACGACGTGGCATCACTCGGGCACAGAGTATGGATATGCGGCGACGGTTATGATATAGCCGCCGCACATATTCCAAACGATCAAATGTACGATACGCCTATAAGACTCAGGTATCAATCCGCATATTCGGTCTGCACCGCGGCACTTGCCGCATACGATCGCGGTGAGTTTGCAAGCGCGGAGGCACTTGCACCTACATATCTCCGCCTGTCTCAAGCAGAGCGCGAACGCGCCGAACGTTTGGCGGCTGAAAAGCAACATTCATAACCGCGCCGCCGCAAAATTCACACGAACAAATCAAACGTAATCGTATAGATAATATAAAATTAATGTAAAATCAAAAATAAGGTGGAACAATGAACGACAAAAAACAAGCAAAAAAAATAATAATCGGCTGCGACCACGCCGGATATCATGCCAAACTCAAGCTTTCGGAAAAGCTGAAAAATGACGGCTATGAAATCACAGATGTAGGTTGCTTTTCGGATGAGAGCTGTGATTATCCCATACCCGTCCACATGCTCTGCCAAAGAATACAATCAGGCGAGTTCACGCTCGGCATACTTATATGCGGTACCGGTATAGGCGTATCCATAGCCGCGAACAAGCACCGCGGGATCAGAGCCGCGGTATGCTCGGATCCTTATTCCGCCGAAATGACTCGCCAACACAATGCGGCAAATGTACTTTGCATGGGCGCAAGAGTACTGGATGACCGAAAGATTGCCGAGATAACAGACATCTTTCTTGCCAACGAACCGCTGACAGAGGAGAGACATGTTCGTCGTCTGCGCATGATAAGCGAACTTGAAGACGGCAGCTATGATGAAAAAAATTACACACTATGAATTCGGCAGCAAGAAAAAAAGTCGACTCGCTTGTTGATATTATTCGCACCGTGGGCGGGGTAGTAACCAACCGCCAAACCACCGCCGTAATCGTTGCCGCCGGATCTTCATCACGCATGGGCGGCGATGTACCGAAACAATTTTTGCCGCTTTGCGGTATGCCCATAGTTGCCATGACATGGCGCGCCTACAACGACTGCGAATGCATTAACCACATTGTTTTGGTAGTGCGCGCAGGCGATGAACCGATTTACGAAAATTATCGGGAGAAGTTCGGATTTTCAAAACCATACACTGTGGTACGCGGTGGAGCGAGCCGTCAGGAATCGGTGCTTTGCGGCGTGGAAGCAGCTCCCGACGACACCGCTTATTTTGCCATTGCGGATGCGGCGCGCCCATTGACAACACCGACCATGATACGCTCGGTGTGTCTTGCGGCTTACAGATACGGTGCGGGAACCGCAGCCACACCCGCCGTAGATACGATAAAAACAGCAGATAAAAAAGGCTT
>CAZISZ010000126.1:0-5004 GCA_964542035.1 uncultured Ruminococcus sp. | reverse complement strand
ATATCTTTAGATTTTCAGTAAAGGTCAAAGAAGATGCTGAGGTGTGCAATGGTAAGATTGAAATGACAGTAAAAGCCGGATCCGCTGGCAGCCTGCCAAGTTATTCCGTTATTGCTACCATCACAGTAATCGCAGCACCTCACACCTGCTCTTACACTGTTGAGAATACTAAATCCGGAGCACTCAAATCCGCGGGCACCTGCAAGGATGAGGCTGTTTACTACTACTCCTGCGCGACCTGCGGAGCGGTTGAGAAAAACGACAGCCACACATTCAATGGTGAAAAGGATCCCCAAAATCACGTCGGAACAGAGACCGAAATCAAAAACCCAAAGGATACCGTCCACACCGCCGAAAAGCTTGAGGCGGGCTATACCGGAGATACTTGCTATAAGTGCTGCGGTGCCGTCAAAGAGTCGGGAACCGAAATTCCGGCGCCTGAGCATAAGGCGCTTGACGAGTGGAAACACAGCGATACCCAACACTGGAAAGAGTGTTCTTGCGGTAAAGTGATGACGGAAAAAGCCGATCACTCCACCGATACAGCCGCAAACTGCACCGACAAGGCGGTTTGCGGGGTCTGCTCGCAAGAATACGGCAATCTTGCCGATCATGCGTATACCGTAGCAAACAAAGAAGCCGCCGGCGCTCTGAAATCCGCGGGCACCTGCAAGGATGAGGCTGTTTACTACTACTCCTGCGCAACCTGCGGAGCGGTTGAGAAAAACGACAGTCATACATTCACTGGCGAAAAGGATGCCAAAAATCATGCCGGCGGAACCGAAACCGTAAACCAATCCGCTGCCAACCATAAAGAACAGACCAACGGTTACACCGGAGACACAAAGTGCCTCGGTTGCGGAGAGACTCTCCAAACAGGTGAAACAATAACGGTTACTCCTCACAGTGAATCCGAAACATGGGCAAGCAATGATAATGAACACTGGCGCACCTGCGCGGTGGAAGGTTGCACATACATATTTGAAAAGATCGCCCATAACGGCGGTACCGCTACTTGCAAGGATAAAGCCGTTTGCAGTGATTGTGGTAAGGCTTACGGCGAGTTGAGTACTACACACAACTATGCCGAGACTTGGAGCAAGGATGCCGACGGTCACTGGCATGCTTGCGCCGTTTGCGGCGCAATGCAGGAAGAAACCAAGATAGCTCATACCCCCGACCGCGAGGCACCCACCGAGACCGAAGCGGTAAAATGCACGGTTTGCGAGTACGTAATACAAAAGGCTTTGGGTCATGTTTGCGTATTTGATAAGGACGTAAAGGATTCGCAATATCTTAAAACTGCCGGTACCTGCGTAAAGCCCGCCGTGTATTATAAGTCCTGTGAATGCGGCGAAAAGAGCGATACTCTTACTTTCGAGGGTGATGTTGACGCAAGCGTTCACGAGCATAAGAGTACAAGCGGTTACCACGCGCCCAACCACGTAAAACAGACTGCCGGCGAAACGGGTACTACAATTTGTACCGATTGCAATGCAGTGCTTGCCGAAAGCCGAAAGATAGCGCCCTCTGTACACCGCAGTGAAAAAACTTACGCGTATAATTCCGAGCAGCATTGGAAACAGTGCGAGTACACCGGTTGCGATGCGGAGGTCCTCAACACCCGCGCCGCACACACATACGATAAAGACGGCGTTTGCACCGTTTGCGGATACAAAAAAGAGGTAGCTCCTCAGTACCTGCGCGGCGACTTTAACGGCAACGGTAAAGTCGATTCCGACGATGCCGTGTACCTTTTGAAGTACGTGTTATTCGGCGATAAATACCCGCTTAATCAGTCCGGTGACTTTAACGGCGACGGTAAGGTCGATTCCGAGGATGCTGTTTATCTGCTGAAGCATGTATTCTTCGGTACCGAATACCCGCTTAACTGAATAAAAATTACCGCCCCGCGATCGCGGGGCGGTTCCGTTATTCGGATGTGCCGACTCAAATATACGCATTGAAATTCAAAATATTAAAATTTTGAAGATTTTTCTTTAAAACCTATTGCGCTGTGCTGAAAAAAGTGATATAATTGAAGTCGAAAACAGATGCCTATGTGATGCAAAATAACCAAAAAATGCGTTTGGCGGTCATCGCGTAATATTATCAAAATATGTACTTCGCTTTGAAAGGCGGCGCATTGTAATATGCATACGGTCATCTTAAAAATCAAGCACACGAAAGGGAATAACAACATGAAAAAGATCACATCGGTTTTTCTTTGCGCGCTTATGATATTGGCATCATTTTGCGCCGCAATCCCCGCAGGGGCAACTCCGTCGGGTACGGCTGTAAGGTCTGCGGAAGATTTTGCGGCAATGAGTGCCGGCGGCACCTATTACCTTGATGCCGATATTACGCTGACCTCTACGTATGAGACTACGTTTACAGGTACGCTTGACGGTAACGGTCATACCCTGACCATATCCGCTCCTGTGTTCAAACAGATGAACGGTACCGTTAAAAATCTTATTACAGTAGGCGAAATTAAAATAAGTAGCAGTGCCCAAATACAGGTCGGTGCGGTAGCTAACTCCTCTAAGGGCGCTACTTTTGAAAATGTGGTGAATAAAGCCAATGTAACCGTTACCAACACAGGTGAATCTCCCGAATTTGACGTCGGAGGTATTGCCGGACGTCTTAACGGTCATAGCGATGCACCTCACGCGGCTATCTTTACTAACTGCACTAACGAGGGAAATGTTACCGCTCACGGTAAGGTGGGCGGAATCGTCGGCGGCAGTTATGACGGTGACGCACTGTTTCAAAATTGCGTAAACCGTGGAAACATATCCAACCCGTCGGGCAAAAAAAATGGATTTGCTGCCGGTGGAATATACGGCTATAACGGTTCGGCTGCCGTTAAGGTGGTAAACTGCCTTAACACAGGTAATGTTGTTTCAGCTCTTCATGCCGGTGGTATTGCAGGTGATGCAAAAAAATCCGTAACGGTTACCAATTGCACCAATAACGGTAATGTATCGCTTTCAAGTACGGCGAAGTCTGATTATGATGCCGCTGCCGGCGGAATTGTGGGCTTTGCGTTTGATACAGGTTGCACCGTAACGCTTACGATTGAAAACTGCGTCAATAACGGCGATATAACCGGTTATGTGGCGGGGTCATCAAATGGTCGAGCTGCCGGTATTGTCGGACACACCGACAAATGCGGAAAGGTTCAGGTGGTGGTTAAAAATTGTATCAACAACGGAACCATAAAAGCAGGTGCGCAAGCCGGTGGACTTTTGGGGTACATATACGGTTCCAGTTCAACATATGCTACAATTGACGGTTGTATAAACAACGGCGATATATACGGTGCACAATGGGCATCCGAATTTTTCAGTTACTCAAACCATGATTCAACTGTTATCAAAAACTCTATCGGTACCGGCAAACTTGGGACAATAAACGAGGGTAAGAACCATTATCACGTTATTATCGGATTGTCAAGCGGAAATATTGAAAATTATACAATAGAAAATCTTTTCCTTGCGGATGGCGGTGCAACCAAACTGCTTTCATGGTCAACTTCAAAAGAGAACAACAAAGTGGAACTTGACGAAACCACCGCTTTGGGTAGAGATTATTCGGAAAAAGTTAAATCCATAACTCGCGGTGAACTGAATGCGGAATTCATCGCCGCGGCGAATACAGCTGTTGGATCCGAACTGTTTGCTCTCCGCAACGGCAAGGTGGAATTTGCTACTTTGTCGGTTGGTGCAGACGAGACTAAAATTGTCGGAGTATACATTGCAGATGCCTCCGTAACTGTTGTTGAAGGCAAAACCGTTAAGGTAAACACCTTTTTCAATCCTTTGGGCGCTTCGGCAGAACTTGAGTGGTCTGTTACGGATACCGATATTGCGACCGTAGCAAATGGTGTTATCACCGGTGTTAAGGCAGGAGAGACCACTGTTACCGTTAAATGCGGCGAGCTTTCCGACACCTGCTCGGTCACTGTTACCGAGTATGTACCGATGACAGGTTTGACACTCGACACAACAACTCTTTCTGTTAAAGTAGGCAACAGCGCTACGCTTACGGCAACATTTGTCCCCGAAAATACAACCGATGATACTACGGTGATATGGACATCCACTGATGATGACGTTGCCACCGTTACAAACGGCGTTGTTACAGGCGTTGCGGAGGGCACTACCGTAATAAAAGCCACTTGCGGTGATTTTACCGCGGAGTGTACCGTTACTGTTAAGAAAGACTCTTGCGAACACAAAAACACAGTAACAGAGGGTTACCACGCTCCCAACCACGTTAAGCAGTGGGCGGGAGAGAGCGGCGTTACCACCTGCCTTGATTGCGGCGAGGTTATAGGCGAAAACGTAAAGCTTGCGCCTACGGCTCACAAAGCAGGAAAAACCTACACCTATGACGGCGAAAGCCATTGGAAAGTTTGCACATATGCCGGCTGTACCGCCGAGGTCAAAAACACGCGCGGCGCACATACATATAACGAAACGGGCGTTTGCACCGTTTGCGGATACGGAGCCGACGGAACTATGCGTGGCGACATCGACGCCGACGGAACGGTGAATTCGACCGACGCCATTTATCTCTTAAAGCACACACTTTTCGGAACTTCGCAGTATCCGGTAAGTCAAAACGTTGATTTTAATAAGGACGGCAAGGTTACCTCCGAGGATGCGATATACCTTTTGAAGTATACGCTTTTCGGTAACACCTATCCGCTTGATTAAACAATATCGCCTCGGGGTCGGGAAAAATTCCCGACCCCGAGGCGATGTGTTTTTGTTACAATTGACTATTTGCGCGGCGAATATCGTGATTTTTGTGTGCAATAACTCTTGACAAGTCGGGGAAAATAGGGTATAATTGTTAACGACATTTAGCAGCGGTCACAATGCCGCTGTAAATAAGAAAAAAAGAGGTAACAAGCATGCGCAAAACACTTTCTTTTCTCGTCAGCGTTATTATGATAGCGTCTCTCTTTGTCATGGGCGTAAACGCCGCAGAGGG
>CAZISZ010000125.1:0-5035 GCA_964542035.1 uncultured Ruminococcus sp. | reverse complement strand
AGACAAGAGACGCTCCAGCACATGGAAGCTCGCAGCTCCCGCGATGGTCAAATGCTCGAATTGCGGCGAACTCGTTCTGAATCATCATGTCTGCAAGAATTGCGGAATGTATGATGGTAAGAAAGTTCTTGAAGTTGAGGCAAAGTGATCGAGCTCGACATACGATAGGACATCAAAGAAAAGGTCGCCGATCGGCGGCGTAGACGGAAATATATGACCGGATGCGCGCCCCGGCGGCTTTTTTCGGTTTCAAAGATCAAAATTGCAAAAGGATATAATAACAGTAATGAAAAAAATAATAAAAGGCGTAACCGCGGCGACATTGCTTGCCGGTATGGCGCTGACTCTCGGCAGTTGCCAGCTTTCTCAGATCATAGGCGGAAACGACACCGATGCACCAAACAGCACAAATGCCGGGGGAGACACGACTGTGACGCCTGTTACAGCCGCCGTGCCGGAGGCGATAGATTATTCCACTATAGATCTTTCAAAATACGTAAAGGTCGATTACAAAAATATTGCCCTGCAAGTGAGCGAGTTGCCCGTGGATCCCACCGAGGTCGAGCTTGACCGCGAACTTTATGACCGCATGATAGAGCTTGAGCTGTACGAACTCGATACCGCTGCCGAAAAAACGGCTGAGGGTGACTACATCGAGATGGAATATACCGGGTATATGGATGGAGAAACGTTCAGCGGCGGTACGAGCGATAAGGCAACTATATATCTGGATATCGAAAACAGCGGATATATTGCGGGCTTTGCCGATGGTCTTATAGGTGTTAAGCCCGGGGACGAGGTGAATTTGGAACTTACTTTCCCGCAAAACTATTATGAGGATCTTGCGGGTAAGGCGGTAACGTTTAAGGTCAAGGTGCACGGTATTTGCCGTATGGAGCTGACGGACGCCACTGCCGAAAAATTGAGCGACGGCAATTACAAGAGCATGGCGGAGTACCGTGAGTATCTGCGCGAGTACCTTAAGACGATATCGTCCTACAACGCACTCAATGAGGTAGCGACCGAGATGTGGAACGCGGTTGTAGAACGCTCCGAAGTGCTTGATTATCCCCGCGCACAGTATGAATATTACTATGCGCTTATAACAAACGATTATATAAGCGCGGCGGCGGCGCAGGGTGTGGATTATGATACCTATCTTGCATCCGAGGGGATTGACGCCGACAAGATAGATCAAAATATCAAAAGCTATATAAAGACCGAGCTGTTGCTTAACGCCATTGCCGAGCAGGAAAACATTGTTATTACCGAGGCGGAATATGACGAATATGTCAACACATATTACAGCTACTATGCGCAGTATTTGCTTTACGGGACCACTAAGGAGCAGATAATCTCTTACCTGCGCGAGCAGGCGTTTAACGAAAAAGTGCTGTATACCGTGTTCGGGTATTGCGATTTGAGCGAAAAAACATAATAAAGAATAAACGGATGAGTCAGATAAACTCATCCGTTTATTTTTTGTTTGATTGCCGAATATCGCGTTACTTTTTTGTCCATGTAGCAGGTGAGAGCAAAAAGATCATCGGATATATCTCAAGTCTGCCTATCAGCATGGTAACGGTAAGCAGAAATGTGGCGGGTGCCGAATATCCGGCGTAAGAGGAGGCGGGTCCCACAGCGCCAAGCCCGGGTCCTATGTTGTTGAGGCAGGATACCGCGGCGGTAATGTTGGTTACAAAATCAAACGGCTCAAGTGATAAAAGCAAAAAAACCGCAGCCAGTATCAGCATGTAAAGTGCAAAGTAGGCATTTACCTCTGAAAGTGTGCTTTCATCTACAGTTTCACCCTCGTGGCGTACTCTGCCGACAGCACGCGGATGAAGCATTCGGCGCAGGTTGTTTTTTATCATCTTAAACAGCAACATCACGCGTGATACTTTAAGTCCGCCTGCGGTAGAACCTGCACACCCGCCGATAAACATAAGTAAAAAAAGTATACAACGCGAAAATTCCGGCCAAAGATCAAAATTTGCGGTAGCATAACCGGTTGTTGTGATTATGGATGCCACTTGAAAAGCGGATAGCCTCAGCGCTTCTCCGAAGTTTTGGCATGAGCGCAGAATATTCAGCGTAATTGCCGCAGTGGAAGCAATGATTATTCCGAAATAAGTGTGCAATTCGCCGCTTTGCATGGCAACGCGAAAGCGTTTTATCAATATGAAATAGTAAATGTTAAAGTTTACGCCAAACAACAGCATAAATATCGTTATCACCCATTGACAGTATGGTGAATATCCTGCTATGCTGTCCGTTTTTATACCAAAACCGCCGGTGCCCGCCGTGCCGAACGCGTGAAGCAGAGCCTCAAACAGTGACATGTCGCCAAACAGTAACAGCACTGTTTGTATTACCGTCATGGCGATATATATGAGATAGAGTATCTTTGCCGTGTCGCGTATGCGCGGTACCAATTTTCCGACTATCGGCCCCGGCATCTCGGCGCGCATAACATGTATAGACCTTCCGGATTCGGTGGGGAGTATTGCCATCATCAACACAAGCACACCCATGCCGCCTATCCAGTGAGTAAAGCTTCGCCAAAACAGCATGCCGCGTCCCAACATTTCCACATCGGTAAGAATTGAGGCACCGGTTGTGGTGAAACCGCTTACCGTTTCAAAAAGAGCATCGATGTATGACGGTATCTCGCGGGAGAGATAAAAAGGCAACGCACCTATAACCGAAAGCAATATCCACGCAAGGGACACGGTTATAAATCCTTCGCGCACATATATTACGGTACTTTGCGGCTTGGAAAGAAAAAACAGCGCTGTGCCCAATGCGGCGGCGATCAATGCGGAGATTATAAAGCAAATAAGTGCGCTCCATTCAAAATATAATGCGCAGACCACGGCGGGGAGAAGAAGCAGCGCACTTTCAAGTAACACTATCTTGCCGGTGGTTTTTAAAATCATTCTGTGGTTCATTGTATTTTATGTTTAATTATTTTAAAATATCGGAAAGGCTTGTAAGCATCCTGCCGGCGGCAATAACTATCACTCTGTCGTTGCAAAGTATTCTATCATCACCGGCGGGAATTATTGTTTTTCGGTCGCGAATGATGCCTGCAATGAGTATATCCGGCTTCATTTTCGGACGAAGTTCTTTAAGCGGTACTCCAAGAATAGGTAAGCCCTCACTGACCTTAAATTCAAGTGCTTCAATCTTACCGTCCATCAGTTTGTAAAGCGTTTCCATACTGCTGCCCATTGAGTTTTGCAATGCGCGCGCGTAGCGCAAAAGCACGTCCGCTACGGTTTTTTTGGGGGATACTATGTATTCAAGACCAAGCCCGGAAGCCAACGGCAACATTTCATCGCGGTTGATCTTTGTAATCACCACGGGTACATTTTGTTTTGCGGCAAAATACGACATAAGCATATTTTCTTCATCCATTCCGGTAAGTGAAACAAATGCGTCATGTGATGCGAGTCCCTCTTCAAGCAAAAGTTCACCGCGTGCTCCGTCTCCGCATATTACTACGGCACGCGGCAGGTCGGCTGCCAGCTGGTCGCATATCGCGGGGTCTCGTTCGATTATCCGCACATCGGTTCCCGCCGCGGTGAGTCTCCGTGCAAGATAATACGCGGTTCTGCTGCCGCCGAGTATCATTACGCTTTTGGCTTGACGGCGCAAAGCTCCTATTATCTTCATAAATTTTTGTATTTCGTTTGGAGCGGCGGTAAGTCCGAGTCTGTCTCCGCCGCGCAATACAAAACTGCCGCCGGGAATTGTTACTTCATCACCGCGCCGCACGGCACATATAAGTATTTTGGCATCGTATTTTGCACGCAACTCATGCAGCGACATGCCGTCAAGCGGTGAATTGTCGGAAAGTCGTATCTCCACCATTTCAAAGTTGCGCCCGGAAAACGTTTCTATCTTTACAGCCGACGGAAACTTTAAGAGATTGTAAAGCTCATGCGCCGCGAGAAGTTCCGGATTTATCGGCATTGAGATGTCGAGCATTTGTCGCATCATTCCAAGGCTGTGATCATTGTATTCGGGGTTGCGTATACGCGCAATTGTGTGGCGCGCGCCCATCTTTTTTGCCAAAAAACAGCTCAACATGTTAAACTCATCGGATCCGGTAACCGCGACAAAAAGATTGGTGCTGTCCACACCGGACGCTTCCAAGGTTTCGCAATCGGCACAATTTCCGCATATGCTCATAACATCGTAAATGTTTGTTATATCGGATATAACGCTCGGAGAACTGTCAATAACAACAACATCGTGCCCCTCGCTTACCAAACTATCGATTATGGTGGTTCCTATTTTGCCGCACCCGGCAACCATTATCTTCATATTTTTATTCGCCTTTCAAATCATACACCATATTATAATACCAAAATGGGAAATAATCAATAGGCAGGAATGATAAATTCCTCGTATTTCGCGCTTGTGGCACACAATACAAATTGTAAAAACAAAACGACCGTCTCGCATATGCGAGACGGTCGTTTTTGCTGTATCAGCCGTCGATATAGGGCAACAGAGCCATCTCGCGCGCACGCTTGATAGCCTTCTGAAGTTCACGCTGATGCTTTGCGCATGTGCCGGAGGCACGACGAGGAAGAATCTTTCCGCGTTCGCTGCTGATGTACTTGCGAAGACGGCCGGACTCCTTGTAATCGATGTAATCGATCTTATCTTCGCAGAAAGCGCAAACTTTTCTTCTTCTGCGATTGGGGTTCTGGGGACGGGCGGCGCGAGGGGCGCGCTCCTTTTCAACCTGTTTATCCATTATATTAAACCATACCTTTCATTAAATATCCGCTTACACGCGGATCACGACACATTCGGGCAGTATTACCGCACTCGATATTGCGTCTTTTTGTTTGTGTCAGAAGGGAAGATCGTCGTCTCCCTTGATGACATCAAAACTGTCAGCCGCACCGGGGGTCGCATAAGCCTCGGGAGCGTATTGCGCGCCACCCGCGGGAGCTGCCGACATGCGCTGCTGACTCTCACTGCGTGAATCGACAAACATTGCTTCGTCAACCACGAT
>CAZISZ010000124.1:0-5094 GCA_964542035.1 uncultured Ruminococcus sp. | reverse complement strand
ATATTGACAATCGGTGCGCGGTGTGATACAATATAATCAGTTGAATATTGATCTTATCAAGAGTGACGTAAGGACAGGCCTGATGATGTCACAGCAACCTACCGACTGGCAAGGTGCTAAATCCTGACAGATGAGACGTAAGCGGCTCGGTCTGTCCGGGCCGCTTTTCTTGATGGATTCAAAAGGAAAGGAAGTATAGAATGAACACACAATTAAACGAAAAACCGATGGGCGGCGCACTTGCTTGCGGTCGGCATTACTTTACATCCGAGTCGGTAACGGAGGGGCATCCCGACAAACTTTGCGATAAAATATCCGATGCGGTGCTTGATGAACTCCTGCGGCAGGATCCCATGTCGCGCGTTGCGTGCGAGGTTACCTGCACAACCGGTCTTATACTGATTATGGGAGAGATAACCACCGAGGGCTGTGTGGATTTTCAGCAGGTCGCGCGCGATACTGTGAGAGCCGTTGGATACGATCGCGCCAAATACGGATTTGACTGCGACAGTTGCGCGGTCATCAGTTCCGTGCACGAGCAATCCCCAGATATCGCACTCGGCGTTGACCGATCCTATGAGGCGAAAAACGGAGAATCCGATGGCCTTGATACCGGCGCGGGCGATCAAGGTCTTATGTTCGGCTATGCCTGCAATGAAACGCCGGAGCTTATGCCATTGCCCATCTCGTTGGCTCATAAACTTGCGCTTAAGCTTACCGAGGTAAGGAAAAACGGTACCGTGCCCTATCTTCGTCCCGACGGTAAAACTCAGGTCACCATTGAATACGAGGGCGATCGTCCCGTACGTGTTGATACAATAGTTGTATCGTCACAGCACAGTGACACCGTAACGCTGGCACAGATTCGCGCCGATATCGAGCGTGAGGTCATAGCCACAACTGTTCCCGCCGAGTTGCTTGACGAGAATACCAAGATCTACGTAAACCCCACAGGTCGTTTTGTTATAGGCGGTCCCATGGGTGACAGCGGACTCACCGGACGTAAGATCATTGTCGATACCTATGGCGGATATGCACGCCACGGCGGCGGAGCGTTTTCCGGCAAGGATCCAACCAAGGTAGACCGTTCGGCTTCCTACGCTGCACGTTACGTTGCCAAAAATATTGTTGCCGCAGGTCTTGCGGAGCGTTGTGAAATACAGGTCGCATACGCCATAGGAGTTGCACGTCCTGTTTCGGTACTTGTGGATACATTCGGTACAGGTAAATATTCGGATGAGCGCATTGCCACCGCGGTATCGGAATGTTTTGATTTCCGTCCCGCCGCCATTATCAATAAGTTTAATCTGCGTCGCCCTATCTACTCTCAGGTAGCCGCATACGGACATATGGGACGAGAGGAGCTTGATCTCCCATGGGAGCGCCGCGATCTTGTGCCCGCGTTGCTTGAAGCAATTAACTGATTAATAACTCACCCCCCGCCGCACAAATGCATATGATTGCATATAATGTTAATGATGACGCGATGCATATTGTTACGCGCGGGGGTGAAATGAAAGTATTTTTTGATATCTTTGTGGCAGTACTTGCTGTGTTTGGCGGGTATTCTGCTCTAAAACTGTTATCCGAGCGTTTTTTGATTCCATCACGCTTCAGACCTTCGGTTGCTATGCGGCTGGACGGCAGTGAGGATGACGAATTTATTGCGGCGCTGACAGACGGCGCTTGCGCTATGTGGGTTCACTCGCGTCGTGTGATCATACTGATACCGAAAAGCGAGGCGGGGGACGCGCTGGTTGCGCGTGTGAAAAAATTATGCCCGAGTGCCGATATAATACGAATTCCGGGCGATGACCGCTTGGAGTGTTAATATCGGAATTTGTCGACTGTAATAAGTTTTTAAGTGTAAAAAAATTAAAATCTGAATGTGGGTGGTGATCGGATGGCTCCGATGAGTATATTTGAAGAGGCGTACGGTCGCCGCGATGATGATGCGGGGACGGTGCGCGACAGCGGAACGCTTTGCGGTACGGTGGATGAAATAATTTATATGCGCGAGGATACCGGCTTTCTTATTCTGACTCTTGACGGCGAGGACGGCGGTATGCATACGGTGCTCGGAGTTATGCCGGATGTTACCGAGGGTGATATTTTGCGTATGCACGGACGATGGGAGAATAACGCAAAATACGGTCGTCAGTTCCGCGTTTTCGAATACACACGCGAACTGCCGAACGATTCGGCATCAATCGAGCGGTACCTTGCATCCGGCGCTATACGCGGTATCAGACAAAAGACCGCGCATAAGATCGTTAAGCAGTTTGGCGAGGACACCTTTGATGTTATCGAAAATCACCCGGATTGGCTTGCCGAATTGCCGGGTATAACACTAAAGCGAGCAAGAGAAATATCCGAAGAATTTAAACAGCAATCGGATATGCGCGGCGCCGTAATGTTTTTCAGGGATTATTTCGGTCCCGAACTCACCATGCGCATATACAGGCGTTTTGGAGAGGAATCTGTTGCGATGGCAAAAGAAGATCCTTATGTGCTTTGCGGAAAGGTACGTGGTATTGGGTTTGAGCGTACCGACGCCATGGCGCGCTCACTGGGCATTCCGTCTGATTCTCCGTCGAGGATAGAGAGCGGTGTGCGGCATGTGTTGCTTTCAAACGCTGCGCAAAACGGGCATGTTTGTCTGCCGCGCGGCAAGCTTTCCGCCACCGCCGCAAATATGCTTGAAGCAGATGCGGCGACGGTAGAGGCAGCAATCGACAGGTTGATAGCGGCGGGGGATGTCATCTCTGAGCGAGACGGTGATGATAAGCTTATATACGATAAGCAGGCATACGAAGATGAAAAATACATAGCCGATAAGTTGGTCAAGCTTGATAAGCGTTGCATTCCGATAGATGCGTGCGATGTGGACGCTTTTATCAATAAAGAAGAACTGACTCGCGGAATAAGGTATGCCGATGCACAGCGACGTGCGATATCCGATGCTCTTGCAAGCGGTGTAATGATACTGACAGGCGGTCCCGGTACCGGTAAAACCACCGTTGTGCGCGCGTTGCTTGATATATTTGAAAGTATGGATCTTGAGGTTGCACTTGCCGCACCGACGGGACGAGCCGCCAAAAGATTGTCAGAGGCTACGGCGCATGAGGCAAAAACAGTACACCGTTTGCTTGAGGCGGAGTACTCCTCGGGTGATGACGGAGACGAGCGGATAACCTTTCGAAGATGCGAAAAAGATCTTTTGGACGAGCATGTTATAATAGTGGACGAGGCGTCTATGCTTGATTCCGCACTAACCGCCGCCCTGCTTCGCGCCGTAAAACCGGGCGCGAGGCTTATAATAATCGGGGATGCCGATCAGTTGCCGTCGGTTGGCGCGGGAAACATTTTACACGATCTTGTGGAATCGGGCGCATTTGCAACAGTTTGTCTCACCGAGATATTCAGGCAGGCAAGCGAATCTCTTATAGTTACCAACGCGCATGCCATAAATCACGGCAAGATGCCGACGCTTGATGTAAAGGACAGGGATTTCTTTTTTCTGCCGCGTGGAAACGACGGTGACATTGCAACGACTGTAGCTGATTTATGCGTTAAACGCTTACCTGCCGCATACGGTGTCGATCCTGCCGCGGAGATCCAAGTTATAACCCCCTCGCGCAAAGGTACGGGCGGCACGCAAAGCCTTAACGCTCTGCTGCAACGTGCGTTTAATCCACCGGCACCAGATAAACGCGAGGTGCGTTCTCGCGATATTGTTTTTCGCGTGGGTGACAAGGTAATGCAGACCCGCAATAACTACGAAATAGAGTGGAGCCGCGGAAACAAAGACGGCATGGGAATATTTAACGGAGATATAGGTATAATCGAGAGTATAAATACCTCATCTCAAAGTATGACGATCAATTTTGACGATCGAATAGTCGAGTATGAATTTTCATCTCTGGACGATATGGAACTTGCGTATGCGATTACGGTGCACAAAAGCCAAGGCAGCGAATATCCGATCGTGGTTATACCTATGTACGAGGCGCCGTATATGTTGCTCACTCGCAATCTCTTTTACACTGCGGTAACGCGGGCACAGCGTATGGTAATACTTGTGGGAAGACAGGATATAGTGCAAACGATGGTGGAAAACAAGCGCCAAATGCTTCGCTATACCGGGCTCGGACGTCGTTTGATAAATGCTGCGGGAGAAAAAAATGGTTGATGGGTACAAAAACGCAGCGAACGAGCGTATCATCACAAAACAAAAGCGAATGCGTATGCATTCACGTGAAGTGATGCGGCGGATAGCGCATAGAGCACGCCGCGTTGTTTGGGGTGAAAGCTGTATTTCCTGCGGTGATCGCGGTGTGGGTGACGAGCTGTTGTGCGGTGAATGCGCCGCGCGGTTTCAGGAAAAGCTTGTTGAGATATGTCCCGAATGCGGGCTTGAGCGAGTGCGCTGTCTTTGTGCGCCGCCGCGCCTGCGCGATACGGGGTGCGATATGCTCATAAAACTGGCGGCATATGATGCGCAGGATAGAGAATGTCCGCTGAATATGATAATAGCGCGGCAAAAACGTTTGCGCGATTGCGAGTCGGCGCGTTTTTTGGCGGAACTGTTGTCGGAGCCGGTTCTCGAATTGTTGGGACGTATGGCACTGCATTCGGACGATATTATAATAAGCTATGTGCCGCGTGATCCCGCCAAAGTGCGTGAGATCGGTCACGATCAGTCAAAAATGCTGTCGGCAGCTCTGGCAGAGCGGCTGGGCATAAAGTCGCGGTGTTTGCTTTCTCGCCGTGGCGGTTCACGCGAGCAGAAAAAACTGACGGCAGCGGAGCGGCACAAAAACGTTGTGTCGCGATTTTCGCCGTCGCGACATGTGCGTAATGGTGAACTTTTCGGCAAGACCGTTATTCTTTTGGATGATCTTGTTACCACCGGAGCCACGGCGGGTGCTTGTACTGCGGTGCTGTCCGAACTCGGAGCGCACGTCATATGCGCGGCGGTGGCGTACACTCCCCCGCGTGCCGAAACGGATTCTGATAGTGCATGGTGAGTGCGCTCCGATACGACATGATTATACCGGACTTGCCGGCGGTTGTGGCAAGTCCTTTTTATAA
>CAZISZ010000123.1:0-5241 GCA_964542035.1 uncultured Ruminococcus sp. | reverse complement strand
AGATTCTTGAAAATAAATGCGCCGAGATCGTTACCGACCTCGAAAAGAACGCAAATCTTGTAAGATAAGTACAATAAAATATGGGAGTCGTCTCGCTTTTGAGACGGCTCCTTTTTCTGTCATTGCAACCTTGCGGAAGACGGAATATTTGTTTGTGTAAAAAATCATTTATAAACTGAGCTTGGTTCGGCGAATAAATGTATAAATTGTACAAATTGCCGCTTGACAATTCTTCGGCGATACTGTATAATAAAAATAATACCATGGTGGGGTTTTCCCACCATACCACAATAACTTTTAAAGGAGAATATTATGTCCATCGCAAAAAGATTGCCGGCACTGATCCTTGCCGGGCTAATGCTGGTGGGTCTTGCTTCCTGCGCCCAAACCGGCGGTGGGGACAACACCACAGCAGACACAACAGCATCCGTTGATTTGGGAGACGAGACCGAAGAACTTTACCTCGGTTACGAAAAAGACACTATCCCAACAACTCTCAATTACGGCGGCTCCACCGTTAAGATCCTTTATTGGGACGACAGCGAACGTCCCGAGTTTGAAGTTGCGGAGGACGCCGACGACGGCGACCGTATCGTTTCCGCCATCAAAGCACGTAACTCCGTTGTTCAGGACAGACTCGGCGTAACCTTTGAGTGGGAAGGCTACAACGGCAACACCTCAAACCGCTCAAAGTTTACAAAGTATGTTGAAACACAGTTCTCAAGCAGTAACTACTATGATATTATAGCGACTTACAGCCGCACATCCGGTATGCTTGCCACACGCGGCTTCCTTGCCGACCTCAATACTATCGACGATAACTATCTCAATTACGAAAAACCTTGGTGGCCCGATACGCTTATAGACACCTGTACCATCGGTCAGTCGCTGTATTTCGTCTCCGGCGACGCTTCCACCAACACCCTGCATTTCATGTACGGCGTGTACTACAACAAAGAGCTTGTAGCGGATTATCAGCTTGAGGACCCCCAAACCCTCACGCTTAACGGCACATGGACTATCGATCAGCTCATGAGCATGACCAAGGACAAATATCAGGATCTCAACAACAACGATAAGCAGGACGCAGAAGACTTTGTTCCTTTCGGTACCAAAAACTTCCACTGTGACGCTTTCTACACCGGTTCGGATCTTATGCTTGTTGAGGAAGATGCCGACAAAGTGTTGGTGATCTCCCCCGATTTCAGCAGCGAAAAGGCGGTTGACCTTGTTGCAAAACTCGGCACATGGCTCCCCACCAATGATACCATCCTCGGCGACGACTACATGAAGCCGTTCGTTGCGGGACAGGGGCTTTTCTGCCTCAACCGCGTTTACATGGCGGATAACGTAAGCTCCAACGGTCTTAACGCCGTTACATGGACGTACGGTATCGTTCCCGTACCGAAATACAACCTCGATCAAGAGAATTACATAACTGTTATGGGCAACCCCTTTACCCTCTACAGCGTAGGTAACGGAAGCTCAGATCCCTCCATGGCTACCGCGGTTATCGAATGCTGGGCTTCCGAGGCTTACCGCCGCACCACTCCCGCGATATTTGAGATCAACATGAAACTTAAATATTCCAAGGAGAACGTAGACGCACAGATGTTCGATATCATTCGCTCTACCGTTCGTTACGACCTCGGCAGAATCTTCGCCGATACTCTCAACCTTATGAGCGAAATGCCCTCCAAGGCTGCATGCGCCGGTTCTTCGTGGAGCTCCGGTCTCGCTTCCAAGATCAAGATTCTTGAAAATAAATGCGCCGAGATCGTTACCGACCTCGAAAAGAACGCAAACCTTGTAAGGTAAAATAAAATATTCGGAGCCGTCTCGAAAATTTGAGACGGCTCCTTTTCGATTTGTATCAACCATAAGAAAACGCCCATCCACGCGCGCCGGCGCGCGTGGATGGGCGCATTGTTTTGACCTACCGTAAATTATTCGGTCGTATCGGTCGGTTCAACCGTTTCGTTTGGAGCGGTCATCTCATTTTGTTCAACCGTCTCAATCTCCGTCGCGGATGTCGGCACCGCCCCGGCAGATGTGGCGTAAACGGGCGCGGTGTATGTATCCACGCACTTTGTGCTTTTAAGCCTCTCCTCGCTGACGGCGGGAAGAAGAACTTCCGCCTTAAACAGATCGCCGTCCGCGGTCACGGTCAGCGTGCCGCCCTGAACCGAGGCAAGCCCCGCGGCAATGGAAAGTCCAAGCCCACTGCCATCGCCGGAGCGCGAATCGTCTCCGCGCACAAAACGTTCGGTCAGTTCGCCGCCGTTTTTGGTAAGCGGCCGCTCGGAAATATTGCGAAATACCGTTGCTATCATCCTGCCGCGGCGTTCGATATCAATATAAACGCGGGTGCCCGGCATGGCATATTTGCAAATGTTGCCAAGCAGATTGTCCCAAATGCGCCACACAAGTCTGCCGTCGGCATTAACCATTGCCGGCTTGTCGGTACCGTTCATTACAAGTCGCAAGCCGCGCTCGGCAAGCCGCTCGCTGTACTCGCCGCCTGTTTGACCTGCCATCACCGAAAGATCAAGCGGCGCGGGGTGAGATTCCACGCTTCCGCTTGTGGCTTTTGATGCTTCCACAAGATCGTCTATCAACTTTTTCATTCGCTCCGATTGCCGCCCCAGTACCTCAACGTACTCGGCAGCCTTGCCGTCAAGCGGTTCGGCGCTCAAAAGCTCAACATAATTTACAATGGATGTGAGCGGAGTTTTGATATCATGCGAAACGTTGGTGATAAGTTCGGTCTTCATACGCTCGCTCTTCATTTTTTCCTCAACAGCGCGTGAAAGCCCGTTGCCTATGTTGTCTATCGTTTCACCCAGCAGGCGGAGTTCGTACGGCATGTATTTTGATGACGCACCGTCTTCTTCACGAATATTGCCGGCGGCAAGACCCGAAGCTTTGTTTTTCAGTCTTACGATCGACGCAGCGTACCAGAGCGCGGCGCAGGCAAGCAAAATATTAAAGCACCACAGCGGCAAAAACAGCTCGGTGAGCGCCAAAAAGATTTCGATAACGAACGCTGCGGCGACAAATATAAGCGTTCTCCACACAAACGGCAGGTAATGCCACGCATGCGAAATACCGCGCCACAGAGCACCAAGCGCACGCCATACGATGCGTAAAACACGGAATATGATCGTATTCTTCCACCAACCGCGTACTTTCAGCCGTGCGGCAAGCGATATAGGCAACCATTCGGCTGTTAAAACTCCGAACAGCCAAAACACGCCGCAAGCAACTATTCCCAGCGGCCACGCGTAGCTCGGGTCGTACAATATCGCGTCGCAAAGCAATATAAACAGACATGCGACAGCTGCCAAAGCGGCAAGTTCCAAGTCAAGCGGAACGCGTTCGGCAAAGCGCAGGTGTATTTCATCATCTCCGGGGCGGCGACCCGCAACACAGCAAAGATAGACCATCAAAAGCAAAACAAGCACAAAATTCGCAAAAGCCACGGCGTAGATCGCATAACGCAACGCCCATGCCGCACGAACGGCAATAATACCAAGCCCTGCAAGATCCGCGGGGGTATCGGTATCGAGTAGGGTTACGGAGAGTACGGCGTGCGCCACCGAGCGATCGTAACTTTTGATCGGATTTTCCGCGTCACCCACACGATAAGTACCGTTTGAATCGATATCGATCGTCAGCGTAAAAAGACCGCCGTCCGCGTTTACCTCGGGCGGGATGACCGCTTTTCCGGCAGTTGAAACCGAAAGCGCACAGGCGACCGACGAAAGATCGTAAAATGAAGAAAACCTGCCGATCGTACTCGTTAAATCAATCACGCTTTCACGTACCGGGTCAAGCGGAGAATCGGCAAGCAAAAGCTGATCTCTGTAGTAGATAAGTCCGTAAGAATAGGCAATGGGTTGGTAGAAAGTTGAAAGAAAATCCTCTTCGGTCATGTTGTATGCGTCGCCCTCGCAAAGAAATGCAATGCATACCGCTTCGGCAATAAGCCCAATCAGCAACAAAAAACAAAGCAGCGCGGCGCAGGTCTTGGTAAATGCGGATCTTGAAAACTTTTTCATGGTGTGATACCTCCTCTTTGGTTTATATCTATTTTGCTTCTAATTTGTACCCCTGCCCCCAAACAACGGTCAAATACCGCGGCGCGGAGGGGTCTATCTCCACTTTCTCGCGCAGATGCCTTATGTGAACCGCCACCGTGCGCTCGTCACCCAAACTGTCCCCCCACACGCGACGATAGATGTCTTTCGGCGAAAACACTTGTCCGGGATGCTCTAAAAACAACCGAATTATATCATATTCGGTGGGCGTGAGGGTCACGGGGTCGCCGTCAAGGGTAAGCTCGCGGCGCGCGGTGTTAAGTTCAAGCCCGCCAACGCGCAAAATATCGGGGTCGGGCGCGCCGCCGCCAAGCTGAATATATCGGCGCAGCTGCGAACGCACGCGCGCTATCACCTCGGAGGGGTTAAAGGGTTTGGTTATGTAGTCGTCAGCCCCAAGATCAAGCCCCAATATCTTGTCTCCGTCCTCGCTTTTGGCTGTCAGCATGATTACGGGAATGTTCGATTCCCGCCTTATCTCGGTCAGCGCGGTAATACCGTCCTTACCGGGCATCATAATATCAAGCAAGCAAAGACTTATCCCGCCGCGCAACACCGCGCGCACGGCTTCCTCGCCGTCGTACGCACGCACAACGTCATAGCCCTGACCGCCGAGAAATATCGCAAGCGCCGAAACGATATCGCGCTCATCGTCACAAACAAGTATTCTTATCATTAAAATCTCCCTCGCCGCCGTACGGCAGTCATTTGGCGGTCACCGCCGCCCTATGATAATATTATCGCATAATTTTGTTTAAGATGCAATATGCAAAATTCTTAAGATTTTATTAAATTGAGAAAAAATGAGGGGAAGTTTGGAACTATAAAACAAAAGCGCCGCCCTATACGCGCGACGACTCATTCGGAAATTAAATAACTTAATGCTCCGATCTCAACTATATTGACACAGAGAGATGCGAATCCGGAATTTTTCACCGTCGGGGTATAAAGCTCATCTTTCGCATAA
This sequence comes from uncultured Ruminococcus sp., assembly GCA_964542035.1. Taxonomy (GTDB): domain Bacteria; phylum Bacillota; class Clostridia; order Oscillospirales; family CAG-272; genus CAG-390. The sequence continues at coordinate 174 of CAZISZ010000123.1, read as the reverse complement.
ACGTCACCCGAGATCAAAAAAACTAAATGTTCCGATCTCAACTATATTGACATAGAGAGATGCGAATCCGGAATTTTCACCGTCGGGGTATAAAGCTCATCTTTCGCATAAACGTCACTCGAGATCAAAAAAACTAAATGTTCCGATCTCAACTATATTGACATAGAGAGATGC
>CAZISZ010000122.1:0-5309 GCA_964542035.1 uncultured Ruminococcus sp. | reverse complement strand
CATGACCAACATGCTGATGCGTGAAGCGGATATAACGCTCGCCACCGGCGGTCCCGGCATGGTACGCGCCGCATATTCCTCGGGCAAACCCGCACTCGGCGTCGGAGCCGGTAACACCCCCGCCATCATTGACGACACTGCGGATATCGTGTTAGCCGTCAGCTCTATCATCCACTCCAAAACATTTGATAACGGTATGATATGCGCATCCGAGCAATCCGTAATCGTGCTTGATACCGTATACGATGCGGTCAAATCGGAATTTGCCGCACGCGGTTGCTATTTTCTATCCCCCTTTGAAACCGAAAAGGTCAGAAAAACCATTCTCATCAACGGTGCGCTCAATGCAAAGATAGTCGGTCAAAAAGCCGCAACCATCGCCGCGCTTGCGGGCGTTAAAGTACCGGAGGGCACAAAGATACTGATAGGAGAAGTGGAGTCGGTCGAACTCTCGGAGGAGTTTGCTCACGAAAAACTTTCCCCCGTACTTGCAATGTACCGCGCCGCGGATATAGAAGATGCCTTTACCAAAGCCGAACAGCTTATCGCCGACGGCGGCTTCGGTCACACCTCCTCAATCTATCTTGACGCAATAAGCCAAAAAGACAAGCTTGCGGAATTCGCAGCACGTATGAAGACCTGCCGCATACTCGTAAATACTCCCTCTTCACAGGGCGGTATCGGCGATATCTACAACTTTATGCTTCGTCCTTCCCTCACGCTCGGTTGCGGCTCATGGGGCGGCAACTCGGTCTCCGAAAACGTGGGCGTAAAACACCTCCTTAATATAAAAACCGTTGCAGAAAGAAGGGAAAACATGCTTTGGTTCCGCGCGCCAGAAAAGGTATATATCAAGAAAGGATGCCTGCCGGTCGCTCTTGACGAGATAGGCGGCGTCATGGGCAAAAAACGTGCTTTTGTGGTTACGGATTCTTTCCTTTATCACAACGGATACACAAAACCCATAACCGATAAACTTGAGGCAATGGGTATGGCTCACGCCGAATTCTTTAACGTTGCCCCGGATCCGACACTTGCCTGCGCCAAAGAGGGTGCGGCACAAATGCGTGCATTTGAGCCGGATGTAATAATAGCGCTCGGCGGCGGCTCGGCAATGGATGCCGCAAAAATAATGTGGGTAATGTACGAACATCCCGAAGCTGACTTTGCCGATATGGCAATGCGCTTTATGGATATCCGCAAGCGCGTTTACACTTTTCCCAAGATGGGCGAGCGTGCTTACTTTGTGGCGATTCCCACCTCGGCGGGAACCGGATCAGAGGTCACCCCCTTTGCCGTTATCACCGATCAGGATACCGGGGTGAAGTATCCGCTTGCAGATTACGAATTGCTGCCCAACATGGCAATAGTGGATACCGACTTTCACATGTCGGCTCCTCGCGGACTCACCGCCGCCTCGGGTATCGACGCGGTGTCTCACGCGCTTGAGGCTTACGCCTCGGTAATGGCAACAGACTACACCGACGGTTTGGCAATTCAGGCGCTGAAAACAATATTCGAATATCTTCCTCGCGCTTACGACAACGGACAAACCGATGTCCTCGCGCGCGAGAAAATGGCAAACGCCGCCACAATGGCGGGAATGGCATTTGCCAACGCATTCCTCGGAGTTTGTCACTCGATGGCACACAAACTCGGCGCATTCCATCACTTGCCTCACGGCGTTGCAAACGCCCTTATGCTTGAAGAAGTGCTTCGATTCAACGCCTGCGAAGCACCTACGAAAATGGGCACATTCCCGCAGTACGATCACCCTCACACCCTTGCTCGCTATGCCGAAATAGCAACCGCCCTCGGACTCGACGGTATGACAAATGAAGAAAAGCTTGAGTCACTCATTAATGCCGTAAACGCTCTCAAAGAGCGCGTCGGCATAAAAAAGACGATACGCGACTACGGTATTGATGAGCAGGACTTCCTCCAAAGACTCGATGAAATGACAGAACAGGCATTTGACGATCAGTGCACCGGCGCCAACCCGCGCTATCCGCTCCTCTGCGAGATACGACAAATGTATCTCAACGCCTATTACGGCGAGCGCCATTTTACCGAATCACCCATGCCCGCAGGCAATATCGATACGATAGTATCCGGAGACGCCGACGCGGCAAAGACCGCTTTCCGCATTGGCGGCGGCAAGGTCGGACTTTAATTCGCAATTATGTTAAACATGGTAAACAAGGAGGTTCATCATGAAGCTTGACAGAATAATAGCGGTCAGAAACAATAAGACCATATATCGTGACGGGGATCTTTGCATGAAGGTGTTTGACGAGAGTTATTCCAAAGCCGACGTTTTAAACGAAGCGCTGAACCAAGCGCGCGTGGAGAGCACCGGACTCAATATTCCCGCCATACACGAGGTAACGGTGATAGGCGGCAAGTGGGCGATCGTTTCGGATTTTATAAAAGGCAAAACGCTTGCCTTGCTTATGGAAGAACATTCCGAACAGCGCGATGAATATCTTACCCTTTTTGTAGATCTACAACTCCGTGTGCATAAAAAGAGTTGTCCCGATCTGCCCAAATTGCGTGACAAGATGAACCGCAAGATAAGCATGACGGATTTCGATGCCACCACAAGATACGATCTTCACACAAGACTTGACGGCATGCCCCGCCACACAAAACTTTGTCACGGTGACTTTAATCCATCCAACATCATAATAGCCGAGGACGGGCGCGCGTACATCATCGATTGGTCACATGCCACACAGGGCAACGCCTCTGCCGACGCAGCGCGCACCTACCTGCTGTTCTGGCTCCGCGGTGATATTGCCAACGCCGACCGTTACCTGGAACTGTTTTGCGAAATGAGCGGCACCGAGCGAAAGTACGTCCAAAAATGGATGCCGATCGTAGCCGCCTCACAAACCGTAAAGGGCAATGAAAAAGAACGTGAATTTTTAAATTCTTGGGTCAACGTTGTTGACTATCAGTGATAAAAGTTATATAATTATTAAATGTGCATCAGCGTGATGCCGCCCCCTATCGGCATCACGCAACCGAAAAGAAAGGTCAAGGTTATAAACAATGAAAATAACAGTATGCATAGGTTCATCATGTCACATAAAAGGTTCTCGCCAAGTGGTGGAGGGTCTGCAATATCTCATCAAACAAAACGAACTCGGCGATAAAGTGGAGCTTGCGGGTACATTTTGCATGGGCAAATGTCAGCAGGGAGTTTGCGTTACCATAGACGACGAGTTCTACTCGGTAAGTCCGGAGACCGTTGACGAATTCTTTAATGAGAACGTGCTCAAAAAACTCGCTTAACAAAACAGATCAAAATACCGTCATCACAAAACGGTCGGTAAATGATCCGACAAAAAACAAAGATCACGGGAAACCTTAAAAGGTTTCATCAAGGATCTCAACCCATCCAAAACGCAAAATACCGAAATAAACCGATAAACAGGTAAAATCAAATGGTAATAGTTCAAATATGCGTAGGCAGCTCCTGCTATCTCAAGGGCTCCTCCGACATAGTGCGCATGATGCAGGAAAGCATGACAGCCGAGCATCTTGAGGACGATATAGCCCTTACCGGCAGTTTTTGCACCGGTCAGTGCAATCGCGTGGGAGTTACGATAACAGTTAACGACGAGATAATAACCGGTGTGACCCGCGAAAATTTCAGAGATTTTTGGAACGATAAGATACTCGGCGCCGTTCGCGCAGACAGGGGGAGCGTCTGATGTCGGTATGTCTCACACTAAAAAAATCAAACTGCAAAAATTGCTATAAGTGCATACGCCACTGCCCGGTAAAATCAATCAGATTTTCAGGCAACCAAGCGCATATAATCCCAGAGGAATGTATTCTTTGCGGTCAGTGCTTCGTTGTATGTCCGCAAGACGCCAAGGAAATAGTAAGCGACCTTGAAAAAGTAAAAGTGATGATACAATCCGGAATTCCGGTGTATGCAAGTCTTGCGCCATCCTTTATTGCCAATTATGACGGCACCGGTATCGGCGCCATGCGCGAGGCGCTTCGCGCCCTCGGCTTTGCCGATGCGGAAGAAACAGCCGTGGGCGCAACCATCGTTAAGGCGGAATACGAGCGAATGCTCGCCGAAAAAACGCGCGATATCGTTATATCCTCATGCTGTCACTCGGTAAACCTTTTAATACAAAAGTACTTTCCCGCCGAGCTGCCATACCTTGCCGATGTTGTATCGCCAATGGTAGCGCACTGCGCCGATCTCAAGCGCCGCTACCCCGGCTGCAAAACCGTTTTTATAGGTCCGTGCGTTTCCAAAAAAGACGAGGCGGAAAAAAGCGGCAGTATTGTGGACGCAGTACTGACATTTGAAGAACTGACAAACTGGATGCAACGCTCCGGCGTAACGCCCGAGCAAAAGATGGATTCAAACGATCATTCCCGCGCTCGCTTCTTCCCCACCGCCGGCGGTATATTGAAAACCATGAAGCGCAACAACACCGGCTATACATATCTTGCCGTTGACGGCGTTGAAAACTGCATTGCCGCCCTGCGCGACATTGAAAGCGGAAAGATACACCGTTGCTTTGTTGAAATGTCTGCATGCGCCGGAAGCTGTATAGACGGTCCCGTAATGGAAAAATACCATCGTACACCTGTAAAAGGCTACATGGCAGTGGCAAATTATGCGGGTCGCCAGCAGTTTCCCGTAGATCAACCCGATCCGGCTGAGTTGCGACACGCTTTCCTGCCGTTGACAGATATGTCACCTATGCCAAGCGAATCGCAAATTGCGGAGATATTGCGCAAGATGGGCAAAATACATCCCGAGGACGAGCTTAACTGCGGCTCTTGCGGTTATGACACCTGCCGAGCCAAGGCAATAGCAATATATCAAGGCAAAGCGGATATATCAATGTGCCTGCCCTACCTCAAGGACAAAGCGGAAAGCTTTTCCGACAGCATAGTCAGCAATACGCCGAACGGTCTTATAGTGTTGAACGACAGCCTTGAGGTGCAACAAATAAACGAGGCGGCACGCAGAATAATGAACATCCGTGCCGCGTCAGATGTACTGGGCGACCAAGTTGTGCGAATACTCGACCCCGAAATATTCATGCGCGTACTGACATCTCACCGCGCGGTGCGCAACGAGCGTACATATCTTGCGGAATACAAAAAATATGTTGAACAAACCGTTGTGTTTGACAACGCCAACAATCTTTTGATATGTATCATGCGCGACGTGACGGACGAGGAAAAGGAACGCGCGAAAAAAGAACGCATCAGCCAAAGTACAATAGAAATAGCAGATCGCGTTGTAGACAAGCAGATGCGCATTGTTC
>CAZISZ010000121.1:0-5364 GCA_964542035.1 uncultured Ruminococcus sp. | reverse complement strand
TATGTCTTCTTTCGTATCGCCTTTTTGTGTATAAGCACCCATCTCAAGGTTTTCCATGACCGTCATCTGCAAAAAGATTCGACGTCCTTCGGGAACATGAGCCAACCCCTCCGATACCAATTTATATGATTCGGTGTGGGCAATGCTCTTGCCTCCAAATATTATATCTCCGGTTTTCGAGCGCAAAAGACCCGATACCGTTTTGAGGGTCGTTGATTTTCCGGCACCGTTGGCACCTATAAGCGCCACTATCTCGCCGTCGTTTACGGAAAATGAGACATCCTTAAGGGCGTGAATATTGCCGTAGTATACATTTATATCACGTACATCAAGCATGGTCGGGTGCCTCCTTTTTCTTGCCGAGATAAGCTGTAATTACCTGTTCGTTATTTTGAATATCCTCGGGCGAGCCCTTTGCTATTACCTTACCGTGATCAAGAACGCAAATGCCTTCGCAAATGTTCATAACAAGGCGCATATCGTGTTCAATGAGCATTATGGCAATGCCGAACGTATCGCGTATCCGAATTATATTTTCCATAAGTTCTTCCGTCTCGTGCGGGTTCATGCCCGCAGCCGGCTCGTCCAGCAGTAAAATAGCGGGACGGGTGGCAAGCGCACGAACTATTTCAAGTCTGCGCTGTGCACCGTAGGGAAGACTGCCCGCAGGCGCTTTTGCAAGATCCGACATGCCGAAAAAATCCAAAAGTTCCATAGCTCTCGCATCGGCGCGTTTTTCCTCGCCGCGGTAACCGAAAGTGTGGCTTACGGCAGCCATCAGATTTTCTTTCATGGAATTGTGAAGTCCCACCTTTACATTGTCAAGCACACTCATTGCCCCGAACAGGCGGATGTTTTGAAAGGTACGGGCAATTCCCATTTTGTTTACCTGTGCTGTGCTCTTGCCTGCGGTGCTGTAACCGTTAAGCATTATATTGCCGCGTGTGGGTTGATAAACATTTGTAAGCAGATTGAAAACAGTTGTTTTACCCGCACCGTTGGGACCTATAAGACCTGCTATTTCGGTACGTCCTATAACAAGGGAAAAATCGTCAACGGCGTTAAGACCGCCGAAACTGACTCCGAGATGTACCGCTTCAAGTACGGGTGCGGTTTTTAGATCTCGTTGCGGTACAAAGGCATTTGTAGGGAGTGGAACCAAAGGAGATGCCGAGGGGCTTTGCTTTAAAAATCTTTTTTCATCTCGGTTCATTTTGCAAGATCTCCTTTATCGTTGCTGTCATCGCTTGGTGATGGCGTTTTTTGCTTTTTTTCGTGTTTTATGAATTTAATAAAGTTCTTTACCGACCAATTGCCTTTGAGAGATGCAAATTTCGGGTTGGCATTGAGCAACATGATGGTGATGAGCAACAAAGAATAGATGAGCATTCTGAAGTCATCAAGTCCGCGCAGTGCCTCGGGCAGTACTCTGAGTATCACGGCGGCTATTATTGATCCGCTTATGTTGCCCATTCCACCGAGCACAACGATAACAAGAATCTCTATCGACATGTTGTAATCAAATCCCGAGGGTGATACAACAGCGAGTGTGTGACCGTAAAGCACCCCGATGGCTCCCGCTAAAAACGCCGCCAGCACAAATACCATCAACTTGTAATATGTAACGTTAATACCGGTGGATTCGGCGGCTATTCGATTGTCGCGTATAGCCATTATCGCGCGCCCGTGACGAGATTTTTTCAGATTCATTACCGCGATTACAGTCAGTAATACCGCAATTGCCGCATATGGCAAAAGATCTGATGCGCCGGAATATATGGATTGCGTATTGAGACCCAATGCGCCGCCGGTTACGTCAAGGTTAAGTATAACCGTTTTGATTATCTCACCGCATGCAAGTGTCACAATGGCAAGATAGTCGCCCTTTAGGCGCAGCGCCGGAAGTCCTACGATAAAGCCAACCGCGGCTGCGCAAATGCCTCCTATCAGCATTGAAAGCGGCAAACGGATCGGCAGAGGGAGCGATACTGTTGCTATCGAAAAGAGGCACCCCGTAAATATGCCCACCGACATAAAGCCTGCGTGGCCGAGCGAAAGTTCTCCCAAAAGTCCCACAACGAGGTTTAATGATACGGCTAAAACGATATAGCAGGATACGGGAATGAGCATTGCGGACATTTGACGCGATACATTACCGGAGTAGAGAAGCGCGCCTATAATAATGTATGCAATAATAACTCCCGCCACCGTTAGCGAGTTTGAATTTATTAGCTTACGCGTTCCGCGTGATTTGGCTGTTTTAACTTGTTTCTTTTTCATTGTCTCGTCTCCGTTACACCTTTTCACTTATCTTTTTGCCAAGAAGTCCCGTGGGCTTGACAACGAGTACCAATACCAAAACGCCAAACACAACGGCGTTCGTCCAAAGTGTTGAAAAATAGGTTTGCGACATTTGCTCGATCACCCCGAGAAGAAGACCGCCGAGCATAGCGCCGGGAATGGATCCTATTCCGCCGAATACCGCCGCTGTAAATGCTTTTATGCCGGGCATTGATCCCGTGGTGGGCTTTATATAGGTATATGTTGCTCCATAGAATATGCTTGCGACGGCAGCGAGCGCCGAACCGATGGCAAATGTCATCGTTATTGTGCGGTTAACGCTGATTCCCATAAGTTCTGCGGCATCCTTATCTTCGGATACTGCGCGCATGGCTTTACCGAGTTTTGTTTTGTTGATGAAAAGCGAAAGCGCTATCATGATTAATGCTGTAAGAGCGAGAGTGAGCAGGGTCATACCATCTATTACTATTTCGCCGAAAGTAAGCACGGGGAGATCGATTATCTCGGGAAAAGGTCGTGGTTCTGATTTGAATATCAAAAGTGCGATGCTTTGCAAAAGATAGCTGACACCTATCGCGGTTATCAAAACGGTAAGTGACGGAGCGCGACGAAGAGGGCGATATGCCAAAAACTCAATGGTAACACCAAGGAGTACGCAAACGACCACACTTACAACAACACCGACCACACCCGGCATTTTTGCAAGAGATACCGTTGATATAACGGCATAAGCACCCACCATGATAACATCACCGTGGGCAAAGTTCAGCATTTTGGCAATGCCGTACACCATGGTATACCCCAGTGCCATCAATGCGTATATACTGCCAAGCCGCAGTCCGTTAATTAATGTTTGAATTAATGTCGTCATAATGCTTTTTCCTTGATATGTTTTTCTCCGCCCGCCTCAATCGACAGGCGGAGATATTGCTGTAGATCTGAAATTCTTTTGCGCTTTTTTGCGTTTCACGTCATTGCGCATACGAGTCGGAATTTATCTTTGTTATTTTGTATACAGTACAGCCACGCCGTCTTTTATGATCATGGCTTTTGCGTCTTTGGATGTTTCACCGTCGGCGTCCCATGTCATGGTACCCGTAACACCCTTGACCGTCAAGGATGTCATGACGGCTGTCAAACGCTCGCTTACATTGTCGTGATTCTCGGAGGTGATGCCAGCTGCCTTAAGCGCTTCCGCTACGGCGTATACAGCATCGTATGCGTCGGCGGCAAACTGGTCGGGAGTTGCGTTGTAGTTTGTTTTGTAAGCGGTAACAAAAGCGCTTACATTTTCGGATGTATCATCGGCTGCAAAAGGAGTGAGCAGCATAACGCCCTCGGCGTATTTTTCGTTGCCCTCGCCCATTTTTTGAATGAGTCCGTCAAGACCATCGCAACCAAAGGGGATCATTCCGTCAAATGCGCCGGTCTGTGCGGCTTGTGTGAGTATCTTTGCGGCATCCGCGGCATAGATGGGGAGAAATACAAGGTCTGCACCCGATGCTTTTACTGCGGAAATCTGAGCGGAGAAGTCTGTGTTGGTGCTGCTGGTGTACGTTTGAACGGTCAGAATCTCGATGCCGAGTTTTTCGCATTCGGCAGAGAATGTGTCAAACAGACCTTTGCAGTAGTCAAGACCGCTGTCGTAAATAACCGCAACCTTGGCGGCAAGGTCGTACTGTTTGATGTATTGTGCGGAGGCGGTTCCTTGAGAAGAATCGCTAAAGCATACACGGAAAGCACGGTCGCTGCCGTTTATGGAGGTTACGGACGATGCGGTGGGAGTGAGAAGGAACATTCCGTCGGCAAGCGTTGCGGCAACGATGGAAGCGTTTTCACCGGAAAGTGTTCCGCCAAGGCTTACTTTCATGCCTTTGTCCATTTGTTTGCCGTATGCGGAAACGGCGGATTCGGCGCTGCCTTGTGAGTCTTGAAAGTTAAGTACGAACTTAAAGCCGTTAACACCGCCTGCGGCATTTATTTCGCTAACAGCCAACTGTGCACCGTTTTTGACCGAATTACCGTAGTTGGCATACTCGCCTGTTGTCGGACCGATGCCGCCGAGAAGAAATTCGGTAAGTCCCGTTTCCTTGTCCACCGGCCATTCTTCTTTTGCGCCGCAGGCACAAAGACCGATGAGCATCAAAGCGGCAAGCGAGAGGGAGGTGAGAGCCTTAACAAATGAGGATGCTTTTTTGGGGGTGCGTTTGGTTTGATTGGTTGTTTTCATGGTGTTTGTCTCCTTGAAAAAATGTCATGTATTATTGATCAATCCCCGGGGGGGAGGTTTCCTGTTTTGTCGGACATGCCGCCGTTCGATCGTTTTTATTAAAGAAAAAGCGATCTCGCCGTGGCAAGACCGCAAATAACTTTTGACCCAAGCCCAGGGGAGTAATTCCTTATAGGGCTATCCAAGCGAGCGCTCGGTCTCGGTTTTGCGGTAACGCACGGGGTACAACGACATCAAGGCGTATGCCTGTGACAATAAGTCGTACGGCGGAAATTATAATTATAACCGAAAGAATAACGGCAATGCAGCAGCCGATGACTGCCGCCGATATAATTCGTACGGCTACAGCTATGGCTACAAATATAATTATTGCGGCAAGAGAAAAAGACACCGCAGCGGTGGTGTCTTTTTCATTGCATATAACGGAGGTATCATTGCAGGCGGGAGTTGTTGCGCAGAATGAACGCGCATCAAAAGAAGTCGTCGCTGTGGACGATGCACAATATGCTGTTTTCGCATAATTGTTTTTCATTCTTGCAAAACCCCTTTAAAATGATGTTATAAGTATACATCATTCTTCGCTTTTTTGCAATAGGCGATATGTACTAATTATAAGCTAAATGTGTCGATTGAATGTGATATTTTGCACACAAACCGCGGTTTGGCGGTGCCGAAATACTGTTTTAATCAGTGCTTGCACGAATTTTGATATAAGCGAACGACACATGGTGCAACTTGCAAAAATCAAATGCAAGTTGCAAAAACAGCTCCGAAAATTTGCAAGGATTACGGCGGCGTGTTTTTTTATGACCTGTTGCAATATAACGTATGCT
>CAZISZ010000120.1:0-5373 GCA_964542035.1 uncultured Ruminococcus sp. | reverse complement strand
GTAGATTATCTTGGCTCTCGGGTTATCTCGCTTATCTGCGGTGCGGTAAGCAGACCTTCGTCGGTAAGTCTGTATTCATAGCACCACGCATCGCCGGAAGTTCGCCATGCGGCAGGCGATGCATAAGAGAGTTTGGTATCGGCGCAATGCAGGTGACCGAAAGTGTTGGTGCGAGATATGTAGAGAGTTATCTTTACCCTGTGATGTCCCGCCGTGGGCGTTCCGAGCGATACAGTATATGGCGCAAACGCACCAAGTATGGGGGTGCTGTCGTCTATCAAGCATTCAAACACCGCCGCACGGTATTGCGGCAGTCGCACACGCACCTCGCCGCCGTGGGTTTCTATATTGGCAATATAGCTGACGGCTCCGCTGTAAAACGGTAATCCCTGTTTTGTTATTGATTCGAATGCGAGCGTCGAGGGGAGCGTAACGATTTCCGAAATCGAACCGCGCGTGTGCACGCCGAAATTGCCGAGCAGATAGCACCATTCTATTGCCGTGCGCTGACCGAACGGCAATTCCGTCTCCAGTATCGATCTGCCGCTCGGGATGTGCGGTATCTTTATCGTTTTTATCGAACGGTCGGTAAAATATCCGTCAATATCAATTGGCACCGTTTGACCGTTTAACCGTATTTGCGCCGTTTCCGCATTTTCAAGCGCAAGGCGTGTATTGTCAAGCGGAATAGAGGAGTTAATGGTAAAACGCAGTGTGACTCGGTGTATGGGCGGTTCGGCGGGCAGGCACCACGGTTGATTGGCGCTTCCGCCCCACGGCGTCCAACCGAGACGGCGGCGTAAAAGCGTATCTACACGCAAAAGCTCTTCGCAAGGTTCAAACTCGCTTCCGTCCATGGAAAATTCGGCTCGGTCAAGAAGCAGCACATTTGGATCGGCAAGTTCGAATTGCAGTTCGGGCGGGAGGGGCAGTGTCGCAATTCTTTCTGTCGTGGCGGGAGTTGCGTTGCCCGTATTTGCGCTTACTATATCATTTACGGTGCTTTCGTTTTCGTAATCAAGCCGTAAAAGAAGGCTGTCATGTATCCAAAGCTCGGCTTCTATCTCGGTAGAAGCGTTGCGGCATACGGTGGGGTATGGGCGTATCTCGCCCGTAAGTGTATCATACAGCGTGGCGCGTAAGCGATATGGCAGTATTATCTTTATTTTTTGTTTTTGCGATACATCTTTGTTGTATGGTTGCTTTCCCTGTGCCACAAACAACCAAATGCTGTTGCCGTCGCGGCAAAGACGGTGCAAAAGATTAGATGACATAGAGCCGTCGGCACGCCTGATATCGATATCCCGCGCGTTTGCAAGCGCACCGAGGATTGCGCCGCGCGAAAAACCTATATGTTCGGACTCGCGGCAAAGTTCGGCGGGGAGCGATGAGGGGATTGCGTCAAGATATTTCGGCGCGTCTCCCATAAATATCAGTCTGCCTCCCGCTTCCTTAAATGCAGAAAGTCGATCGTAGGTGGTTCGGCGCAGTGTTTCGCACGCAGGGACAATTATCACATCGTAGCGCATTTTGCCGACAGTCAGCGGCGCGCCGCCCTGTGGGCAAAGATCGGGAAGTAGAGATTCGGAGATAAAATCAAAGTCAACGGAGCCGAAAAGCAGCCATTCGGTAAGATCCTGAAATCCGCGGTCAAGCGTATCACGTACAAGAGCGGTCCGGTCGGCGGGACCCCAGTGCAGCCAATACGATTCTATCGGGTGTATCACACCGATGTGAACCATAGGCTCGCCGCGCGTCATGGCGGTGTTTATGCGGGCAAAGTGATCCTCTACAAGCGAGTATTTTTCGTGCCATGGGGATTGATAATTTATGGAGGCGGGGTAATCGCGCTTGGCTTCACCTTCCATGGAGACCCACGAAAGGTGAGGAACGCGCACGCTGACTCCGAGGGCGGCTTGCCAGTCGCCTTGAAGTTTGTGACCGCGAAAATCGAAATCCCAATCGGTAACGCCGTAAAGCTCGCTGAGCACTCCTTCGCGACCGTATTGGTGCGCAACCGATGCCGCTTGTTTGGCGGTCGTGTATTCGCGGCGGTCGGCAAGCATGTCAATGCCCGGCAGAGCAAAAGCGCGCAGCGATCGCATTGCCTCGCCCACGGCACCTGTTTGCGTACCGAGGGTGGGCTCTTTCATCATGTGACCCGTAAGAGCTATACCGTGCGCATCGCACCACTCGCCTATTGTGTCGGCAAATGCGGATGCAAATCGTTCGCAAGCATGGTCGTGATAGCGATATCTTGTTGCCGAAACGCCGTTCGGCAATTCCCATATGAGTTCGGGAAGTTTATCCAGGAGCGATTCGCCGTACATCTCCCGATATGTATCATCAAAATCGTCGGTAAATGGCAACGCAACATCTTCAAGTGAGGTTGCAAATTTAAGCGTCTGTTTGTGTGTGAATTGCGGTTCGTCGGTGAATATGGCAGGCACGGTAGAACCGAAACGGTCGCCTATCTCTTTAAAATATGCCTCGTGTGTGATTTCCGTAAAGCGCTTGATGGCAGCGCGATCCATAGTGTTGACGTATGTGTAGCCGTTATAGCGAGGGGATGTGTGCGGTTGTTCGAGGTATGCGTAAAAAATCCGTCCGTCGGCTGATGCCCCTTCGCCGTCCGAAAGGCGGCGATAACCGGCAAGCGCACCGGAATCGTCAAGCTTAATATCGTAGCGTGCGATAAGGCTACCGTTACCGCTTCGCAAAGCGGTTGCCTGCTCGTTGCCGTGACGTTCAAGTCCGCCCTGTTCTTCATAGGAAAACGGTGTGAACAGCAGATAACGTATGCGGTATTTTTCTTCGCATGTCACAAGCCCGCCCGCGAATCCGGATGGTCAGCGATCCTCGTCATAGAGCCATGCAAGCATGCCGTTTTGCTCCGCGCGGTCGGTGCATGCTCGGATTAGAGATAAAAATTCCTCCCCGAGATATGGCGTCGCCATGCCCGAGCGCACATGCATGTGAAAACCGCCGAAACCCATTTTTTTAAGTATATCTATCTGGCGCAGAAGTTCATCGCGCTCAAGGTGGCAGTTCCATGCCCAAAACGGCGCGCCGCGGTATTCCGAGGAGGGGGATAAAAACAGTTCGTCCGATAGTTTTCGGCTTTTGTTTTTCGGGTAAAGCATATCTTCATCCTCTCTGCGACAGTATTGCCGCCTCGTATTTTTTGATCTCGCCAAGCCATGCCGTATCGGCAGGCACACCCGCGCGGCGACAAAGTTCTTCCCACACGGCGCCGAAAGGGAGCGTCTTCAGTTCTTCGTTTATTGCCAAAAGATCGGTAAAATCACCGCTGTTTTGCAGACCGGCAAGCTTTGAGTGCGGCGTTAGCAGGGCATAAAGGAGCGATTTTTGCAGGTTGCGCATTCCGATCACCCATGCGGCAACGCGATTGATGCTTGCGTCAAAATAGTCAAGGGCAAGATAAGAACTGCCGAGCGCGCCGCAACGCACTATCTCCTTTGCGATCTCGCGCGTTTCGTCGTCAAATATTACCACATGGTCGCTATCCCACCTAACGGCGCGTGTTATGTGCAGGGCTATGCGGTCGGCAAACAGCAAAAGTGAGGATATTTTGTCGCTTACAAGCTCGGTGGGGTGATAATGACCGTTATCCATAAGCGGCACAAGCCCATGGCGGGTACTGTATTCAAGGCAAAATTCCGAGGATCCCACCGTATAGGACTCAAGCCCGATGCCGAACACCTTTGATTCAAGCGATACATCCACAAGTTTGCGGTCGTAGCCTGCGCCGAGTATTTCGTCCAGCGATCCTGCAAATCGACGGCGCGGGGAGAGACGATCGGCTGGTATATCCTTGTATCCGTCGGGGATCCAAATATTCATAAGGCATTTTTTGCCGGTTGAGCGCGCCAAATGCTCGGCAATACGAAGACAGGCAATGCCGTGCCGCACCCAAAATGTGCGAATTTTTTCATCCGGACTGGAAAGCGTCAGCCCCGATGCCGCCATGGGGTGCGCAAAAAATGTGGGATTAAAATCAAGTCCCAAGCCGCGTGCGTTTGCAAATTCAACCCACGCGTCAAAATGCTCGGGCAGAAGTGCATCGCGGTCGGCGCGCGGGCTTTCACCGAATACGGCATATGAGGCGTGCAGATTCAATCTGTGTTTGCCCGGTATCAACGAGAGAGCTTTGTCTATATCGTTCATAAGCTCTGTGGGGTTGCGTGCCGCACCAGGATAATTGCCCGTTGCCTGTATTCCCCCATCAAGGGATACTGTGCCTTCAAAGCCGCGCACATCGTCTCCCTGCCAGCAGTGCATGGAGATCGGTGTGGCGAGCAAAGTTTCTATTGCCGCCTCCGTGTCTATTCCGAACTCGGCATAGCGTGCTCCGGCGTTGCGGTAGATAAGATCTTCTTTCATTAGTATTGCACCTTTTCCTTTCGGTGAATTTGCTTTTGCGGTAATACGGTCGGTTGTAATTTCACATTACGCGACTGCTATCATGATTAATTATACAGTATTTTGTCTGCCAATGCAATAAAAAGTACAGTATTTTCATCTGCCGAAGATCAAAAAGTTTATGCCCATCAACTCAAAAGATCGGAGCATTAAGCCGACCGACGTTGCATAAGATTAAATCATAAAATATTATGTGTATACGCAGATATGCGATCGGGCGTAATGTTGCCTAAAGAACATCGGCGCGATCCGCAAAGGAGGGGTACATGCCGCAGCGGAGCGAGGGGCGCGCACGAAGCCTCATATACAATTCAATACTAATGTCGGCGGCTGACATTGTCATGCGGGCGGTAGGGGTCGGATTCGGTGTGTGGATATCCAATCGTGTCGGCGCGGAGGTTATGGGGCTACACTCTCTTATTATGGGTGTGTGGGGATTTGCGCTAACTATTGCCACCTCCGGCGTAAACCTTGCGACGTCGCGTACCGTTGCCGAGGCTATCGGAGAGGGTGAGGATTCGGGGGGCGGCACGGCGCGCGCGGCATTGCGCCGCGCGTTGTGCTATGCCGCGGTTTTCGGCTGCGCGGCGGCTGCCATGTTGATATTCGGAGGCGGATATATAGGTCGAAAATGGTTGGGAGACGAGCGCACCGTTATTCCGTTGCGCCTGCTTGGTATCTCGCTGCCGGCAATATCGATATCATCTGCGTTGTCCGGCTATTTTTCGGCTGTGCGGAGGGTTTGGAAAAACGCCGTCGCACAGCTTTGTGAGCAAGCTGTAAAAATAGTTTGCGTATCCCGCCTGATCACCCTGTTTTTGCCGAGTGATGCCGAGTATTGCTGTACGGCGCTGGTGCTCGGAGGAGTGATATCCGAGGTAGTTTCCTGTGCTGTGGAGTACATACTGTACAGGCTTGACCTTGCCACTC
>CAZISZ010000119.1:0-5520 GCA_964542035.1 uncultured Ruminococcus sp. | reverse complement strand
TGGCAAACTTTCCGATAACACATGTTTTGATAAGCGATGCGACACGTTGCGCGAAGCATGACGGCTTTCGTGTATCGCGTGTGGCACTTACGATGCCCGCCGATGTTTGGAAATATACAGAATGGCAATTTGCATTGCGCAGATTGCTTTGCGGTATGATGCACCTGTTTGACGGTTTTTTTGCACAGTTAGTACCATCGGACAAGCAGGGTGTTGCTTCGTGGTGGTGGCAAGGTATTCCTCGTGAGTGCGGAATGCTTTTTGCACTCGGCGAACCGTATCGCTCTTTGGTGACCGGCAATGTCGACAGCGCGGATCTTTCCGAAGATCCGAAATACGCTCTTTACGTTTCGGACAACGCTCCTGTAATACCTAATGATCTGATATCCGCTCCACAAAAAAGAAAAAACGGCGCAACTCTCTCTCGTTCTATGTTCAGCGTTGCCGACAGAATTCCTTTTTAAAATATGACCGAAAAAGATTTCAATGCCCCAAAAACAAAAATAGTTGCTATCGTAGGTCCCACAGCGTCCGGAAAAAGCAGTCTTGCGATGCGATTAGCGCAACAACTTAACGGCAATATAATCTGTTGCGATTCGATGCAGATATATCGCGGTATGAATATTGGCACTGCAAAACCAACCGCCGAGGATATGAGGATAGTTCCGCATCGCGTATTCGATATTGTCTCGCCGCAAGAAGCGTATTCCTGTGCCGATTATGTTCGCGATGCCGGTGCGGCGATAAATGATACCGTAAACGAGGGCGGTTTGCCGATCCTTTGCGGCGGCACAGGGCTTTATCTTGAAAGTTTGCTGATGCCGCGCGCATATTCCGCCACGAGCGGACGCACAGGCGCGCGAGCCGAATTGGAAGCGATAGCTGACTCACCGAACGGACGAGAACGCCTGCATAATATGCTACGTGAGGTCGATCCCGCATCCGCCGACAGCATACACAAAAATAACGTAAGGCGTGTTATTCGCGCAATTGAGATATATCGCGAAAGCGGAATTCCGAAAAGCGAGCTTGACAGGCGCTCACGGGAAATTGCCGAAAAAGAGTTGAAATACAATGCTCTTGTGATCGGTTTGAGATATCCAGACCGCAATTTGCTACGCAAAAGGATAGCTTGTCGCGTTGACGAGATGTTACGTAACGGGCTTGCCGATGAAGTTCAACATTTGATTGATAGCGGTGCGTTTGTTGTTGATAATGCTACACCATCCACTGCCGCGCAGGCTATAGGTTACAAAGAAATGATTGAGGTGATGTTGCGCGGTGAGCCGCAGGAGACAGCACGCGAAGCCATAATTACGGCAACATGCCGCTACGCCAAACGCCAAATGACATGGTTTTCGGCAAAACCGTATATCCGTTGGATAGATATCGCCGCCGTCGACCAAAAACCCGACGGAGCGGCGTTGGAATATATAAACGTATTTTTGAACGGATGATCAAAACGGCAATACATCGCTCCGACAGCAAAACCGGCGGATAGATTGTTATGGAATGAAAGGAACGAATCGGATGGAGAAAGAAAAAACAAACCTACCCGAACACTCGGGGAGCGTTTCGTCTGATACGCCGGTTTCGCTCCGGCGTGATGAATATGACAATCATCCAATTCTTCGCCGTCGGACTCCCGGCATTCCCATGGTTCATGTGGCGGAACGAAAAAAGTTAGAACCGATATTTGACACGCATTATTTTCTTACCGCCATGACGCACATATTTGTTGCATTGGCTGCGGTGGGATTTGCCGTTTATATATTTATTCAACTTATTGGTGATATCACGCCGACCGTGACCACTACTCCTGCCGTGCAAACGACGGAATCGGAATATGAATCGGCAACGGCTTATTTAATAAGGCGTGAAACGGTGCTTACATCTCCGTATTCGGACGGAGCAATGAGGTATTTATTGGAAGACGGCGAGCTGGCATCGCTTGGCGAAAATACCGCGTGTATTTATCCGACCGAGGATGCGGCAACGCTTGCGCGTATATCCGAAATTGAGGGTGAGATCTCTCTTCTCGAGTCGGCATTGAAAAAAAGTCAGGCATCCGAAAATATATTGAATGTCAGTGAGTCGCTTTCGAAAGTCTATGCCGAGTTGATGCAAAACATTTCCGCGACAGATTACAACAGTGCCGCGGATATGTCGGAAGAATTTCGTCGATTGCTTATAAGGTGCGATGCATATCGCGGACAAGACAACGATGTTGAAAGTGCCATCGCGACTATGACCGCAGAACTATCGCGCTTGTTTTCACTGTGCGGCAACACGCTTGCAGACATAACCGCACCATGCGCCGGTTATTATTTCAGATACTGCGACGGTTACGAGAACATCTTTAACGATGAACTTATAGACAATTTTTCATCGGAAACCTTTTATACGGCGCTTGATTCCACACCCTCAACATCGCAGGAAGCTGTTGGTAAAATAGTGGAGGGATCACAATGGTATATTGCGGTAAATATCGATAAGCATTCCGGCACAGGTTATACCGTCGGTGAAGAATATAACATCTCTTTTGAAAACAATAACGGCACAATTGTTCCGATGATACTTGAATCCGCAGTTGATGACGAAAAAAACGGCGGGTGGTTACTTCTCTTTTCCACCCGAACGATGCCGCAGAATTTCAGCTATCAGCGTGTTCAATCGGTAAGGATAGAAAAGGAACTTTTGAGCGGCTACAGGATACCGATGAGCGCGGTACGCTCTTACAGAGGCATGACGGGCGTTTATACGTTGAGCGGTGGGCTTGTAAGCTTTCGCAGAATTGATATAATATATCAAAATAATGACTATTGTATAGTCGCGGAACACTCCGAAGTTGAAGACAACCGAACTCCAACATACCGTGTGCTCGGATTCAACTCAAACGGATATATCGGCGAATACGAATCACTTCACCTTTTTGCCAAGAGTCGCGGCTGGGAACGTCGTGTATACGACAATGGCGGTGAACCGATAAAATACGGATCAAAAGAGGATTATTACTACTATCTTGACGAGTTGGAGGATGTGATTTTGACCGGCAAAAATTTGTATGACGGAAAAAAGTTGACTTGATATCACGGTTCGTGTTATTCGATAATATTTCGGTAAATTCATCCGCAAAGTTTGCAGATCAAACAATATCATTTTTTCAACCGCCGAATAAGATCAATAATGATAAATCAAAAAGTGAGTATGGATATGGATGATTATTCTTACATTGACCGTTCCGCGAATGCAATTATGCACCGAGTGGTCGAGGCATCACAAAAAATCGGATATGATGGAAATATCATTGTTGCGGCGGCTGTGAAATACGCCGATGACGGTGAATTTTTGCATCTTGTTCGTCAATGCGGTATCATAGATATTGCCGAAAATCGCGTCCAACAGTTTATAAAACACCGCGAGTTGTTAACACCTGAGGAACGCGATCGGGTACGTTTTCACTTTATCGGACATTTGCAAACCAACAAAGTCAAAGCTCTTGTAGGGCGCACGGTGCTGATCCATTCTCTTGATTCTTTGCGTCTTGCGGAGGAGATAGAAAAACAATCCGCTTTACTGGATACGGTGTCGCACGTGTTGGTTGAGATAAACGGAGCATGCGAACCTGACAAGAGCGGTGTCATACCGGAAAAAGCAGCGGAATTTTGTGCCGCTTTAACCGAAATGCCACATATCAAGCAAATGGGTTTTATGACTATGGGCCCGAAATTCGATAAAAAAAGCGATTATTCAAATTATTTTTCGGAAACTTATCACTTTATGCTTGACATTTGGCACAAAAAACTTCATAATATAAGGGAGCCTGTCATTTCGATGGGCATGAGTGACAGCTTTGATACGGCTATCGAATGCGGTGCCAACTGTGTCCGCATCGGTCGCGCTTTTTTCGGGCGCTGATACACTCCCCATTATAATAAATATTAATTATCAAAACATGTTGAATAAACGGAGGATCATCATGAGCATTTTTTCAAGAAAAGCAAAAACCGATTTTGAATCTGAATACGACGCCGCATATGATAGCGACTACTATTCCAGCGAGATAACGCATCCCGACGAGAGCGCTTTTAACTCTGCCGAAAAGGATGATTATAACATTGAGGAGACGACCAAGCGCTCCACTTCCTCATACGCCGCATCTTCAATGGCGTCTGGTTCCGCTTTTGCCATGAAACTTATAAAGCCCACAAGTTACAAAGAGGCACCCGCTATTGCGGATTTTCTTATCAACAGATGTGCCGTTGTGCTCAATCTTGAGGCCGCAAACAAGGAGACAGCCTCAAATCTGATATACTTTCTTACGGGAGTTTCCTACGCTCTCGGAGGGCAGATAAAGAGAGTGGCAGCCAACACCTATATGCTTGCTCCCGAAAACATGGAGATATCGGAGGAAGGACGTCGTGCCGAGGCGGAGAATACCGCGGCAAGTGACACATTTCTCGGTTGATACGATCCCGTTTGCCGCGCCGTGATCGATTCTCGGCGCGGTCGGTCTTCTATTGTCAACAGTAAACGATAACGACCTACCGTCGCCACAAACGGAAGGCACGTATTACGCGGAGTACTGATTATCTTGGAACTGCTTTTATATCTTATAGTTAAATTTGTAGACATTGCACTGAGCTTTGTTATATTCGCAATGCTTGCGCGTTCTGTAATGTCTTTATTTATGGCGGATGAAAATAACATCTTTTATGTACTTGTTTACACTGTAACCGAGCCGTTTGTTTTTCCGCTGCGCACGCTGTTTGAACGTATGAATTGGTTTCAAAATATACCTATCGATGTATCGTTTTTCTGTTCTGCCATGCTTGTGATGTTAGTGCAGAGTGCGCTTTCATTTATTCCGCTCGGATGAGCCTATAAAACTTCTCAAGGAGGTTTGCCATGCCAATTCCAGAATCATTAAAAACAAAATATTCACTAAGCGGAGATTGCTACAATGCAGAAAATGCAGATCGTGCTATTTCGGATCTTGTAGCATGTATATCAAGAATACACGGAGAAAACACCGCTCTCGCCGCAAAGGTAAAAAATTCCGAACAACATGCAAATGAGTTGGAAATAAAAACAAAAATTCTTGAGGATGAAAATGCAAGGCTTGATATCTCGGTCCATGAGTTAGCATCCGCCAACAGGCGTTTGACAGTAGAGGCGGAACGACTTGATAAAAAGTTGGCAGATGTCAGCATTGCGGTTACGGCTAATGATAAAAAATTATCCGATGCCGCGGAAAGACTTGCCGCACTTACCGAGCGTGCCGAACAGTTGTGTGCGGATCTTGCCGAACGTTCGGATGAAATATGCCGCAAATTCGACAGGCGCGTGGCTCTTTTGACGATATCAGGCAATGTGTCATCAAACATAACCGAATCTTCCGACATCAATGATTTTGATGATTCCCTTGATGATGTAAGCGATAAAACGGAGACGCAACTTGAAAGTAAATCGATATGCGTCACCGTCGAAGAAGAAAACAACGATATTGCCGATGAACTT
>CAZISZ010000118.1:0-5531 GCA_964542035.1 uncultured Ruminococcus sp. | reverse complement strand
CACGCTTGAAAGCGCCGCGGACGATTCCGGAATACTTCACTCCATGAGCGCCGATACAGGTATTTTCATTTATCCCGGCTATAAATTTAAGATGGTGGATGCACTGATAACCAATTTTCATCTGCCGGAAAGTACGCTTTTGATGCTCGTTAGCGCACTTTATTCCCGCGATGCCATGCTGGAGGCTTACAAACTCGCGGTTCGCGAAAAATATCGTTTTTTCAGTTTCGGAGATGCGATGTTTATCGGATAACAACACGAAACTTCCGTAATTCGTTAGAAAACGCAACCATATCAATTAAATAATCAGATTGTTATTATATTTTCCCTCCAAAACATCGCACAATACAGTGTGGACGGATGTAAAATCCGCGACGAGTGAAAACGGCTTTTCGTTCGGATCGTCGCGGCGCATGGGAACAAAATAAACGTTCTTTTTTTGCGAAAGCAATGCAATATTTTTAAAATTTGCCGACATGGCATCATTGGTCGCCGGAGCGATAAGCAAGGGTTTGGCACTTCGCAAATGCGCCTTGGTCGCCATGGTTACAGATGTATCGGTAATGCCGCAGGCGAGTTTGGCAAGCGTATTGCCGGTACAGGGGCATATGATCAAAATATCAAGCGGTTCACGCGGACCAAGGGGTTCGGCTGCGACTATATCCAGCACAGCGGGTCTGCCGCACAGTTCCTCGGCACGTTTAACCACATCACGTCCTTTACCGAAGCGCGTGTCGTACCGTGCCGCATTTTCGCTGATTATCGGAACAAACTCATCCATCTCGCGCAAGGATACAAGTTTCTTAAGCACATCAAGCGATTGCGGAATGGTGCAAAAAGATGCACAAACAGCATATCCTATCTTCATTTTTTCTCCTCCGTGTTGATTTGATCGGAAGAAGAACGGTGTTCGACTTGATCTATGGTGTGATAAAGTTCGCCGTCAGTCTCGATGTTTTCAAGATAGGACAGAATTGTTTCTCCTATAATAACCCCTGCGCTGACCGGCGCGTATTTTCCGGGCAACGACAACGCCCATATAACATTAAGACCGAGTTTGCCTGCCGCATCAAGATCCACACCGCCCGGAACGGATGCAAGATCTATAATAACAACATCAGTGCACATGCGTTCAAGAATTTCGGCGGTTATCAATCGCACAGGAACTGTATTAATTATAAGATCATACCCACATGCCAATTCACCGAGACCGCTCATAGGACGTTCATTGTCTATGCGCAACATTCTCATCCCCATTATCCCGACCTTGGCAAGTTCGCTTTTTCTTCGTGCGGCAACGGTAACATGTGCTCCCATCGAATTTAAAAGAGATGCTGTTATGCATCCTACACGACCGAATCCTATAACAGCGGCTCTGCAACCGTTTATTGTTCGTTCCATCTCATGCATTGCAATGCTTACAGATCCCTCCGCTGTGGGTAACGCGTTTTTGATTTTCAATTCTTCCGAATCGAAATAGTCATATACAGTAATTCCTTTTTCCGTTGCAGCCGCAGAAAAATGCTCGGGCAAACGTCCGCCGAATATCATCGCATTATCCATTGCCTCAAGCAACGCGGATAATCTCAACCGCGCATCCGGCAGTGTCGGGCATCCGACCCTTACGCCGTCATATGATGCCGGTAACGGCAAGATAACAATCGATGCGTCGCGGATTGCCGAACGCCAATCATCATAACTTACTGCATTGCCTATATTCAAAGCGGGATCAATACCCCATACAGCGCACTCCAACCCGCATTCTGTTAAAAAACGCGCGGTTGCAGATTGCCGCATATCGCCGCCCAGCAATGCTGCTTTTATTTTATAGTTCATATGAGCCTCACTTTCCGGGGTTTCGGTGCGCTTAAAATATTTATACCGATATAATAAATCGCACTTTCGACCGCTGTTACATTATATGCCATGCATCATCCGCATGTCACAATCTTATCAATGCGTACGCATTTTGCAATTTTGTCACAAGAAAAATTGCACATTTTAAACAAAAAAGGACCTGCGGAAGAAAAAATATAAAAAAGCTATTGACAGCGCCGCTGTTATGTGATAAAATACACACATTGAATTTGTTGTCGGAAAAGGAGAAAAACATCATGAATCGTTGTTCTTATACTGCGATGGATATGATGATGTCGATGTGCATGTGCTCCATGTGCATGTTTTGTCGCGCCTATATTTCCGATTTGCAGCCTTCCGGGGTAGATATAAAGGATCTTTGATCCGCAATGTCAAAAAAGGGGAACGCAATCGGGCGTTCCCCTTTTTAATATATTATTCTTTTAATCAAGGAGCAAAAATCATGAAAAGATCTCTCTCTCTCATCCTCGCCTCAATTCTGGTGCTTTGCACACTCCTCTCTTTCACATCTTGCGGAAACAATGGACCTGTCATTGCAGTTCCCAACGATTCCACCAATGAAGCTCGCGCGCTGCTTTTGCTTGAAGCCAACGGTATCATCAAACTCAAAGAAGGTGCAGGCATAACCGCCACGGTTAAGGATATTGAAGAAAACCCCTACGGCATCACTTTCCGTGAGATAGAGGCTGCCGCTCTCCCCAATGTTTTGACCGATGTTGACTTTGCTGTTATCAACTCCAACTATGCAATTTCCGCAGGTCTTAATCCCACAAACGATTCTGTTGCAATAGAGGGATCCTATTCCGCTTACGCCAACATTTTGGCTGTAAAAGAGGGGCGCGAGAATGATCCGATAATCAAAGCGCTCAAGGCCGCACTGGAAAGCGAAAGAGTTAAAAATTTCATCACATCCAAATATACGGGTTCTGTTATAAGCACGATCGATAATCCTACAGACGGTTTTGATTCTACTGTTGATTATTCCGCACTTTCCGGACAAACCGTAAAGGTTGCCGCCTCCCCTACACCTCACGCCGAAATACTTGAAGAGGCCAAGGCAATCCTCGCCGAGAAAAATATCACACTGGAAATAACAGTTCTCTCCGATTACGTTGTTCCCAACACCGTTGTTGAGAGCGGAGAATGTGACGCCAACTACTTCCAGCATACCCCATATCTTGATAACTTCAACGATGAAAACGGTACTCATATCGTATCAATCTCCGCTGTTCATGTTGAGCCTATGGGCGTATATTCCTCATCTCACAAATCGCTCGACGAGATTAAAAAGTAATTCTTACTTATAAATCCGTATTCTATATTGCCACGCAAGGTTATTTTGCCTTGCGTGGCTGAATCCGATAATAACGAGATTCGCACAATATGCGCTAAATATTTATTGTCGGTTTGGTTACCGCAACGCAGTGATAAAACAATAAAAACAAGGCGAGCAGAACTATGATAGAAATAAAACAACTATGCAAGACGTTTGACGGACCCGGCGGTAAAGTTGAGGCCTTGCACAATATAAACCTTACAATAAATCAAGGTGATATATTCGGCATCATAGGCATGAGCGGCGCAGGCAAAAGCACGCTTGTCAGATGCATTAATTTGCTTGAGCGACCAACATCCGGTGACGTGGTGATAGACGATGTCAGCATGAAGTCTCTCACTCCTGCAGGACTGCGTTCCGCGCGCAGAAATATCACAATGATATTTCAGGGTTTTAATCTTTTAATGCAAAAAAATTGCTTGAAAAATATCTGCTTTCCCATGGAGTTAGCCGGTATTCCCAAAGACCGCGCAGAGGCACGAGCCAAAGAACTTTTAGAACTTGTGGGACTGCCGGATAAGGCGAAAGCATACCCCGCGCAGCTATCCGGCGGTCAAAAACAGCGCATAGCAATAGCACGTGCTCTTGCAACCAACCCCAAAGTATTGCTTTGCGATGAAGCCACAAGCGCACTGGATCCCAACACCACACACTCTATTCTTGCACTGATAAGAGAAATCAACAAACGACTCGGGATCACTGTTATAGTTATCACTCACCAAATGAGCGTTGTGGAAGAAATATGCTCGCATGTTGCCATAATAGACAACGGTGAAATAGTTGAAAGCGGAGCGGTCGGAACCGTGTTTGCCAGCCCGCGTTCCGATGCTGCCAGACGGCTTGTTTTTCCAAACGGAGCCGATGAAAGTGTATCCAATCCGTTGCATGAACAGCGCATGCGTATTGTATTTAACGGCGCTATGGCGGCAAGTACGCCGTGGATAGCCAAAATGGCACAAGAACGCAACTTGCTTGTCAATATTGTTTCGGCATCCACAAGAACTATAGACGGAAAAACATACGGATCGATGCTGATAGGGGTTCCCGGCGGCAAGGAGAAAGTACTGACCGTCAAGGAATACCTCGGTGCGATAGAAAACGTAACGGTAGAGGAGGTTTAAAAAAATGTCAAACAACATGTTTACGGTTGAAAAGCTTAAATATGCTTTCGAGTTGCTCAAAAACGATATTCCGTTTGCAATTTGGGAAACATTTTACGTTACTGTAGTCTCAACGTTTTTTGCATTTCTTATCGGTCTCCCGCTCGGTGTTTTGCTGGTATGCGGTGACCGCGACGGTGTACTGCCACTGCCTACGTGGCTCATGAAACTGATCAATGCAATAGTTAATCTCTTACGTTCCGTTCCGTTTATAATACTTATCGTTGTTGTTTTTCCGCTCACACGACTGATAGTCGGAACCACGATAGGATCGGTAGCATCGATAGTCCCTCTTGTTATAGCGGCATTTCCTTTTGTGGCAAGATTGGTTGAGGGCAGTTTGCGTGAAGTTGATCAAAATATTATCGAGGCGGCGCTCAGCATGGGTGCCTCGCCTTTGCAGATAATAATAAAAGTAATGATACCGGAGAGCGTACCTTCTCTGATATCCAATGCTGCAATTGCCATCACAACCATACTCGGGTATACAGCCATGAGCGGCGCAATAGGCGGAGGAGGGCTGGGGAATATAGCCATAATGATAGGCTACAACCGTTACAATTACCCTGTAATTATTTTGACAGTTATACTGCTTATTGTGATGGTTCAGATATTCCAAAGTCTCGGCACATATCTTTCACGTAAGCTTGATAAAAGATTGAGATAAGTCTTTTTCTTTTCTGTAATATTCGCATTTAATAAAACGCAGATACTCACCGACCCATATAGGTCGGTGAGTATCTGCGTTTTTTTCGGATCGGCGTTGTCGATTGGATTTATTAAGCCTTTTTTAGTTTTGCGTAACTACCCATCAACTTTTTTGTACCAACGCGATCAAATATGACCTCGTAAAGCTTATCTGCTCCCATTTGCTTTATTGATACCACCTCGCCTTTACCGAATACGGGATGCAATACACGATCTCCCGCGTCAAAGATTTCCGGTGCCAACCTTGCGGGCGTAGCGTTTTTATTTACCGTAAGTTTATCTTGCGAAATAGATGACATTTGGGGACGTGAATTTGACGGACGCATTGCGTGCGAAGAATATGTAACATTTCCCTCCTCATCAAACGAAGCACGGAATGGCACCTTGCCATCAGGAATATTATCTCGTTCATATTCGCGCTCCTCATTGATGTATTCCGGCGGAATATC
>CAZISZ010000117.1:0-5569 GCA_964542035.1 uncultured Ruminococcus sp. | reverse complement strand
TCAGATCTGCTGCAATTTAGTGTTGATGCCGCACTTTCATGTTGTTTTTCTTGTCGGATATCTTCGTCACCGAACAATTGGCGTATTATATCCGGCTCAACATATCCGGTACCCGGAGATACATAATCTTCAAAGCCGGTGATGCCGTCGTCAATTCCCACAACAAAATTATTACCGCGCAACTCCAAATACTCTCGGTATTCGGCAATATTCTCCGGCGGTCTTGTACCGTTAAGATACGGTGTGGCAGCCACATATTCCGGATCATTCACACGGCTTTCATATTTACGTAATGCCGAAACTTCATCTGGTGCTTCAATCGGCTCTGCCGCATCCGCACTAACGACATTTGCGGTATCTGATGCTGCACGGCATTTGAGATTGACGGTCGCTTTTTCCGATATCGAATTCAGTGATCCGTTTCGATCTTCGTTCGGTAAATTTCTTGACATAGTAACATCCTCACTTTCCGTTTTATTAGACTGTGGTATTGTATCTGCTATATCCTTATTTGCCGTGTTATTATACGATGTGTCGTGCTCTTCTTGATTTGATTTTGCGGAGAGTCTCCACCACTCTTTATACAAATTATTCGCCGCGGAATTGGCATCGACAGATGCCGTCGGACGTGAAAACGATACGATATCAAGCTGTTCCCGCCCATGGGTACCGACCGGCGCCAGCGGCACAAATGCATTTGATGCGCCGGGCGAAAAAGAAACGGCAGGCATACCGCTTGGGGTATTAAAATCAAGTTCCGGTCGGCGCTCGTTAGACATGAGCGCACCGCGCACCGCATAATATACGGCATCAAACACCGGGCGCTCATTTGAAAATTTTACCTCAAGTTTTGACGGGTGGACGTTTACATCAACCGTTGCGGGAGATATCTCGATTTTTATAACACACCCGGGAAATTTTTCCGGCGGAATATACGAACGATACGCCTGCTCTATTGCCGACATAGCGGTTTTGGTTTTTACATATCGCCCATTTATAAAGAAGTTTTCGTAATTTCTGTTTGCGCGCACCTGCATAGGTGAACATATAAGACCGTTGATGCGTATACCGTTTCTGTTATCCTCAACGGGAATCATACCATCGCAGTATTCCTTGCCGAATATCGCTCTTACCACACTGCGCAGATCACCGTTACCGGAGGTTTCAAGTTTCAGTGTTCCGTCCGAAATGTAGCTGAACGCTATTTCCGGATGCGCCAACGCCTCTTTTTCCACCACCGATGCAACCGACATCGCCTCGGTAGAATCCTTTTTGAGAAACTTTAGCCTTGCGGGTACATTTGCAAAAAGATTTTCAACTATAACAGTTGTGCCGTTTGAAGCGCCGCGTTCGCTGAGTTCACCGTCCTGCCCGCCGTGAATCTCAAACATTGCGCCAAGTTCACCGTCAGCCGTTTTTGATATGATCCTGACATCCGATACAGCCGATATTGCCGCCAAAGCCTCTCCGCGAAACCCGAGAGTCAGTATACCGTCCAGATCGTCTGCTGATTTTATCTTGCTCGTTGCGTGGCGCTTTACCGATATCGGAAGATCCTCGGCACTCATACCGCATCCATTGTCGGTCACGCGCATAAAACTGACGCCGCCGCGCATTATCTCAACCGTTATACGATCGGCACCGGAGTCAATTGAGTTTTCTATAAGCTCCTTAATAACCGATGACGGTCTGTCAACGACCTCGCCCGCAGCTATAAGGTTTGCGACGGCAAAACTAAGAACATTGATATTTCCCATTACGGTCGTCTCCCCTTTATTTTGCTATTTCTCTTTCAGTGTCTCTTTTTTGAATTATTGTTTTCTGTATATCATACTTTCACAGGTAACCGACATTATCCGCAACATATTACTTTGCCTTCTTTTGAAGTTCAAACAGAAAGTTTATAGCTTCAAGCGGAGAAAGCGTGTTTATATCCACTGCGCGTAAATCATCCATGACCTGATCTCGCAGGCAATCGTCTATGGTTATATTTTCCTTATCGGCGTGAGCGCGCACCTCATCCTCATCCGAAGCAGCCGCCAAACGCGCCCGTGCCTCAACATCGGCCAGTATTTCCTTGGCACGCTTTATAACCTCGTTCGGAAGTCCTGCGAGCTTTGCGACCTCGATACCGTAACTGTCATCGGTAGAGCCGCGTACGATCTTGCGCAAAAATATTACCGAATCGCCGCGTTTTCTTGCAGCGATATTGTAATTAACCACACTGTCAAGTTCGTCTTCCAGCACCGTAAGTTCATGGTAGTGCGTAGCAAACAATGTCTTTGCGCCAACTTTTCGGCTGTGGGTATATTCAACTATCGCGCGCGCGATGCTCATACCGTCAAAGGTGGATGTTCCCCTGCCCACCTCGTCATATATGACCAAGCTGTTTTTGGTGGCACTGCGAAGAATATTTGCTACTTCATTCATCTCAAGCATGAACGTTGATTGACCGGAAGCAAGATCGTCCGACGCGCCTACACGTGTAAAAAGACGATCCGTTATACACATATCAGCATCCGCGGCAGGAACAAACGAGCCTATCTGCATCATAACGGTCATCAGCGCAACCTGACGCATATAAGTTGATTTACCTGCCATGTTAGGACCTGTAATTATCATGATCCTGCTGTGCTTCATGTCAAGAGAAGTATCGTTCGGCACAAAATAACTGTCCTTAACAAACTGCTCAACAACAGGATGTCTCCCATCCTTGATCTCGATAGCACCGCGCATATTGATATGCGGGCAGATATAATTATTTTTAGCCGCAACGGATGCAAGCGATATATACACGTCTATACGCGCCAATAAAGCCGCCGCACGACGTATGCGCGCCGAATTTTCGGCAACTTTAGTTCGAATGCCCGCAAACACTTCATATTCAAGGGTGCAAAGCCTGTCTCCCGCGCCCAATACAGACGCCTCGGTATCCTTCAGCTCATTGGTAATATATCTTTCGCAATTTGCGAGAGTTTGTTTTCTTATGTATCTGTCGGTCGGCACCTGATCCACAAGAGAGCGCGTAACTTCAATGTAATATCCGAAAACTCGATTGTACCCTACCTTTAAAGTCTTTATACCGGTAGCCTCACGTTCCTTTTCGGCGAATCTTTCTATCCATCCTTTACCGTCAGTAACAACGGCGCGCAATCTGTCGATATCTTCGTTGTAACCATCGGCTATCATGCCGCCGTCGCGCACTGTAACCGGGGGGGATTCGACTATAGCGCCATTTATGATTTCAACAATATCGTCAAGCGTATCCATGGCATTGTATATAGCCGTCATCTCGTTGCTCCGACATTTGGATATAAGCTCTTTCACCTGCGGCAATACGTCAAGAGTTGATGAGACCGCTCTAAGGTCACGTGCGTTTGCCGTACCGTAAACAATGCGCGTAACAAGACGCTCTATATCAAGCACGGATGACATAAGGTCATGCAGATCTTCGCGCAGCATATAATCGTCAAACAACTCTCCCACAGCCGCTTGGCGGCGGGTTATTGCACTGATGTTAAGCAATGGGTGCTCGACCCATTGACGCAGCAGACGAGCTCCGGCAGCCGATGAGGTTTTATCCAAAACTCCAAGCAGAGACCCGCGACGATCCTTGGAGCGCATGGTTTCGGTAAGCTCAAGATTTCGTCTTGTGCTGAGGTCTATCTGCATATATTGACCGTTTTCGTATATGTTCAGTTCGTTGATATAGGTGGTATCGATCTTTTGCGTTTCGTCTATATAATCTATCAGCGCGCCGAGCGCCGATATCATTCGACGCCGTTCAAGATCGCCGTCGCGAAGACTCCCCGAAAAGCGTTCGCCTATTACCCGCGCCGCCGTTTTGTAAGCGTATTTTTCAGGCTCGCGATATGTTACCGAAGCCTTAAGACGGTTCGTGACAAAATCCCAAATATCCGGGCGCAAGTTTTGCGCATGATTTATAAGCACCTCGCTCGGTGCGTATGTGCCGAGCTCGCTCAACAGTTGGTGAAGATATTCGCGATCCTCAAATGAAGTTGCAAATATTTGCGCAGTGGAAATATCGGCAAAACAAACGCCAGCCCCGCCGTCATCAAGATATACAGATGCCAAATAATTGTTGCGGGTTTCTGTCAACATAGAGGAATCCGTAACCGTACCCGGAGTGATAATACGTATCACATCGCGTTTTACCAGCCCCTTTGCCGTGGCCGGATCCTCCATCTGCTCGCAAATTGCAACGGAGTGTCCGTTTGAAAGCAGCTTGGCAATGTACGTATCGGCGCTGTGAAACGGCACTCCGCACATTGGAGCGCGTTCAACCTCGCCGCAATCACGCCCGGTGAGAGTGAGTTCAAGTTCTTTTGATGCAGTAACGGCATCGTCGAAAAACATCTCGTAAAAATCTCCGAGACGGTAAAAAAGCATGAATCCACTGTATCGGTTTTTTATTTCAAAATATTGCTCCATCATAGGAGTCATGCGGATATCCCCCTTGCGTTATTGATCGCAGCGCTGTGCTTTGAAAAAATACGATAGAAATTCAGTTATGTTGTTTAATGTTCTGCTCTTATCCGCATCAGTGGCATCCGCTGCAGCATGAGCAGTCATGGGTGCATTCGTGATGAGGCTCTTCGCCCGTCACCTCGGACATGATGGTCTCATTTATCTCGGCAAGCAGAGCCGTCACTTTTTCCTGAGCCTCTGCAAATGCAAGGTAGGATGGCGCTTTTGTTATCTCTTCCGCAAGCGACTCAAGACGGCGGCGAATCGCACCGAGAAGAAAGTCGTTGGGAGCGGACTTTGCACTTTCATCCGCAAAAGCCTTTTGTTGCACGTTATATTCGGTCACTTTTGTTTGAATCTCCGAGTCTGCGGCATAGGCGAGTTGCGCAGACTCATAAGCCTTCATTTCGTCGCTTTCTTTTACGGCTTTGCCGATATCGTGAGCCATTTTTATGATATCCATATCTTTTCTCCGTTTTTTACTTTTTTGACAACACAAAGCGCTTTGCGCTTTGTGTTTTATATGTTTATGAAATATTGATTCATATTATTATACCGCAAAATTGTCGAATTATCAAGTACCTACATTGAAATAATGTGTGTAAATAAGCAACTTCGGCATTTTTTCGGCTTGACAGAGTACAAAAATTAAGTATAATTAATATAATCAAAACACAAAAACAAAAATCGCTATGTAATGAAGATTGCGCAACGTGACTTACTTCGACATCTTCCGCATAACGAATGATCAAGGAGGAAAAAACATGCGTCCCTTTGTTGAGATAAAAAAGAATTTCGGGTTTGGCTGTATGCGATTGCCGATGAACGGTGACGTTATTGACAATGCCGAATTTTGTCGAATGATAGACAAATTTATATCCGAGGGCTTTAACTATTTCGATACCGCTCACGGTTATCTCGGAGGTAAAAGCGAAATAGCTATACGAGAGTGTCTCACATCGCGTTATCCGCGAGAAACTTACCTGCTTACCAACAAACTGACTTCAAGCTTTTTCAAATGTGAAGCGGATATTCGTCCTTTTTTCGAAGAACAACTAAAGATATGCGGCGTGGATTACTT
>CAZISZ010000116.1:0-5599 GCA_964542035.1 uncultured Ruminococcus sp. | reverse complement strand
CCTTGATCCACTTGATCTCTTGCTCTGTGTGGGCATTCGGATGAGGAGAATGCGGACGATGTGACTTAGGTATGAGCGACTATTTTGTTCCGTCATATGCTTTATTCCACCTTATCAGAGATGCTTGGGAGATCTTATACTTTCTGTAAACGTAAGAAATATCATTTGTTTGATGATAAAGTTGTACGTAATGTAATTTTATTGTAATCTCATGTGGACAATAGCGTTTATTTGTGGTATAATTACTCATGAAGTTATCGAGTCATTTCTGTTGAGTGGTTTGTGGTAATTCTATTTTAACAGAACTCGGTCACTTTGTCTATTCTTTTTAGATCTTCAGTCTCACATCTATTATAACACTACACAATTATCGTAGTTGCAAATAAATATTGACTTATTCCATCATGAGTGTTATAATATAGTGTAACATTATTTAAATTCGCCAATCACTCGCGGCGGATAATTTATACGGAGGCGCTATGCGATTCGACAAGGACCGTGATATACTGATCATAGATGTGCGCGAACTTTGCCATCTTGCATATCCGCCCGCCGATATTGATAATCGCCGTCACGCAGCCGAAACTGACGGAAATCTCGAACAGTTGATATATCTTCGCTCCGGAGATGGAGCATTGACCAACCACTCGTTTGTGCTAAATTCTCGATATATTGATGTAAATGTATGCGTATCAGGAAATATAGCGATTATTCGTCCCTCTGTTGTCGATGGCATTACCGCAAATATCGCAGAAACAGAGGAGATAGTTTTTGTTTCTCCGCCCATGCTTGGCGGTGCCCCTACGGAAGAACATTTGGCACGAGCGCGCATTTGTGCGCTCATGTACGCCGAAGAAAACTCAATAAAAAAAATAGGTTGCAGGTTAACCTACGCTACTACTGACGGTACAAAAACGCGCTCTTTTTTTAAAATATACGGCATTGACGACCTGCGTTTTCACCTTGCGGTAGCTTTGGATCGAATATCCTACAGAATTATCGATGAACGAGACCGCGAAATTACACGTCGTTTCTCTGCCGCACATGCTAAATTTCCCTACACTTCCCTGCGAGACGGTCAGAAGGAGCTTATACGCTCAGTTTTTTCATCAATAAAAAACAGACGACGATTGTTTATACAAGCCCCTACCGGTATCGGCAAAACAATATCAACGATATACGGCGCAGTGAAAGCTCTGGGGGAAGGTCATATAGATAAAATACTTTACTTGACTGCCAAAGCAAGTACTCGCCGCGAGGCATTTCGCGCCGCTGCGGCGCTATCGGAAGCGGGACTTATGCTACGCACCGTTACACTGTTTTCACGCGAGCAGACATGTATAAATCCAACAGCCACCGGAAGCGGCAGCTGCGGTCTGTACTGTAATCCGGATGCGTGTTCGTTTGCGCAAAATTATTACGCCAAGAGAGATGCAGTAATACAATCTCTGACATCACGTTACCGCGGTTATACACGCTCCCTTATTATTTCTTCCGCCAGCGCCGCCGAAATATGCCCTTATGAGCTGTCACTTGACCTCGCAGAGATCTGCGACATGATAATTTGTGATTACAATTATATTTTCGATCCCGCGGTAAGAAGTCGACGCCCGATTAACGGCGATGCGGACAACAATACGGTTATCCTCGTTGATGAGGCACACAACCTGCCGGAGCGCGCAAGAGATATATTTTCGTTTGAGTTCAGCACTTCACTTCTTGATTCCTTTGCCGCCTATCTGCCCGTATTAGGCGATCGCGTGCAAAAAAGTTCGGAGCAACTTGGTAAATATCTCGGAAAATTACGAAAACTTTGCGCGGATAATCTTTATCACTCAGAGGACGGCAACGAATACGGCTATTATGTCGGCAACGACGTCCCCCAAGATGCCGAAAAATATATATCAGACCTCGGAGATGCATGCGATGCATACCTGCGCACGGAAGCATCGAAAATAACACCGGAGTCATTACCTGCTGTCAGTGCGTGCGCGCAGATGTCGCGAATATGCCGCAGATGGCGCGGATCCACCGAAACGAATATTGAGGGATATCGCACGTACATCGATATTTCACGCGGCAGGACGCTTTTGCGGAGATATTGCCTTGATCCTGCGCAATCGATAAATGCAGCCATGCAAGGCATACGCGCAGCTGTTTTTTTCTCGGCAACGCTCATGCCGCCGGATTATTTTACCGAAATTCTCGGCGGCGGCAAAAATTCTTTAAGTGTATCGTTACCGTCTCCTTTTCCCCCGCAAAATCTGTTTCTCGGAGTAATATCTTCATTAAGCACAAGATTTGAAGATCGTGAACGCAGTGTTGGCAAAATGTCATCTGTAATCGCAGCTACGGTATCTGCCAAAGCGGGAAATTATATCGTATATTTCCCATCATATCGATTTCTCGATGCTGTTTATGCCAAGTTTACTCAAAAATATCCATCCGTATCCGTAATACGACAAAACCCAAAAATGAACCCTGCCGAACGCGATGCTTTTATATCATTCTTCGAAGATGACAAAAAACTGCGCGTGGGCTTTTGCGTACTCGGAGGAAGTTTTTCGGAGGGAGTAGACCTTCCCGGCGACCGCCTTATAGGTGTTATAATAGCAGGCGTGGGCCTGCCCGGGCTTTCATTTGAAAGAAATCTGATTCGCGACTATTATCAGGACAAGGTTGATAACGGTTACAACTACGCGTATACATATCCAGGTATGAATCGCATTTTGCAAGCCGCAGGGCGTGTTATTCGCCGTCGTGAAGACCGCGGCGTTGTGATACTTGCCGATAGCAGATACACCTCCCCTCCCTACGTGTCGTCTCCCGGATATACAGACGCGCCAATCGCGGAAGGACTTTTTCCGCCGCATTGGCAAGATATAAAAACAATATCCGATGTATCGGAACTTCCGAGTTTACTCAAACATTTTTGGAATAATCCCATCGATTCTTAAGCCACAAAAGCAAGATCATAACGCAATATTCGCAAGATATTGCGAATATCGGCAATTTTATTCGAATATATCAAAACTTTTTTGCATTTTTCTGCTTTTAAACTTGCTTTTTTAATTGTAATATGCTATAATATCGCTTGACGCACATTGCACACGTGCATAGTGTCAAGTCCCGAATTGCACGGCATATACTGATTATTAAAGCCAAAATCACAATTGATACCATCATCCGCCGCAATGAATACCGTGTCATGAAAAAGAAAGGACATACAAAATAATCATGAAACGCACAGAGATCAAACAGCTTTACTCAGATGCCTCATCCTATACTTCGGAACCTATAATCGTTGCCGGTTGGGCACGTACTATACGCTCAAGCAACGTATTCGGATTTATAGAGCTCAACGACGGATCCTATTTTAAGAACCTGCAAGTAGTTATTGAGGAATCCAAGCTTTCAAACTATCGAGATATTATAAAACAAAATGTGGGTGCCTCCTTTGTGATACGCGGAATGCTTGTGCTCACCCCGGAAGCCAAACAACCTTTTGAACTAAAAGCCGAATCAATTGAAATTGAGGGAGTGTCATCCCCCGAGTATCCGTTGCAAAAGAAAAAACACAGCTTTGAATATCTACGCACCATTGCACATCTTCGCCCGCGCAGCAATACGTTTAACGCGGTTTTTCGAGTTCGATCCTGTGTTGCCTATGCCATACACAGCTTTTTCCATGAACGTGGCTTTGTTTACGTCCACACACCTCTCATCACCGGCTCGGATTGCGAGGGGGCAGGTGAGATGTTCCAGGTCACCACGCTTGATATTAACAATCCTCCGCGCACCGAAAAAGGTGAAGTGGACTACACTAAAGATTTCTTCGGTAAAAAAACAGGGCTTACCGTTTCGGGGCAGCTTAACGTTGAGACATTTGCAATGGCGTTTTCCAATGTTTACACTTTCGGTCCGACATTCCGTGCCGAGCGTTCTTATACACAGCGCCACGCCGCGGAGTTTTGGATGGTAGAACCGGAAATGGCTTTTGCCGACCTTGATGATTACATGGAAACAGCGGAAGCAATGGTAAAGTATGTTATCTCCGAAGTGCTTCGCGAGTGTCCCGAAGAAATCGATTTTTTTAACAAATTTATAGATAGCTCGCTCAAAGAACGCCTTACATCACTCATCTCAAAGGATTTCGGGCGCGTAAGTTACACAGAGGCAGTTGAACTTTTGCAAAAGAGCGGTCAAAAATTTGATTATCCGGTTAAATGGGGCATTGATCTGCAAACCGAGCACGAAAGATATCTCACAGAACAAATATTTAAAAAGCCTGTATTTGTTACCGATTACCCGCGTGACATCAAAGCTTTCTATATGCGTCAAAATGATGACGGTAAAACCGTGGCAGCCGCGGATATGTTGGTTCCCGGCGTTGGCGAACTGATAGGCGGATCACAGCGTGAGGAGCGTCTCGATAAGCTTGAAGAGGCTATAACACGTTTGGGACTTGATCCCGCGCAGTACGGTTGGTACTGCGACCTTCGCCGTTACGGCGGCACAAAGCACGCGGGCTTCGGTCTCGGATTTGAACGCATGATAATGTACGTTACCGGCATGACCAACATACGAGATGTTGAAGCGTTCCCGCGCACCACAGGCAGTGCCGATTTCTGATTTCCTAAAACTCGATGTAACACGCATCGCAAAAGCGGAAGATCGGTCACTTAACGTATCAAAACCGTGTCCGAAAGGCGATTATTCACCGGATAAAGTATTTCTCCGCAAAGCCGCATGACACAATGAAAGGCATATATCAAAATGAAATATACTGAAATGACTGGCTCCCGTCTTATGGAGATATATTCAAGTCTCAAGGAACAGTACAGCAGTTACTGCCAGCGCGGTCTTAAGCTTGATTTATCGCGCGGGAAACCGAGCATGGCACAGCTTGACCTTATGACCGGCATGCTTGATTGTATTTCAAAAACCGAAGATTGCCGCTCTGCCGACGGATTCGACTATCGTAATTACGGTCTGTTGGAGGGAATTCCGGAGGCTCAAAAGCTTTTTTCGGATCTGCTGTCGATTCCGGAGAAAAACATAATAGTTTGCGGCAACTCATCGTTAAACCTTATGTATGACACCGTTGCCCGCGCCATGCTTTACGGCGTTAAAGGCAGTTCTGCGCCGTGGATAAAACAGGGCAAAATAAAATTCATCTGCCCCTCCCCGGGATATGACCGCCATTTTGCAATTTGCCAATCTCTCGGCATCGAAATGATAACTGTATCCATGACTTCAACCGGTCCCGATATGGATGCCGTTGAAGCATTGGTGAGTTCCGACCCACAGATTAAGGGTATTTGGTGTTGTCCCAAATACTCAAATCCCGACGGCATAACTTACTCGGATGATACGGTTCGTCGCTTTGCGGCTCTGAAACCCGCAGCAGCAGATTTCAGAATTTTTTGGGATAATGCATACGCTGTGCATGATCTTTACGACGATGCGGATGTTTTGCTTGATATCTTTACCGAATGCAAAAAATCCGGCACCGAGGATTACGTATTTTACTTTGCATCCACCTCAAAAATATCTTTTCCTGGATCCGGCGTTGCGATATTTGCCGCCTCCGATGGCA
>CAZISZ010000115.1:0-5628 GCA_964542035.1 uncultured Ruminococcus sp. | reverse complement strand
TGCCTCCTCAATGTCGGAGAGGTGCTCCATTTCATCGCTGAATGTGGAATAATCACCGAATTTGCCCGAATACTCGGATCTGCGCATTACCTGTATCTCATTGGGATCTATCGATATACCTATCGTCTGACCGGGAGCGAAACGATCGGTGGTTTCTATCATCCATTTGAAATTGTCGATATCGGCAATTATCTCATAGTAATCGCCTTTAAATGTAACGCCGGTCACGCGACCCGTAAGCATGCTTTCGCCTACCGGAACTATATCTATATCTTCCGGACGAACCACAACGTCAACAGGCTCGTTTTTGGCAAATCCGTGATCCTCGCATTTGAATTTCTGACCCGCAAAAGAGACGAGATAATCCTCGTTCATCACGCCGGAAACTATATTGGATTCGCCTATAAAATCGGCAACAAAAGCGTTTTCGGGTTCATTGTATATCTTTTCGGGAGTTCCTATCTGCTGTATCTGACCGTCCGCCATAACAACAATCGTGTCGGACATGGATAGAGCCTCTTCTTGATCGTGGGTTACATATATGAATGTTATACCCGTGCGGCGTTGCATTTGTTTTAGTTCCACCTGCATATCTTTGCGCAGTTTCAAGTCAAGTGCGCCGAGCGGCTCGTCAAGTAAAAGAAGTTTGGGGCGATTGATAAGTGCGCGCGCTATTGCCACACGCTGTTGCTGACCACCCGAAAGGTTTGTTACTTTGCGAGTTTCAAATCCCTTGAGGTTAACAAGCGAGAGCATATTTTTGACTTCTTCGCGTATCTTTGCGTCCGGCATTTTTTTAAGTCTGAGACCGAAAGCTATATTTTCATAAACGTTAAGATGGGGAAAAAGCGCATAACGTTGGAAAACGGTATTGACCTGCCGTTTGTATGGAGGCAGATCGTTAATGCGTTTACCCTCAAACATCACATCTCCCGAATCCGGTGTCACAAAGCCGCCTATTATCCTCAATGTTGTGGTCTTACCGCAACCGGATGGTCCGAGAAGAGTGACGAATTCCTCGTTGTGTACATCGAGGTCGATTGAGCGAAGCACCTGTTCGCCGTCAAATTCCTTGGAGACTGAGCGTAGCTCCACAAGCTTTTCATTGTTCATTCCGATACTTTCCTTATTACATAATAAAAATCCGGAACGGGTCTATGTCACACAACGGAAAAAAGCAATACAAACCGCATGGGCAATAAAAGTGGGCTGCCGTGGGCAGCCGTTTATGCCTTGGCGGTTTGTAAAAAAGCCGTGTGTACCTGCGTACCTCGTTTTCCGATCATATTGTAGCAGATAATGCGTCCTTTTGCAATAGTAATTGACAAAAAAGTTGTCCAAAAATCGAAAAAAATCAAAATCTTCGCCCGAATGAGCGCAAAAACGTAAAAAATATCAGTAATTTCTCAAAAAAACTCTTAAATCCTCAAAAATTCTCTCCCATTCTCATCTGCGCCGTTTGTGATGATCGCGCTGTCTCTAACACTCAGTCTCTCTCTATAAACACACGGCAAAATACAGAAGCCGAAAATACAAAAAGCGATAGAGATGAGCCGTGGAGCAGTAAAAGATATACCGAAATACCCCAAAGTATCAGCAGGGATATTATCGTGCCGAGATTAACGGCGACAGCCGACGCTACCGGACCAAAGCGGCGGCATATCGATGATCCGAGCATTCGCCCGCCGTCAAATCCCTCTATCGGCAGAAGATTTAGACAGGCAAGAAAAAGCGAGACTGCAAAAAAATTAAACGCCGTTCCGTATTCGCAAAAGCCGACGGCCCTCCGAAAAAGCATATATGTAAGTACCGCGGATATGAGATTGGCTGCCGGGCCTGCCGCACAAAGTAACCATTCTCGTGTGTATGATATAAGCGCATCGTGCGTTTTTATTGTTGCACCGAGGGGACCGACTTCGAGTGAATGCAGGCTTATCCCGAGCGTTTTTGCCATCAAAAGATGACCGCATTCATGTATAGTCGCAGCCGCAAAGGACGGCAACGCAATGTCGGGCGGTTCGAATATCAACATTATAAGCAGCAGTGCGGCTGGAAGAAGTCCTATTTTTAAAAAACCTATCTTCATTTATTTAAATTTAACCTCACTTTTTTCGTTGCGGTCATTGAAATATTGCGGTGAGTATGATAAAATATAAGCGAATAAAGATTATTCGCAAAAATGTCGAATATGAACGAAATACAATAAAAACAGTGAGAACATAATGGATGTAACAAATAGTCTTGAACGTTTGCAAAAAGCAAAATGGATCTTTTTTGACATGGGATACACTTTGATTGATGAGTACGGTGAACATTGCCGCCGTGCCGAGATCGCAATAAAACGCGCGTCCGAACGCGGGGTGAATCTGACGCTTGATGAATTTATGCAAAGAGCGTTCGAGTTCGGTGCTGCGGGTCATTCGCCGATCGGACGCACCTGCGAGAGCATAGGGGAGAGATATGTACCATACACGGCGGAGGGCGAGCGACCGTATCCCACGGCGGCGGATGTGCTCTCTCGTCTTGCGAAAAAATATAAGCTCGGTGTCATCGCCAATCAGTTGCCCGGGGCTGAGGTGCGTTTGCAACGCTTTGGTCTCGGCGATAATATATCCGTTATCATGTCAAGTGCGGAGTGCGGTATGGAAAAGCCATCTCCGGAGATATTTCGG
The DNA here is from genome assembly GCA_964542035.1 of uncultured Ruminococcus sp. Classification (GTDB taxonomy): domain Bacteria; phylum Bacillota; class Clostridia; order Oscillospirales; family CAG-272; genus CAG-390. The sequence continues at coordinate 2,956 of CAZISZ010000115.1, read as the reverse complement.
GCGGCACTAAAGGCGGCGGGCTGTACCGCATCGGAAGCGGTGATGGTCGGCGACAGAGCCGATAACGATATAAAACCGGCACATGATCTGGGTATGATTACAGTAAGAGTTCACCAAGGATTTTTTGCCGGATATACTCCTGTCGGTGACGGATATACCGCAGATATCGAACTTTCGGATATCGGCGAACTTCCGAGCGCTATCGGTGTATGATTGCGATAAACAGCGCATAAAATCATGCTCTGCTATTGACAATCCAATGACCGCGTGATATAATAAAAATATCGTAAGACAGGTGGGGAGAAAGTAAATGAATCTTCAGATCAATGATGTGTACATTCCCGGAACCATACTTCGTCGCGAGGCGATGGGAAATGTAACCGGAATGGATTTTTTGAAGAAGATATTTTATATTCAAGACGGCATAATGCTGTCTCAAATAAGAGAAATATCCGGTATTGACGGCTCAACGCTGCAAAACTGGACAAAACGCGGTTGGGTTGCCAACGCCAAACTTAAAAAGTATGACATTGATCAGCTTGCGCATATTCTCATAATAAATATGCTTCGCTCTTGCATGCAACTCGATAAGATCGCTTTTCTGATATCTTATATAAACGGACGTGTCTATGACCGCTCGGATGATATAATAAGAGATTCACAGCTGTATGATTACATTTGCCGTATTCTTGATGACCTTATGGAGTCGAACTCAGAAACGAACGAGAGCACGCTCCGCGAGTGTATTGCGCATGTGACCTCAGATTACGAAGAAAAAATAACCGGTGCCGGGCGGCGACTTAACACGGCGCTTGAGATAATAGTGATCGCTTATTACGCATCCATTATCAAAAGCGGAGCGGATGCAATGGTTGATCGTCTTATGAAAGCGTAAATCGACACAACCGCTCGGCGCAAGTCGGTTGTGATAAAATATACTGAGAGGAATCTATTGTTATGATAAACTGGTGGAACGGACTTGAATCGGTGCAACAAATATTTGCACTGATTGCCATACCGTCAACGGCTTTGCTTGTAATACAAACGATATTGCAACTCATCGGTATTGGGGATGACGGTGTTGATCTCGACGGCGACGGCATACCTGATGCGGATATAGATGCCGCGTCAATCGATGACGGCTTAACGCTGTTTTCGGTTCGCGGAATACTTTCTATGTTTTGTATCACCGGTTGGACCGGCGTTGGGTTGCTTGAGACCTCGTTGCCCGATTGGGCAGCCGTTCTCATCTCTGCGGTGGCGGGTATTGCAACATTGGTGGGCATTGCATTCTTGATGCGTGGGGTTTTGCGTTTGCAATCATCGGGAAATATAGATATCTCCAACGCGATCGGTAAGGTGGCGCAGATATACATACCCATTCCCGCTTCCGGACACGGCTCCGGTAAAGTGACCATCACTCTGCAAGAGAAATTTTGCGAATACAGCGCAATAACTGCGGGCAGTGAAAGCTTGGCTACAGGAAGATATGTCAGAGTTGTTGCCATAGGTGACGGAGATGTCTTGGTTGTTGAACCGCTGGAATCTAATGGAAATAAACGAACATAAAAGCAGAATGGTGTGTGTAATAAAAATGCAGGGGCGCAATGCAAAACGCATGTCTGCATGTAAATGCATGTAAAATAAAAGCTCCGCAAGGAAACCGCGGAATATCAAGGAATAATTTTATGAACTATCGTCGTAATAAAAAGTATTTTGAACAAGTAAATACGGTCTACCCGATCATCATTTCGGCAGCGCTTATAGCCGTCGGTTTTATTATGGTCGTTTTTTTGGCAGGAACGCGGGGGCTCCCACGCGGGCTTATGATGATGATAGGTTTTCCGTTGCTTGTGGCGGGTATAATCCTCGGCACTACTATCTCGGCAATCAGGATAAAGGATTCCGAGATAGATGAGGTCACGGTGGCGTTGAGAGAGGATTTCGGTAAGAGTTTTTGCGATAAATTTGTAAATATCGATGTTAGGCGCCACAAAAACGAGCAACGTTACGGCGATCATTCGGCAAACGATGTTTTTTTGATACATATTTTTTTGATGACAACCAAGCGCTTTTTAAGCGCGGCGGAGATGGTCGCGAGCGTTCGTCCGTTTATTCTCTTTCGGGATTTATGCTTAAACCGGCATCCGTGTGTATCGGTGAAAGATATGTAGATATAACCGAAGGCACATCTCGTGAGTTCTATGTTGAGTTGCCATACGCCTCGCTTTCTGAGGTGAAATACGAGGATACCGAAGCAAGCAGTAAAGTTTATGTCGGCAAAACGCGTTACAGCCATATAATAATTATGCGAGCGGACGGTACTGTGGCAGCAGATATGCCTGTGCTTGCCGATGCGGATGCGGACTCATATATCGAAGAGATCGGGACGCGTATATCTCGTGCCGAAAGTCACGATTGACGATTTGATAATCGCAGAGCGGCGATTGATTAAATAAATAAATATAATACGGAAAGGGTTCATTAAATGACACATCTTGTACTCACATCTGCGGGCGGCGGGATATCCGCTACCGTACCGATGATAGTTTTCGCTATCGCCATCGTAATTTTCGCATTTATAGTTGTATTTGCTTCAAGATACAAAAAATGTCCGTCCGATAAGATAATGGTCATATACGGTAAGGTAGGCACCAACCGTGACGGTACACAGCGGTCTGCCAAGTGTATACACGGCGGTGCGGCGTTCATTGTTCCCATTGTGCAATCCTACGATTACCTTGATCTTACGCCACTGTCTATCCCTGTTGATCTTACGAACGCGCTTTCTCATCAAAATATCCGTGTTGATGTTCCGTCTCGCTTTACGGTCGGAATCTCAACCGAGGTCGGTGTAATGCAAAACGCCGCCGAGCGACTGCTCGGACTTAAACTTGCCGAGATACAGGAACTTGCAAAGGATATAATTTTCGGTCAGTTGCGTCTCGTAATAGCC
>CAZISZ010000114.1:0-5681 GCA_964542035.1 uncultured Ruminococcus sp. | reverse complement strand
AGCCCACGTCCCCCGCGGACAAAAGTTCGCGGCGCTGAAGACCGAACGGCTCCATCGTGCCCACGTCCACCACTTCAAATGATGTACCGGTGTTCATCAGCGAGATCTTGTCGCCCGCGCGCAGTGTGCCGTCCTTAACTCTCACATATACCACAACTCCGAGGTAACTGTCGTAGTACGAATCAAATATCAGGCATTTCAGCGGCGCCGTCGGATCTCCGTTCGGCGCGGGAATATCGCGTACCACAGCCTCAAGTACATCGGGAATGTTAAGCCCCATCTTTGCCGAAATCGCCGGGCACCCCTCTGCGGGAATGCCTATTATGTCCTCCACCTCGCGGCGGCAGGCGTCGGGATCGGCGGATGGAAGATCTATTTTGTTTATAACGGGAATTATCTCAAGTCCCGCGTCAACGGCGAGATATGCGTTGGCAAGAGTCTGAGCTTCTATTCCCTGAGTTGCGTCCACTACAAGAAGCGCGCCTTCGCAGGCGTTGAGAGAGCGCGATACCTCGTAGTTAAAGTCAACGTGACCGGGGGTGTCTATAAGGTTAAGCTCGTATTGCTCGCCGTCGGGGGAGGTGTAATCAAGACGAACCGCGCGCGCTTTTATCGTTATGCCGCGTTCGCGTTCAAGATCCATGTTATCAAGGACCTGTTCCTCCATTTCGCGTTTTGATACCGTGCCGGTGGCTTCAAGCAAACGGTCCGCAAGCGTGCTTTTGCCGTGGTCTATATGTGCTATTATCGAAAAATTTCTAATATGTGTGCGGTCGGATCTCTCCATTGGTCCTCCGTGCCTTCCTTTTGCATAAGCAGTATTCTCCTTATTATATTATATAACAAATCTCAACCAAAAACAATAGTTTTTTTTAATCTCGGACCAAGTTTTTCGGCGTGGGATTGGCGTGCGCAGCGATATGCGCCGCTTTGCCGCCTTTTGGAGATGAGAGGGCTGGCAAAGTGTCTGCTAACATGGTGCGCCGCCGCATTTTAGGTCGCGGCGGATTTTATCACATTATGCCGTACGGTTGCATATTATGGTATTGAGCGCGGCAAAATGTCGAGCTGAAAAAACACAAGGAGGGCGAACAATGAACTGCCTTTGCAACTTTTTTGAGAACAACGAGTGCCTTATTTGGATAATCGTGGCGCTTATCGTCATCTCCGCGCTGTCCGGTAACTGCTGCGGAAATCAAAATTCCTGCGGCTGCGGTTGCGGTTGCAGCTGACGACAAACAGGATGTAAAATGCCGAGGAATGCTATAATAAAGGAATAAAAAGGGGGCTGATGCAAACGCATCAGCCCCAAAGTGCGAAAATTAAATTTTCGTCAGCTTATTTTCTTTTTTTGATAACAACGGCAGAGCCGAGGATAGCTGTCATTGCAACCGCTGCAGCGGCAACGGAAGATCCGCAACCGGAAGAAGTAGCGGCGGCTGTGGTCTCGGGAGCCTTTGTCTCATCGCTCGTGGGAGCGGCGGTTGTATCGGCAGCCTTGGTGGTCTCGGGAGCCTTGCTCTCTTCGGGAGCCTTAGTGGTTTCGGGAGCCTTGGTGGTCTCGGGAGCCTTGTCGGTAAATACAGCCTCAATGGAGGTCAGCTTGCCTGCCTCGGCTGTGAAAGTGGAACCTGCGGCGTACTCGGTACCGTTGATCTTAAGACCGGCAAATACCTTGCCCTCGGGAGCTTCCCAGACGGTGTAGAGCATAGAAGCAACTATGTCTGCCTCGGGGATAACGGCGGTTTCGCCGGCTTTCCAGTTGTAGTTGGTAAGGGTCAGCTTCTGGAGATCGGTAAGGGTACCGGGAGTGGGATCGGCGTACATCTCAAGGTAAGCGGCGCGGCGCATGTCGGCGGCGTGCTCTTTGCCGGTGAGAGAAGTAAGGGACTCTGCGCCCTTGCCGGTGGAATCAACCGTAAAGTTGTAGCTGTAGTTTGCCATGGTGGACATGCCCCATGTGTTGAAGTCGAGGTTGATCCAAGAGATAAGGTCTTCGCAATCGCGGTAGGTTACCTCGTAGGTGCTGCCCTCAACATTGCAAGCGGCGGCGATGACATCGCTGTATTTTGCAATGCCGTAGGAACCGCAACCGGAGTTCTTGAGGTTGAAGTTCTTATCGTGACCGCCGACTTTGGTGTCGGAGTTGCCGTCGAAAGCGATAACTTTAACGTTTTCGGGAATGTTCCAGAAAGTGCGGAAGTCGTCGATGGACATTCCTTTTCCTTCGTTCCACATTTTGTAGTATGCCTCTTTGTACATGCACCAAATAACGACAACCTCGCCGGGCTCAAGCAAGCAGGTCTCGGGGTTGGTGGGCATGTTGTCAAGGGCGGGATTCTTACCGTCATCGTCGGTGCTTTCCCACTCAAGGGTAGAGCCGTCAAGGTAGTTTCCGGGCTTGTTTTCCCATGTGTTGTTGGTAAGGAAAGGAGTGCACTCGACAATAACGGTCTCGTATTTGTCGTTGCTTACGCTGTTGCCGTTGTAGGTGATGCAATAGTCGTAAAGGTTGATGGTGAAATCGGAGTTGTTGTAGATCTCAAACATCTCAAAGGGATCCTTGCCGTCGGTGTATCCGCCGGTGCCGTCGCCCTGTGTATCGGGGCAGATCTCGGTGATGATAAGATCGGGTTGTTGGGTGGTGTAGGCAGGTGCCGTGTCAACAACGACAGCCGCGCTGACGGCTGCTGCCATCACGGACATAAGCATAAGTACTGCAACAAGTGCTGCGGTGAGCTTTTTCATTTTAAGTTACCTCCGGTAATATTTTTGCTCACGCATATTATACCGCAATGTATAAAAAAAGTCAAGCGGAAACAGCGAAATTTACAAATTAAAGTTTGATTTGCGCCGCCGGAGAGGGCATTTTGTATATGTTGCCGAATTTCAAATAGTATTTTTCGGATTCAAGGTAAATCACGGTTACTTTAAAGGGCGGTTTGCCTCAAAACTCGGAAACTTTTTTATATAAAACTGTTGACAAGTTATATAAATCGTGATATAATGTATATGTACAAAAAGAACGGAGTTTTAAAGATGGCGAAAAGAGTTTATTCATTGGTTTTGAGCGATGAGGTGGTCGCGGAGGCGGACAGGCTCGCGCGGCGGCTCGGCACCAACCGTTCGGGCTTGATAGATCACATTTTGGCTGAATATCTTTCCTGCAACACGGCGGAAAATATGATACGCGAGATCTTTTCGGCGGTTGAGGAATGTCTCGGCGCTCGGGAGGTGTTTCGCGTGGAGGGGAGCGGCTCTCGGCTTTGCCTGCGCTCGGCGCTCGATTACAAATATAATCCCACCGTTAGGTATACGGTGGAGCTTACCGCCGCGGGCGGATCGTTTCGCGCAGGGTTGCGCACGCAAAATTCACTGCTTATTCTTTATATGAATGCGTTTTGTCGCCTGTGGGCGTCTCTTGACGGCGGCGATTGCCGCTGCGGAGAGGACGGCGGTTTTGTGCGTAGGTTCGGTCGCGTGAGCGGCGGCAGCGAAGCGGAGGCGCAGCTGATATCCGATTATGTCGGGCGCTTTGACGAGGCGCTTAAGGCGTATTTTTCACACCTCGATTCACCGCGCGAAGCCGACGCGGCGGTGAGACGCATTGCCGGTGCAAGGCAAGCGTAGCGCCTTTTCCCTGAAACGTTCGATTTAACGAATTTCACGTAAAATATTCTTTCAATAATTTAATTTCGCCGCTATGGCGGCGGAAAGGAGAATGAAATGACAGATAAATATACGCAAAAGAGCATGGAAGCACTGCGTGCGGCTCAAACAGACGCAGCCGAGCGCGGTAACAACGCAATAGAGCCGGCACATCTTTTGTCGGCGCTGATAACGGCGGATGGCGGTTTGATACCCGAGCTTATACGAAAGATAGGCGCCGATACCGCCGCCTTGCAAAAGGAGACCGAGGCGGCGATCGGAAAACTGCCGCAAGTGAGCGGTCCCGGGGCGGGGCAGATATATATATCACGCGCCGCGGAGGCGGTGCTTGCCTCCGCGGAAAAGACTGCCGCGGGTATGCATGACGAATATATCTCGGTGGAGCATATAATGCTCGGTCTTATCGACAAAGGGGACGACGCCGTGCGCGGTATTCTTTCCCGTGCCGGAATCGACCGTTCCCGCTTTCTTGAGGCGTTGCAAAGCGTTCGCGGCAATCGCCGAGTGACGGGGGACGATCCCGAATCCACATACGACGCCCTCAAAAAATACGGTCAGGATCTTGTGGAGCTTGCCCGCGCGCAAAAGCTCGATCCCGTTATCGGGCGCGACGAGGAGATAAGAAACGTTATTCGCATACTTTCGCGCAAGACCAAAAACAACCCCTGTCTTATCGGAGAACCTGGTGTGGGTAAAACAGCCATTGCCGAGGGGTTGGCGCAAAGAATAGTTCGCGGGGACGTGCCGGAAAACCTGCGCGGCCGCACCGTGTTTTCTCTTGATATGGGCGCGCTTATCGCGGGCGCGAAGTTCCGCGGCGAATTTGAGGAACGTCTTAAAGCCGTGCTGGGCGAGGTAAAGGCAAGTGAGGGACAGGTGATACTGTTTATCGATGAGGTCCACACCATCGTCGGCGCGGGCAAAAGCGACGGAGCCATGGACGCTGGCAATATTTTAAAGCCGATGCTCGCCCGCGGCGAGATCCACTGCATCGGTGCCACGACTCTTGACGAGTACAGAAAATACATCGAAACGGATGCCGCGCTTGAGAGGCGTTTTCAGCCTGTCATGGTGCCGGAACCGTCGGTTGAGGATACCATATCCATTTTGCGCGGACTTAAAGAGAGGTACGAGGTTTTTCACGGGGTTAAGATACATGACGGCGCGCTGATTGCAGCCGCAACGCTTTCGAACAGATATATATCCGATAGGTTCCTGCCCGATAAGGCGATAGACCTTGTGGACGAGGCGTGCGCCATGATCAAGACCGAGATGGAATCGATGCCGCAGGAGCTTGACGACGCCCGCCGCCGCATAATGCAGCTTGAAATAGAGGAAGCGGCGCTTTCGAAAGAGACGGATAAGCTCTCGGTGGATCATCTTGCCAAAATACGCGAAGAACTTGCCGAGTTGCGCGACGGTTTCGGCGCGATGAAAGCGAAACTCGATAACGAGAAGAGCGCGATAGAGCGGGTGCGCACTCTCCGCGCGGATATAGAAAAAACAAACGCCGATATTGAACGCGCACAAAACGAGTACGATCTCGGTCGCGCCGCCGAACTTAAATACGGTCGCCTGCCCGAACTGCAAAAGGAACTTGCGGAGCTTGAGGCAAAGGTAAAGGAAAAGAGCGGCGATTCCATCCTGCGCGATGAGGTCACCGACGACGAGATAGCGAGAATAGTTGCGCGTTGGACGGGAATTCCCGTATCGAAGCTGATAGAGAGCGAAAAGAAAAAACTGCTCGGTATGGAAGACGTGCTTCATCGGCGCGTGATAGGTCAGGACGAGGCTGTGCGGCGCGTCAGCGAGGCTGTGCTTCGCTCACGCGCGGGTATACAGGACCCCAACCGTCCGATAGGTTCGTTTTTGTTTCTCGGACCCACGGGCGTGGGCAAAACCGAACTTGCCAAGGCGCTTGCGGAGGCGCTGTTCGACGACGAGCGCGCGCTGGTAAGAATCGATATGAGCGAGTATATGGAGAAATTTTCGGTATCTCGCCTTATCGGAGC
>CAZISZ010000113.1:0-5690 GCA_964542035.1 uncultured Ruminococcus sp. | reverse complement strand
ACATTACTTTTGTTTTCGGTTCCGTCCAAGGCTAGTATGATCCTGTCAACCTCACCCGGAATTGCCGCATCTGCGCCTGTAAGCGACGGCGCGATTTTTTGCATGACCGATTTAACTGCCCGCAATACTCCGTGCCCGCCGAAACGTGCGGCGTCACCGTCGCGGAGTTCCAGCGCCTCGAATATTCCCGTTGATGCTCCGGAAGGTACCGAGGCGCGCCCGCAGCTTCCGTCTGCCAACCAAAGCGTTGTTTCGACCGTAGGATTACCGCGCGAGTCAAGTATTTCTCGTGCTCTGAGTTCAACTATTTCGGTGCTTTTCATGTTTACCCTCGTTTCTTGAATTCTTACACAAATATTTTAGGTCAAACGTTTTTGTACCGTATCTGTGCGTTTTTAAATTATTTTGCTCGACCGAACGATAAAGTATGCATTTTTTCTTGATATGTTCGGTTTTATGTGATATAATTATTGATATAGACAAATCAAACATAAAAAAGAGGATCGGTGGTAAGCTTATGGGTAAATTTGACGGTTGGCTGTTGTGCAGTGATTTTGACGGTACGATATACGTAAATAAGTCGATTTCCGATGAGAATGTTTCGGCGGTGAAATATTTTCAGAAAAACGGAGGTCGCTTTACCTTTGCCAGTGGCAGATTTCCGGCGATGTTTGGCGATCTGGCGGAAGGCATTACACCCAACGCCCCGATAGCCGGACTTAACGGCGCAACTATCGAATATCCCGATGACGGCAGAATTCTTTACCGCGGCGGCATGGAGAGAGAAGCGGCAATGCGCTTTGCGCTTGAAAGCTTTGATCTTTACCCATCGATCGCTTCCGTTCTTCTTTATTATTACGATCACTCCGTTACGATACATCGCGATACGCTGATGAACGATAAATCAAACCGAGAGATATTCGGTCTGCCTGAACGCTTGCCTAAAATAGTTTTGATATCTTCGCCGGAGAAGAGTGATTCGGTGCTTGCCGATGTCGGCAGGCGTGCCTCGGAAATTTACAGTGTGTCTCGCAGTTGGGTGCGGGGTATAGAACTTAACGATCCCGCCGATACGAAAGGTATGGCGGTGCTTCGTATAAAAGAAATGGTTGGCGCGCGGCATCTTGTTTGTGTGGGAGATTATGAAAATGATATTTCCATGATACGCGCTGCGGATATAGGATATGCGGTCGGCGGTGCGGTGCCGGCACTTAAAGCCGTAGCCGATAGGGTGACGGTTAAAGCCTCGGAGCACTCCATTGCGGCAATAATTGCGGAGATTGAGAAAGATATAGACCGCGCGGCAGGCTGACGCGGTTATTTCAGGGTATGCTTACTTGACAATATTGCGGTTATATTGTATAATTTACTTAACCTAATGCACATAGTTCGCGCTTTTTATTCCTATGCGATGTGTGCCGTACGAAGTCAAAAGGAGATAATGACACAATGATAAAGCTTGGTATCATCACATCTTTAAATAATGACGTTGAGGAAAATATCCGTCGTGTGGCTGAACTCGGTTTTCCGACTTGCCAACTTAAGTGCTGGAACAGCGCGTTTCTCACAAACGAAATGGCAGATCGTGCGACAGCCGCTTGCCGTGAATATAATGTGGAGGTCAGTGCGTTTTGGTGCGGTTGGGACGGAATGGCATATTGGAATTTTTATGAGGGTCCGCTCTCTCTCGGCATCGTTCCGCGCGAATACCGCGCCGAGCGTATGCGTATGCTCCTGCGCGGTGCCGAAGTAGCACGCCGAATGGAGGTAACCGATGTTGTAACACATGTTGGTTTTTTGCCGGAAAATCCCGCGACCACCGAATATAACGAGGTTGTGACAGCGCTTAAATATATAGGTAACAAACTCAAACCTCACGGTCAGTACTTTTTATTTGAAACAGGTCAGGAGACTCCCGTAACACTTCGCCGCACAATAGAGGATGTCGGTACAGGTAACCTCGGGATCAACCTTGATCCCGCAAACTTGCTTATGTACGGCAAGGGAAACCCCATAGATGCGCTTGGCGTGTTTGGCGAATATGTTCGCGGCGTTCACGGGAAAGATGGCGAGTATCCCACCGACGGTCGTCGGCTCGGTCATGAAAAAACTATGGGGGAGGGTATGGTAAACTATCCCCGCTTTATCGCAAAACTCAAGGAGATCGGCTATGACGGTGCCATTACCATCGAGCGTGAGATCAAGGGTGAGCAGCAGATCGCTGATATTATCACCGCAAAAAAAATGCTTGAGGAACTTATCACCAACGCGGATTGATCGTCGTCGGTGACGGTGAAACTTGAGAGATATAGTAATTTAAATTTGAGGATGGGTATAAAATGCAATTTACATCACCGCTTTTTATATTCATATTTTTGCCGCTTATGACGGTCGTGCCGGCAATATTGCCGGCACGACTTCGCAGGCGCACCATACTTGCGGTAGGTGTGGCATTTTATATTTTGGCGAATATAAAAACTCCGGTCAGTATTCTGTTTTTGGCTGTTGTTGCCGCATTTGCATATTGCGCATCCTATGCTGTGTATGTAAATCGCAAAAGGAAAAAACGTACGCTCCTTATCTTTTCCGTTTCCATTTGCATAGGTATGCTTGCGTTGCTTAGGTATCTGGGTGTGAGATTTGAAGCGTACGATGTTTCTTTCCTGCCGCTCGGTATGTCAATATATATGTTGTCTGCGGTATCAATGATAATTGATGTGTCTCGCGGTGATTCCGAACCGCCTGCCACCTTTGCCGATGCACTTACATACATCGGCTTTTTTCCGGTAATGATTGCCGGACCGATAGTGAAATATAAAGATTTTGGTGTTGTCAGTTCCGATGATAATCTTGATATCTCACTTAAGGCAACCGCCGAGGGAGGTATGCTGTTTGCACGCGGATTTGTGAAGCGTATAGGTATTTCCGCTATACTTTCCGGCGCATACGATGAGATATCCGCCGGCGTTTTGATGGAGAATAAGCTTCAAATATGGGTAGGCCTCTTTTTGATGTTCCTTATGTTGGCAAATGTGTATTTTGCATTTTCCGGATACTCGGATATGGGGCGCGGCTTGGCGCTTATAATGGGAGTGAGACTTTCTCCGGATTTTAACTTTCCTCTTGCCGCTTGTACACCCTTTGAATATTTACGGCGATTTATGATCAGCTTTAATTCATATGTTGATGATTATTTTGCACTGCCGATTGAACGCGTTTTCTGCCGCGGTATGACCGCCGCCGAAGCTTACTGTGATGAAAACGGTATTTCGACTTACAATGGAAGCGGCGGGATGTCCAATGCGGTGAAAGGTATTTCACACGCTCGTGATCGCGCGGCGGCATTGATTGCGGGTACGGTGGCTGCCTCACTTACCGCCCTGTGGTTTAAGGCGTCATTGGCGGCATTACTTGCTTTTGCCCCGCTTATACTGCTCAGCGCGTGGGAGCGTGCGGCGCATATCGGAAATGACGAACGCAACGGTCTGTTCATACGTCGTAATCTTGCCACGAGGCTGCTGGGGCGTATATGTACCGGAACGCTTGTGGGGCTTTTTTGGTTACAGATAAAGTTGCGATATGTAAGTCAGCTTTTTGATTATATCGGAATGCTGACAGTTGTAGGCTCATATCAGCCGTACAAGATATACCTGACAATATACAATCGCGAATATCTTTGGGTGCTCTTTGTTACGTTGTGGTTAATGCAGCCCGCATTGCTGCGAAATTTCAGAAACAAGCATGGTTGGGACGGAGAACGATATGATAACCTCAGGGGATGCATATATTACACCGGTATACTGCTGTTCTTTGTTTTCAGCGTTTTCGTTATTTTGCCGCAGCACCCGGAATATTCGCTTGCACCGTTCAAGTATATAACTTTTTGACCTCGCGTTTGGTTTTATCGTGACGAGCTGCGCCAAAATAAAAACGGTTACGGATGATACGGTAATGAATAAAGATAAAAAGGATATATACGAAAAACAATATCCGGATCGAAAAAATAAAAAACAATACTTGGACACAGATGCGCGCGAGAATGTTGCGGTGAGAAAAGCAATGCGTTTTCCGCTTGAAACCGGATCTTCATTTGTTTTTCTTGTGTTATTTATCGGTATATTGTTGTCGGGCGCGGTGTACTACGGAATATCCGCTATAATGGGTACGACGGCGCTTTGCGAAGACTATTATAACGGAGGGGAGTACGATTATTCCGGTATATATGCCATTGATGATGTGTTTTTTAAAAATTCCACCCTGCGTGAGTTGGCGGTAAAGGCCGAATACATTTTGTTCGGTCGTATAGATAACGAGAGTATAATCGTCGGTCGTGACGGATTCCTTTTTTCCGCTGTTGATGAATCGAGCGGTTATGACTATGTACGCGATTATATAGGCGAGCTTTCGAGTTACACTGAGACCGAAGCGCTGTGTCAAGCCGTTAAACAACGTAAAGAACGCTTTTCTGAAATGGGAGTCGAATATATTCTTGCGGTTATTCCCAACGCGCAAACGGTGTACAGCGATAAGATGCCGAGTTACTTCGGTAATATAAGCGACAATACAAGACTTGCGCGCCTTTCGCGACGTATGGCGGCAGAGGATGTAACTTTTTTGGATCTTACTTCCGCTCTCGGTGAGGCGCGTAACGCGGGCATCCTTTATAACAATACGGAAAATTCGCTCAATGCTCTCGGCGCGTATTATGCATATCTTGCCGTATACGAGTCAATGCCCGAATCGGCAATTTCCGCGCATACCGCAATAGAGGCGAATGAGGTGGATTTCCTTTGGCATGTTACTGAAGGGCGTTCATTGGCGCGCGAGGCGGGGCTTGAAACGCTTATCGCTAATATCACCGTGTCGCTGTCCGGAAATATGCAAAAAAAGTTCAATTCTCTCGGCTATTTTTCGGAGATTGAGTTGACGGCGGTGAGCAAAGAGTACCGTGATGAACTTTCAACCTATCCGTCGATACTCGTTGAGTTTAACGATGGGGATGAGTGGGATAAAATGCTGATGTATGAGTATTTTTCAAATACATTCGGCAGTGTTGGATATCGCGTCGGAAGCATGTATTCATCAAGCGCTGTGAAGGATATCGGACCGAAAGTGGTCGTGCAATTTGTGCGTGAAAGTGATTTACAAACACTTATAAGCGAAGATGTGGTTGCGTCATATGCATCGGCTGATATATCGTCAACCGATATTGACAGTGGGATATATGACGGTGTGAGTGACGAATAAACAGTTGAGTAAACACAAATATATATTAAAAATGAAGCGGGGGATTGAAATTTTCCCCGTTTTGTGTTATAATATATAAAAAGGTTGCATGCGCAACCATTCGGACATCTAAGCAAATTGTGTGAAAGGCGGTAAATAAAATGCCATCGCTTATGCGTTATATAAACATAATAAGCAGATGCGGCGCGGTATGGCGCGGCGACAAATTAAAGGAATCTGACATAGGCCCCCTCCATACAGGCTATATTATGACGGTGTGCCGTCACCCGGGAATATCTCAGGATAAACTGGCAAAGCGGCTTTGTATCAGCAAAAGCAATGTAACTCGCACTCTTGCCACTCTTGAGGGGACGGGCTATGTGGAACGTCGCCAAAGTGAGATCGACAAACGTGTTATCGAAGTTTATCCGACCCAAAAAGCCGAGGAGGCTTTGCCGCAAGTG
>CAZISZ010000112.1:0-5803 GCA_964542035.1 uncultured Ruminococcus sp. | reverse complement strand
CGAAAGCTGGCTTGAGCGTCCCGAATCCGATGTGCACGATTTTTATCGCAACTTTACACGCGCAATAAAGGGAGAGGAGGCACAGACCGTGACCCACTCGCAAATGCGCCGTGACCTCAGAATCATCGAAGCTGCATTTGAATCCGACCGTCTCGGTAAGATCATCCCTTTTGAGGACGAAATATAAAATATCATAAAAACCATCGGGTGATGCTTGGCATCACCCGATGGTTTTTATGATTTATTTTCGCCGCAGTCGGATTCGTATGCATTTTTAATATACCTGCAACGGGGAAAATTGGAACATCCGTAAAAACGATTGCCACGGTGCCCCCCTTTTGCGGCTATACGCAATACAAGCTTTCCGCCGCACCGCGGGCATCGAAGTTGCTCCTCTGCGGCGCTTGCGCATGTCTCTGTCTCGGTAACAACATCAGCCGCCTTCATATCCGCGATCGCAGGTGCATCGCTTGCCGATGAAGCGGCAACAGCGATAACTTTCGATATATCCGTATTGTCATCCGCCGCGCCGATCTCATCCTCGCCGTCGTTATCTTTCGCCATGGCTTCGCTAATATCGATGATATGCTGTTGCTTCACTTCTTTGCTCACCTGCGAATACGGATACAGCATATCATACAGTTTTGCAATATCCGACTCGCTCATAACATCGGCGGGAACGGATTTCCATATATTTTTCACCGTCTCAACGACTTTATCGCGTTTTACGATATTAAGATCACGGCTGTAAATATTAATCTTTTTCAAAGTGCATCGCTCTGAGAAAACAATAACGGAATACATATCCACATCATCGCCGATAAGCGCTTGCAGATGCTTTATGTGCGAACGGTTTTGCCAAACAGGGTTATAAAATGAATCCTTTTGACTTTTACGTCCTCTCCCACGCGGCAACGATTGACACCAGTTCTTTTGATTTTCACTGCCGAATATCCAACCGCTGTAGTTTTTGCTTTCAAAGACAAAGATACCTTTTGCGGTTAGCATTAATACGTCGATCTCTGTGGTTTCACCGTCATCTTTAGGAATATAAATATTAAAAAGAAACCTCGCGCCGTTCTTTTCAAACCTGCGCAGTTTTTCGTATGTAAGATATTCTCCGTATTTTCCAAGGTCGTACCCAAGCTTAATATACGGCAGTTTTGTGGCTTTCCAGTATGCGCCACGCCTGTACCTTATTATCTTTACCGCCGTTAGCGCCAACCACACAATCAGCTCTGCGATAACGGGTATCCACAATATCGGGAAAAGCGAGCACAAAAAAATAAGCAACAGCCACTGAGCAAGCCACTTTAGTGTCCCGATCATAACGTCAATTCTCCGCGCAGATCTTTGCCGCGGCATGACCCGCCGCTTCGCCTATCGCCATAACTGTAGCTTGAACGCGCAGAGTGGCGTGGGCAATTTCATCCGCCGCAACATTTCTGCCCGCGACGATAAGGTTTTCGCACGCATCGGTCACCATTGACCGATACGGCACATATCCCGGCTCTTTAAACTGTATCAATTTTTGCTCGCCGCCGTCGGTGCGGTGAATATCAACCACGTGCGTCACCGCAGCAACGGAATCCTCAAACTTCACGCCGCCGAGGACATCATCCCCCGTAAGCGTATATTTGCCGCAAAGATGCCGTCCCTCTCGCACGCCCGCATTGGCGGCGGTTGAGGATATCACCGCATTTTTAAACTCGGGGAAGTTTTCGCGCCAAAGTTCCACGATAGTGAAAATATCGCGGCGCATACGCCGCTCTGCGGCACCGTAAGCGCGATTATCCAACACGCTTGCCGGATCGCGCGTTACATTTACTATCAGCCGATCACCGTTGAGTTCGGTATTAAACCAAGGTCCGCCGAACAGTGGAGCCTTGCCCTCTTTGTGTTTTTGCACCAAAAATTCATGCAACGTATCGTTTTGCGAAGCGGGAATAAGTCCGTTATGATGTATATGATCGCGAAGCAGCGGTGTGCTTACATCCACACCCACAAGTTCAAAGCAATAAGAAAGCGGCTGCGGATTATCGCTTACGGTATACGGAACGCCCGCGGCTGCCATAAGATCGCCGTCCCCGGTGGCGTCGATAAAACACTTCGCCGCTATCGCCTCGGTACCGTTTTTATTTTCAATTGTAACGTGAGTGATCTGTGTCCCCTCTGTGAGCGCACCCGAAAGATACGAGTTGGTGTAAAGTTCAACTCCCGCCTCCTCAACCATACGCTCGATTTCACGCTTGCAATATTCTATATCCACCGAGACATGACCGCGAGGGTATTCCACCTGCGCGCCGCCTGCCGCCTCAAGACGATCGACATACTCCCACGCAATACCGCCGTTGCGGCGTACGCCTCCTTTAAAAAATCCGCTGATCGGTATAACATACCCGGCGGTACATGCGCCGCCGAGAAAACCCATGCGCTCGATAAGCGCCGTGCGTGCGCCGTCTCGCGCCGCCGCTACCGCGGCGACCCACCCCGCAGGTCCTCCGCCGCACACGCAAACATCATATTCTCCCACCACCGGGACGTTTTTTGTTACTTTTATCTCGTTCATTTTTTGTCGTCCTCCGCGGCGTATTTTTCTATCATGGCGGCAATTTTGCGCATGGCGGTAACAAGTCGCTCAAGCCTTTGCTCGTAATTCAGATTTTCGTAAACATAAAATCCGCCGTCCGCAACACGCACCAATGAGGGATCGTTTGCTATCGCCATGGGAGAGATCGACTTTGCGACTTCCTCTGCGCTCATACCTTTCATTGCCTTAAAACTGTCCGATCCTATCTCGGCACATATCTTTTCGCGCGCAAATGAGGTATTGGCAAGAGAGCGCGCGATTTCATCCCACGGCGCACAGCCGTCAAACGGCATTACGTGCAGATCGTCCGCGCCGTTGTTATCCTGAAGATGTATAGCCGAAAGTATATTGCCGAACCGACCGAGAAAATCCTCACCCGGCGCAAATGCGTTGCGGTGACCGCTGTCAAAACAAAAACCTATCCCCGGGTGACCGTGCAGACGCTCCATAACGGCATAAAGATATTCGGGATATACCGAATTTTCAAGCGAGAGAACGAACCCGCAGCGCGCGGCTGTATCGGCTATCCGCTCATAACGGCAAAGAGCCGTTTCGTTTACCGGCGGCACGGCGCGGTGTCCCCATGTTACGTGCGCAATGCCTGTCTTTACCCCGAGTGAAGAGCAATACTCTATCTCTCGGCAGTAGCGATCGGCTATCGACTCGCCCTCCTCCGTATCGTCCCAAATAAAAGTGGTCTTGGTACCGGTCAGGTGGATATTCTCCACCGGTATCCCCAACTTTTCGCAAAGAGCTACCGTCTCACGCATGTCTCCGTCGGCATACGGTTTGGTTCCGATGCAAACAAAATCAAAACCCGCCGCTCGCATCATGCGCAGGCGCTCCTCGTCACTGTGCGCGGGATCGCGCAAAAGGTACATTCCAAGCTTGATCATGTAATTCACTCCTCACTTATCGGTCATATTAAACCTTTATTCTTTAACAACGATACATTCGCCGTATTTATAGTACTTAAAGGCGCAAACGGCGGCGCTGTCTATAACCTCGCCGGGCACGGCTATCGGCACGGCGGGCGGACAGGACACACCGGGATCGGACAGCACACGCCCGACAGCATCGTCTGTTTTCACGCGCTCGCATTGCGCAAACAATGCGCGGCGCAGTGACATTACCGCCTTTCCGCGCTCGGGGTGCGGCGGGGAGACGGTTATCTCCTCCCGCCGCGGCATATCGGACAGTGCGGAATATATTCTGTTCGTTACGTCGTCACCGTTATCGGGTGCCGGCATCATGACAAGATGATCGTCATCGTAAAATTCGGGAACGATGCCAAACTTGCCGAGATAAGCCGCAACCTCGCCGCCCGTATATCCCCACTTTTTTGTAAGCAGAGTAAGTTTTAACGGCTCATCGCCGACCGTAACCATACCGATCTCTTCAAGCCGCGCGCGCAGCGCGGCAAGTCTTGTTGCCGCGTCGGAAATTTTTTGCGGCAGATCCGCGCCGAGACGCGCGTTTGCGAGATCAAGCGAGCGCAGGATGAGATACGACGGACTTGTGGAACCGAACAGCGCCATGGCGCGGCGCGCGTTTTCGCTGTATTCGCTCGGCGCATCTGGCGATATGTGCAAGTATGCGCCGCCGGTAAGAACCGGCAGTGTTTTGTGCGCTGAATCGCAGGCAAGCGTGGCACCGAGCGTTATGGGGTGCGCGGTGTTTGGGCAAAAACCGAAATACGCACCGTGCGCGTTATCTACCAGCAGCGGTATTTCACGTGTGCGGCAAACCTCCGCAAGACCGCCGACATCCGCAACATATCCGAGATAATCCGGGGATGTTATATAAACCGCCGCGGGACGGCGTCCTTCGCGCTCCGCCGCGGCGAGTTCACGTTCAAGCTCACGCGGCGTGGGACGGCAGGAAAGATAAGAAGTTTCCTCCCCCATAAGCCACCGCACATCGATATCGAGCAACGCGGCGGCGTACACAAAACTGCGGTGCACGTTACGCGCGGCAAGCACCGACGGGCGCTCTTCTCCCGCCGCGATCCTTACCAAATAAAGCATTGCGCGAATGCAAAGAGATGAGCCCTCGGCTGAGTAGAAAGTGGGACATCCGAACAGTGCGGACGCCGTCTCCTCGCTCTCGCGTATTATACCGTTTGCCTCGTAAAGGCTGTCCGCGCCGTCTATTTCGGTAATATCAAAGCGTTCAAGTTCACCTGCGCCCTTGTGCCCCGGCATATGCAGACGAAGCGGATCACCCGCGGCATAGTCTCGCACAAAATCGGCTATCGGCGTTTTTATCTTCATTATCGGTCGGAGTCTTCGTCTTCGCCGCCGCTTTCGCGGAAAGTACGATCCACCGCCACCGCTATGGCGCATTCCATACGCTTGCGGAAAAGTTCACAACCGTATTTATATACGCCGGTGACCTTGCCGGTTGAATGGTATGCGTTGGCGGCGCAGCCGCCGGAGCAATAAAGCCTTGCCCAACAGTCGCGGCACTCGGGGTGAGCGTAAACGTTGCATGCGGCAAATTCGGCTTGCACTTCGTGATTTGTAACGCCGTGCCAAATATCGCCGAGACGGAAACGCTCCTCGCCCACGAACTGGTGACATGGATAAAGATCTCCCCACGG
This sequence comes from uncultured Ruminococcus sp., assembly GCA_964542035.1. Classification (GTDB taxonomy): domain Bacteria; phylum Bacillota; class Clostridia; order Oscillospirales; family CAG-272; genus CAG-390. The sequence goes on along the minus strand of CAZISZ010000112.1, from coordinate 611 downwards.
AGTTACAGCCATATATTCGGTACCCGAACCGCAACCGGATATTCTCTTGTAAATGCAAGGACCGCCCTCAAGATCTATCATGTAATGATAGAATGTAAACGGTCTGCCCTCGCGGTCGCGGCGAAGCATAAGCTCGCCCAGTTTTTCGTACTGGTCAAGCACTATGGGCAGATCTTCTTTTGTAAGCGCCGAAGGATCGCCCTCCGCGCACACTACAGGTTCCATCGAAAGTTCGGTAAAACCGAGATCGAGCATTGTTTCGATATCTCGCAAAAAGTCGGGGTTGGCGTGCGTAAATGTACCGCGCATGTAATAATCCTTGCCGCCGCGCGCCTCTACAAGCTTTTGGAACTTTGGTACTATCCTATCCCAACTGCCACGGCCCGCATAATCCACACGATAACGGTCGTGTACCTCGCGCCTGCCGTCAAGACTCAACACAACGTTACTCATCTCGCGGTTCGCAAAATCTATAACGTCATCGTCTATCAGCACGCCGTTGGTGGTAAGGGTAAAACGAAAGTTTTTGCCCGCCTCCTTTTCTATCGAACGCGCGTATGCCACAAGCTGTTTTACAACATCAAAATTCATAAGCGGCTCGCCGCCGAAAA
>CAZISZ010000111.1:0-5824 GCA_964542035.1 uncultured Ruminococcus sp. | reverse complement strand
CATGGCGACCTTTTTGTCACGGATGATAATGCTTCGTGCCGAGTTGCGCACAAAATTGTGAGTGCAATCTGCGTAATCGTGCAGATCCATTTCAAACAATAATCTCATATAACCCCTGCATTAACAAGTTTTCTTTCATTCGTTTCATTCAAAACTATAGGTCGTTTTTGTCGAGTTCAAAGGATAGCGGCAAAAGTTCCGCAAGAGTGTACTGCCCGTAGGCGCCGGGGGTGCCTGTATCGAGTATTATTCTAAACTCGCGTGTGTTGCAAAACTCCGCCAATACCTGACGGCAAACGCCGCATGGCGGAAAGATCTTGCGTATATCGCCGTTGTGTCCGCCGCAGATCGCAATGGCTGAAAACTCGCGCGCACCCTCGCTTACTGCCTTAAATACAGCCGTTCTTTCGGCGCAGTTGGTGGGCGAATATGAAGCGCTCTCTATATTGCATCCGCGCCATATTCTGCCGTCGGTTCCGAGCAGCGCCGCGCCGACGGTATAACCCGAATAAGGTGCGTAGGCATTTTTCATTGCCTCGCTTGCTTCTTCCACAAGCGTTTCCGGCGAGCAGGAAAGCTCTGCCGCAAAGCCGTGCGAATGCGTTTTGAATTTTACATCCAAAAGATCGCACACTGTGGCGGCAATGTTATCAAATCCCGCGCGTGTGCCGAGATCCTGCGGCGCAATGCCCGGACCTGTGATGAGAAGCGGCGTGTACTCGCGAGTGTGGTCGGTGGTCATGGTAAATGCGGGATCGCAACCGTGATCGGCGGTGATCATCAGTACGTCCCCTTCCCTCATTTCGGGCAAAAAGCCCGCAAGCCAACGGTCAAATTCGGATATCGCCTCGGCGTAGCCGTCAACATCCCTTCTGTGACCGTATTTGGAGTCGGTGTCCACAAGATTTACAAAGCAAAGACCTGAAAAATCCCGCGCGGCGTATTCCGAGGTCTTTTTCATACCGTCGGCATTATCTTCGGCGTAAACATAATCGGTAAGCCCGCGCCCCGCAAAGATATCGTGTATCTTGCCGACGCCGAGCATGTCAAGTCCCGCCGCTTTTACCGCGTCGAGCATAGTTTCATCGGGCGGCTCAAGCGAAAAGTCATGTCGGCGTGAAGTGCGGCGAAAATCGGGAGCTTTACCCTCAAACGGCCGGGCTATAACGCGCCCTACGGCATATTCGCCGCAAAGCAGTTTTCGCGCCGTGCGGCAATATTCGTAAAGCTGTTCGGGCGGCACTATATCCTCATGCGCGGCAATTTGAAAAACGCTGTCTGCCGAGGTGTAAACTATAAGATCTCCGGTGCGCATGTGCTCCTCGCCGAAGTCGGCAAGTGCCGCCGTGCCGGAATACGGCAGGTTGCAAAGTACGCCGCGTCCCGTTGCGGTTTTAAACTTTTCGATAAGATCTGCCGGAAATCCCTGCGGAAAGGTGGGCATCGGCTCCGGGGAGATAACGCCCGCTATTTCCCAGTGTCCGATGGTGGTATCTTTGCCGCGGGAAAGCTCTCCGAGTCGCGCTATCGCCGCCGCTCCGCGCCGCGGAGTGGAAGCGGGATTCTTTTTTGCCTGTCCCTCAATGTTAAAAAGACCGAGACGTGTGAGAGTCGGGGCGCAAAATCGCGGGCTTGCCGCAACCGATGCAAGCGTGTCGCTGCCCACGTCGCCGCCACGCTCGGTAATGCCGAATTCATTCGCATCCGGCAGCTCTCCTATTCCGAAACTGTCAAGGACTATCAAAAAAACTCTTTTTGCTTTGATCATTTTATAAATCCATTTATTTTGTCATTGCAACGGCGGTCTCAAGCGCGACCTCCATCATTTGCGTAAAGGAGTTTTGCCGCTCCTCGGCAGAGGTTGCCTCGCCTGTCAGAAGATGATCGGATATCGTGCATATGGCAAGCGCGTTTTTGCCGGCGCGGGCGGCATTCATGTAAAGTGCCGCGGCTTCCATTTCAACTGCCATCACGCCGAGTTTTTGCCAACGTCCCGAAGCCTCGGGGTCGTCACCGTAAAAAGTATCGGAGGAAAGCAGGTTGCCCACGTGATAGCGTGCGCCCAGCCGTTCGCAGGCGGTAACCGCTTCGCGCAGCATTTTATAGCTTGCAATGGGCGCAAAACTGCCGGTAAGATTGTACTGGGCAGCGTAGTTTGAGTTTGTGCACGCGCCCTGACCGATAACGATATCACGCACGCGGATATCTTTCCGCATAGCTCCCGCCGAGCCTATGCGCATGATGTTTTGAACGCCGAAGAAATTATATAGTTCGTAGCTGTAAATACCGATGGAGGGCATACCCATGCCCGATGCCATAACGCTTACGGGCACGCCGCGGTAGCGCCCCGTGTATCCGTGTATGCCGCGCACATTGTTGACAAGGCGAGCGTCTTCAAGAAAGTTTTCGGCAATAAATTTAGAACGCAGGGGATCGCCGGGCATAAGCACCGTAGGAGCAAAATCATCGGGTGTTGCGTTAATATGAGGTGTAGGATAAGCGGGCATTTGAATAGCCTCCTTTGTATATATAATTTTAGCCGATTGTAAAAACGCGGCAACCTGCGGTTTTGCGGCGCGTGTTTTTTGCGATATAAAAGTGCCGTTAAATATCGGCTATCTGCAGCTGTTTCTTTTGTTCGGCAACGGTGCGACTCCAACATTTATAGCACATTGCTATGTATGAATCGTTGCCGCCTATCATTACCTGATCGCCCTCGGTGATTATTCTGCCGTGGGCACCTATGCGCGCGTTGACGGTAGCTTTTGAGCCGCACTCGCAAACGGTTTTTATCTCGCTTATCGAGTCGGCAATTTCAAAAAGCCGAGTACTGCCGGGAAAAAGATGTGTGAGAAAGTCTGTGCGAAGTCCAAAACACAGCACCGGGCGGTCAAATTCGTCGGCTATCTCGCGCATGCCGTCTATCTGGGCGGCGGTGAAAAACTGCGCCTCATCCGCTATGACGACATCGGCGTCGGTGTGCGACTTGCGATAAATCGCAAGCAAATCGTCCGATGGCGTTAAAACTTCCGCTTCGGCGGAAAGTCCTATGCGCGAGCGTACCGTGCACGCTCCGTCGCGCGTGTCTACAGAGGGCTTTATAAGCCATACGCGCATACCGCGTTCTTCGTAATTGAATTTTGTTATAAGCGCTTGGGCGGTCTTCGAGGATCCCATGGCGCCGTATTTAAAATAGAGTTTTGCCATATCAAGCGACGAAAGGCTTATGCCTCCGCGTCTTCTTTCCCCTCCATAAAGTAAGCCGCTTCCATATCCGCAACCGTCAGCGCAAATGCGAGCGGAAACATCTCAAGCGCCTTACCTATCTGTCCGTTATCTTCGGGTCCGGAAAATCCCATGTGATAGCGAATGGCAAATGCCTCGTCGCGCGTCAGGCGCATAAATCCCGAAATAATGTAAACGGATTTTTCGCCGTGACCGTAGGGCAGGCGGTCGTCGATAGTGTAATAGGGCACCGAGGTCCAAACACCGTTCTTTTTTACGTTGCGGCTGTCGGTGCGATAAAAATTCACCTTGCAAAGATCATGCAAAAGTCCCGCGATCGCTATGCTCTCATTATCGTATTTAATGCCGTATTGCTCCTTCATGCGTGGGCGCGCCAACTGATCGCAAAGGCAATCGTAAACGTTAAGGCTGTGACGGCAAAGCCCGCCGGGCTCGGCTCCGTGAAAGCGCGTTGAGGCGGGGGCGGTGAAAAAATCGCTTGATTCCGAGCAAAGATAACGCAAAAGCTCGTCCGCGCCTTCTCTTGTTATATTATTTTTAAAAATTTCAATAAATCTCTGTTTGTCGTTTATGTCCGTCATACCAAGACTCCTTGTATTATTCAATTATAACCGATTATAAAACATTGTTTCGCAACAGATCATTTGGCTGTGTCTATATACTTCCAAAGCGCGCGGAAGTAGTCGATTCCGGACCATATCGTCATCAGGGTGCAAACGGCACCTGCGGCGATGGATATCGGCTGTAAAGTAACCATGACCTCGCATCCGGGGATGGCTCCCCACAGCACAGGCTCAAATAACAGCGACGATACGGTAACTATCTGCGATACGGTTTTTATCTTTCCCAGAATGCTGGCGGGAACCACCACGCCGCGTCCCGCGGTAACAAGACGGAGCGATGTAACGCCAAGTTCGCGAAAGATGATGGCAACCACCACCCAAAACAGCCAGTGGCGAACGTTTTCGTAGCGGTAAAGCACCGCAAGCATTGTGCCTATCACCATAAATTTATCCGCCAAAGGATCGAAAAGCTTGCCGAAATCCGTAATAAGACCGCGCGCGCGGGCTATTTTGCCGTCAAGACAGTCGGTGACCGACGCCGCAACGAACAGTAAAAACGCCACGGTGCGTGAAACCGTCTCAGGGCATAGGTTCTCGGGCAGTATCACGGCTATCATGCAAAACGGAACCATAAACAGGCGCAAAAGCGTTAGTCGGTTGGGGAGGTTCATCCTTCCCTTTCCGCGGCTCATTTGCCGCCCTCCGCGGCGACACCACAAAGGTCGTAGTCAAGCACTTCGGTAATCTTAACGTCAACAAATGAACCCGGCGCTATACGGCGGCGGGCGCGGAAGTAGATTTTGCCGTCTATCTCCGGCGCGTCGGCGTAGCTTCTGCCGAAATGCATTTCGGAAACGGGATCAAAATCTTCGCAAAGTACGCGCAGGGTGCGCCCTATCATGGCGCGGTTGTGCTCTTCGCTGATCTCAAGCTGCTCGCGCATTATAAGATCGGCGCGATCCTGCTTTACCTGCTCGTCTATCTGATCGGGGAATTCGGCGGCGGGGGTGCCCTCCTCCTGCGAGTAGGGGAATACGCCGAGACGATCGAACTTTTGCTCTTTCACAAATTCGCAAAGCTCGGCAAAATCTTCTTCGCTTTCACCCGGGAATCCGGTGATGAACGTTGTTCGTATGATAATGCCCGGAACCTCGGCGCGCAGTTTGGCAAGTACATTGCGTATGGTTTCGGAATTGCCGCGTCGGTTCATGCGGCGAAGCACACGATCGGAGATGTGCTGAAGCGGAATGTCGATGTATTTAAGCACTCGCGGGTTGTCTCGCAACTCGGAGACAAGCTCGTCGGTTATCTTGTCGGGGTAGCAGTAAAGCAAACGGAAGTATACCGATTTTGTTGCGGCGCAAAGTTCGCGCAAAAGGCGTGCCAGCGAATATTCCCCGTAAAGATCTATACCGTAGCGGGTGATATCCTGCGCGATTATCGTTATCTCTCTCGCGCCGAGAGATTCAAGTTCCGCGGCTTCGCGGCAAAGATCCTCCATCGGGCGGCTGCGGTACTTGCCGCGTATATAGGGAATGGCACAATAGGTGCAACGGTTGTCGCATCCTTCGCCGATCTTGAGATATGTCCAAAATTGAGGGGTTGTCAGCACGCGGTCACCGCCGAGAGCCACGGTGTCTTTGTCGCCGAAAGCCGCAAAACCGCGTTCGCCGCGCTCTACCGATTTAACCGCTTCCACGATTTCGTGTATGGATCCCACGCCAAGCACTGCGTCAACCTCGGGAAATTCGCGCAATACCTCATCGCGGTAGCGTTCGGTCATGCATCCCGTTACGATTATTCCGCGCAGGGTGTGGTTCTTTTTAAGCCACGCCACATCGAGAATGTTGTCAATGGCTTCTCGTTTTGCCGCTTCTATAAACGCGCAAGTGTTGATAACTATAATGTCCGCCTCGGTCTCCTCCGGGGTGATCTCGTATCCCGCGACTCTCAGCTCGTTGAGCATGACCTCGGTGTCAAGCTGATTTTTGGGACATCCGAGAGATATAAAGCCT
>CAZISZ010000110.1:0-5896 GCA_964542035.1 uncultured Ruminococcus sp. | reverse complement strand
GCATTACAGTGAAACCGTCTTTATACCAAAATGACAAATCATCATCTTGCGAAAGGCAGGCGTAAACTCTGTTATCTGTTTGAACTTTAATATCTATACTCGCTGTCAACCGGCTATTTTTTCAAATTGCGCATTAAACTTTTTAAGCATCGCCTTAAGGACGGGCGCTTTACGCGAATAAGCATTTGAAAAAGATTCGTTATTATCGACGGAATTACGGAACAAGTTATATGTGATATTTTCAAGCGAAGACGTATATATCCGTCCGACATCAAAACTGACACTTGCGCGAATTATATCAAACATACGTGCGGCAGTGGGGTCATCCACATATCTTACTTTCATAGAAACTTCGAAGAGTGCGGGGGTGACGGTTCGGTACGCCTCCGAGGCAAGCGCCTCAAGCAAATAAGCCGCAGCTTCCGCGTGTTGGCTGCCTGCGGATATAGCATACAATGTGTAAGGAAAGCCGAGACAGGTGGAATATTCCTCCTGATCTGTATCATATTTAGGCATCGGGATAACACCGAACGGCATATCCGTATCGCCGAGCTGTGTACTTGCATAGCTCGCGCGATCTACATAAAAGAGCGAACGCCCATCGTGGAACAGAACGTTACCTTTATTTCTCGTACCGAGACCACCGTTCCAAAGTTCGCCAATCTTTGCGGCAGTATTTTGCGTCTTTTCGCTTCCGAACAAATCTGAAATTACAAGTAGATCGTTTTCATCCTTATCAACGGTACGAAGTCCGGAACCGTAAAAAAACGAATCATAATGCACATTTGAATTCGTGGCAATACCGTAGATCTTGCTGTCCTCATCAACATCCGAACGCATAACCTCAGCCATTTCTATCATCTTATCAATGGTCCATGCGCCCGCATCGACGAGTGCGTACGGATCTTCAAGATTATTATTTGTGATAAGATCCTTTGAGTAAAACATAACGTACATCATATAAAGCATGTTGGTGGAAATATCTCCGGATGCCATATAGAGTCTTTTATTTATCGACGCCTCGCTTGTGAGTTTTTCCGGCCACCAAGGCTTTTCGAAATTGATGACACTATACTCGAACAAATCTGCACAGTAACCGCTGTACGCGCAATTAGCCACCGACATTGAATAGGAAGCATATATATCATATGTATTCCCCGAGGTGAAATCGGCGTACACCTTTTTTTCGTAATCCGAGCGATGCTCATAATTACCGGGGGTGCCTACAAACTCAACGGTAACGCCGAGACGCTTTTCAACCGCCGAATTGCGGTTTTTAATGGCATATTCGACAGAATCGGTAGCATCCTCCTCCGCAAAGAACTCAACAAATGCATAATCATCATTATAAAGCATAACAACCGTCTCGTTAAGTTCCATTGTCGTAGGCAGATCGTCCGCCTCATAAAGGGATGTTGTCTCCGGCTCGGCAATGCCGGAAGTTCCCGAAGGCGCGACAGTAGTCTCCTCCACTTGCGCGGTCTGCGCGCAAGAGACAAGAGATGTGACGATCAAAATGACGGCGAGTATTGCTACCGATATTTTGGTTGCTGATCTTGTTTTCATTGATTAATACCTCCCCGGTATTTTTATTTTTTGCCGGAGCCCGAATGTCAATCGCCCGACATTTTTGCCATAATGTTTGCGAGATCTTCTTCAAGTGTGCTCTTGACCGCACGATATGTGGTCGTCCAGCTCTTTGACCCCGCTATAACCGCGTTGCGATAAAGCAAAATAGGATTGGTACTGAAGCTTTCGGAAAAGATATAACCAAAATCAAACATTGCATTGCGGCGGATGATATCGTATATCTGCCCGGTACTGCTATCCGATGAATACTTAAATTTTAACATGACCTCAAAATACTTCGGTGCAACATCGATATACGCCGAATACGCCATATACTCGATCACAGCGGCTGACATATCCGTATCGCGCGCTCCTTTTGTTACACAAAGCGAATCGTGCGTGTTTGACATGTATGTGATGTAGGATTGTTGGTCACCGTTGAATTTCGGAATCGGCAGAACACCGAATTCAAAATCAAGCTTTCTGTCAACGATTGCCACGGGTGTGCAATAAAACAGCACCTGCCCCGATTCTATCATGGCATACATTTGATTATCCGCCATGTAAGAATTTTCGTTATCGAAAAGACTGTTCATGCGCTCAAGTACTGTTTGAACTTTTTCATCCCCCAACGTCATGTGAAAACTGCCGTCGCTGTTTTTGCTTACAATGGAAAGACCCGAACCGTGAAAAAAAGCGTCAAGGCGCGGCTTATCCACGCAGGCAAAGCCGAATCTGTCCCCGTAATCGGATGTGTTATTGCTGTTAAGGTCACGGTATGTGCCTCCGATAAGTCGCTCCATCTCATCCAACGTCCACTCTCCGTCAAGCACAGTGGCATAAAGATAGTCGGGAGTAAGCGAATATTCGTCCGCAACATCCTTTCGGAACATAATGCACGCCATGTTACGAATAGAACCGTACGAGGAGTTATCAACCGCGAAATATACGCGATTCTTTATACTGATTACATCGATAAGTCTTTCCGGCCACCACGGCTTTGAAAAATCGGTATATTCCGACTCGTTAAGGTCGCAAACAAGCCCGCGTACCGCCAATGTGGGAGGTATCAGATTATACGCAATGATAAGATCATAATCGCTGCCGCTCGATACCGAAGCATCGACCTTGGAAATAAATGATGCGCGGTTATTCCAGTTGCCAGGCTCCTCGATAAATGACAGCGCAACTCCGAGTGCGGATTGCACGCGCGATACACGTGTAGACAATGCATCCGCGAGCACAAGGTCGGAATCCTCGGTGCCGAGAGTTTGCTTTTTTTGCTCCTTACAAATGAGAACGTTAAATTCGGTATTGTTGTAGTTGAGTGTGTCGGGAATGTTCGGCGCGGCATTTTCGGTTTGAGTGCCTATTTGCGAGTCACTAAGATCTACGGCGGCAGTGGTATCCGCAAGTGTTGTATCGTCTTTTCCGATTTGATCCACAGTGCAGGATGCAAACAATATTGCGATTGCCGTTACAAGTACGATAAAACGCACTGCGGACAGGTCACCCGACCATCCGAAGATATTTTTGCGACATCTGTCGGTATTGGCGACAGTTTCCGCATTGCCGAATTTTTTTATGATAGCTTTTCGCATTTTTTATCCTCCTTCAGCCGCAATCGGCGGCATAATGTCATTTAGATTTGCGCGGCATTGCAGATCGTTAATGATTATCTATATTTTATCACGCAGTAGTCTCATTGTCAATGAAAAAATTCAAAATTGTAGGTAAAAGGATTCATTATTTCACGTTTCTACGCAGCAAGTTTGTGCAAACTGACAAAAGATACAATTTGCAGTACACTTGCGCAAAAAAACATCGACTCATGCTGCCCAAAAACGTACAAAACCTTTGACAAATTCGATATTATGCGATATAATAATAAGGAATACAAATTTAAACTTTCGGAGATAAGCATTTATGTCTGATAAATATGTTTTGGGCGTAGATTTCGGTACGCTGTCCGCACGTGCACTGCTCGTCAGAACATGTGACGGCAAAGAGATGGCTGATGTCGCCATGGATTATCCCCACGGTGTGATAGACAAAACGTTGCCGATAAGCGGTGAAGTATTGCCTCCGGATTGGGCACTTGAAGACCCTCACGACTTTCCGCTTGTGCTCGAAGCGATAATTCCGCAAGCGCTTGCAAAAGCCGGAATCGATAAACGCGATGTTGTGGGAATCGGAATTGACTTTACCTGCTGTTCGATAATGCCGATATACAGCGACGGTACTCCGCTTTGCTTTACGGACAAGTACAAAACCGATAAACATGCATACCTAAAGCTGTGGAAGCATCACGGGGCGGCGAAGTACGCCGAGAAAATGACGGAAATTGCCGCACGGCGCGGTGAACGATGGCTTAGAGCATTCGGCGGCAAGGTATCAAGCGAATGGATGTTCCCGAAAATCTGGCAACTTTACGACGAAGCGCCCGAGATATATCGTGATTGCGACATGATAGTTGAAGCGGGAGACTGGATGAGCTTTTTGCTTTGCGGAGAGATGCGACACGGCTATCTTTACGCCGCCTATAAAAGCCACTACATGATACATGACGGCGGTTTTCCATCCCCGGATTTTTTTGCCGAACTTGATCCGGGACTGCGCAATGTAATATCCGAAAAGGTGTCCGCTCCCATTGCAATGCCCGGAGAATGTATAGGTCACGTAACCGAGGAGGCGGCAATGCGATTTGGACTTGCACCTGGTACTGCTGTATCATGCGCCTCCCCCGACGCACATGTAGCCGCCCCCGCCGTGGGATTTGAACGTCCCGGAGACATGTACGGCGTACTCGGAACATCCAACTGCTATTATGCATTAGCGGAAGAGTTTTACGATGTTCCCGGAATTTGCGGCTGTGCATGGGACGGTCTTGCAGAGGGACTATACGGGTTTGAAGCGGGTCTTTGTTGCGGAGGAGACCATTTTGCATGGGCGGCCAACGCCATAGCTCCCGCCGAATACAAAGCCGAGGCGGAACGCTTGGGTATTCCGCTGATAAAATACATAGTAAACAAAGCCGCGCAAAAGCGCCCCGGAGAGAGCGGACTTGTAGCTCTCGATTGGTGGAACGGCAACAGATCCATTCTTGTTGACTCCGAACTTTCGGGGGTTATCGTCGGTATGACTCTGCGCACACGCGCCGAGGACATAATGAGAGCACTGATAGAAGCAACGGCATTCGCCACACGCGTTATAATCGAAAACTTCAGAGAACACGGCATAAAAGTAGATACTTTTTATGCCGCGGGTGGAATTGCGCGCAAGGATCCGTTTACGATGCAGGTCTACTCCGATGTTTTAAAGCTCCCCATACGCATTGCAGGTTCGGCACTTATGCCATGTCTCGGCACCGCCATTTTGGCAGCCGTTGCGGCGGGAGAATACAAAACCATACATGATGCAAGCATGGCAATGAAAAGCGTAAGCGATCGCATATACACACCGAATCCCGAGGCGTCGGCTATATACGATCGTCTTTATGCCGAATACCGCACACTGCATGATTATTTCGGTCGCGGCGGCAACGATATTATGCACCGCTTGCGCGATATCGTTGCCGAAGTTTCCAACGGCTGATTCGCTATATTCGTCCATTTAAGTTAAATACGGCACATGCCGCAATAATATTATGTAAAACAAAAACAGCTAAAGCAGCAAAATCACGGAGATTCGACAATGAGCACTTCAACCACAGCAAACACACAAAGCAAATTTAAAGCAACAATTAAAAAATACTCAAAGCGCTATTTTATAGACGCCATGGGCGCCATGGCGCTCGGACTTTTCGCATCGCTTTTGATAGGCACGATATTCAAAGCGCTCGGCATGATACCGCATTGTGAATTTTTTGCCACTATCGGCGGTTACGCACAAAGCGTTGCGGGTCCGGCAATGGCAATAGCGATAGCAAACTCACTCTGCCACGACCCACTGGTGATTTTTTCATCTGCAGCCGTCGGTTATGCCGCCAACTATCTCGGGGCAGCCGGCGGACCGCTTGCGGTTTTCTTTATCACCATCATCGCGGTGGAATGCGGCAGAATGGTATCCAAAAAAACAAAAGTAGATATAATAGTTACACCGTTCGTTACAATATTTGTGGGCGGCGGTCTTTCTATTCTTCTCGCCCCCTACATCGGCAAGTTGGCGGGACTTATAAGCAACTTTATCGGTTGGGCGGCACTTAAAGCTCCGTTTGTTTCGGGACTTATAATATCCGTTGTTGTCGGCGTTGTGCTGACGCTTCCGATATCCAGTGCCGCGATATGCGCGGGATTGACTCTCACCGGCAGCATAGTCGCTCAAGGCT
>CAZISZ010000109.1:0-5966 GCA_964542035.1 uncultured Ruminococcus sp. | reverse complement strand
CATAAAAAACATGCTTGCCGCAATGTATGCGGACAGCGAACCCCCAACAGAATATGCAGCGGAAACGTCACAGAGTGGCGATGATACTCATGATGGCGACAGTAATAAAAACACGAATTTCGGTAGTGTAAAAAGCACACTCGCAGCCATTCGCCGAAAAATCGGAAACAAGAGCATCGAAAACGGAAAATAAAATCACTTCCTATCAGACAGCAAGAAAGGACGATCCAACAATGTCTAAGGATTACACCAGCACACTAAATCTTCCCTCAACCTCATTTGCTATGCGCGCTAATTTGCCGCAGCGCGAACCCGAGATGCTTAAGTATTGGGAAGATATAGATCTTTACTCACTTATGCTAAAAAACAACAAAGGTCACAAGCAATTTGTTTTGCACGACGGTCCTCCCTTCTCCAATAACAACATTCACATGGGAACGGCTATGAATAAGATCCTTAAGGATTTTATCGTAAAATCCAAATCCATGGAGGGATTTTATGCTCCGTATATTCCGGGGTGGGATAACCACGGAATGCCGATAGAGAGCGCCATCATAAAGAAAAACAAACTTGACCGCAAAAAAATGTCCGTTTCCGAATTCAGAAGCGCATGCCATGAGTTTGCACAACATTTTGTTGATGTTCAGCGCGATCAGTTTATAAGACTCGGCGTCAGCGGCGATTGGAAGCATCCTTATATCACCATGGCACCCGAATTTGAAGCGCGTGAGGTGCGTGTTTTCTGCGAGATGTTCAAAAAGGGATACATCTACAAAGGTCTCAAACCGGTATATTGGTGTCCTCATGACGAAACAGCGTTGGCGGAAGCGGAGATAGAATACAAAGACGATAAATGCACATCTATATATGTCAAATTTCAGGTAACGGACGGTAAAGATCTGCTTGACGGAGTTAATCTTTCTCACACATATTTTATAATTTGGACAACCACAACGTGGACCCTGCCCGGAAATCTCGCCATAGCGTTGCACCCGGACGATAAATATGCTCTTATACACGCAAGCGACGATAACTATTATATTACCGCCGAAGCTTTAGCGGATAAGACCATGAAAGCCGGGGGCATCTCGGAATACGAGATCGTTATGACTGCCCCGGGACGCGATTTTGAGTTTATGAAGGTCAAACACCCTTTCCTTGATCGCGAGTCGGTAGTTGTTAATGCCGATTATGTTACCATGGATAGCGGTACCGGTTGTGTTCACACCGCACCGGGCTTTGGCGCGGATGACTTTAACACCTGCAAAAAATACGGTATAGATATAATCGTTCCCGTCGATGATCGCGGTTATCAGACTGCTGAGGCAGGCGAATTTTCCGGTATGTATTACGAAAAATCCAACGATGCCATTCTCACGGATATGAAAGAGAGTGGTGCTCTGTTTGCATCCGAGGAAGTAGTACACTCTTATCCCCACTGTTGGAGATGTAAAAAACCCATAATCTTCCGCGCAACGCCGCAGTGGTTCTGCTCGGTTGAAGCGTTTAAAGATGCCGCTGTTGCGGCTTGTGCCGATGTAAAGTGGATGCCATCTTGGGGCGGCGAGCGTATGGTGCAAATGGTACGTGAGCGTGCCGATTGGTGCATTTCGCGTCAACGCCATTGGGGACTCCCCATACCGGTATTCTATTGTAAAGATTGCGGACGTCCGATTTGCACCGATGAAAGCATAGCGCATGTATCCGATATATTTGCCGAACGCGGCTCAAATGCGTGGTTCGACCTTGAGCCGGAAGATATACTCGGCAATGATTTTGTTTGCCCTCATTGCGGCGGTCACGGATTTACAAAGGAAACAAACACCCTTGACGGTTGGTTTGATTCGGGATCCACTCACTTTTCGGTACTTGACGACAATCCCGCGCTGAAGTGGCCCGCAGATCTTTATCTTGAGGGTGCGGATCAGTACCGCGGTTGGTTCCAATCTTCTTTGCTCACCGCAGTGGCGGCAAAAAATGCGGGTGCTCCATACAAAGCCGTGCTCACACACGGTTGGGTTGTTGACGGCGAGGGCAAGCAGATGCATAAATCTCTCGGCAATGCCGTCTCTCCTGATGAGGTTATAAAGAAATACGGCGCGGATCTTGTACGTTTGTGGGTTGCCTCCAGCGATTACACCGTAGATGTTCGCGCATCCGACAATATCTTCAAGCAGCTTTCGGAGGCATATCGAAAGATTCGTAACACCGCACGCATCATAATGGCTAACCTTGGCGATTTTGATCCGGATACGGATTTGATGCCGGTAGATAACATGATGGAAATAGACCGTTGGGCGCTCTCGCGTCTCAATAATCTGATAAAGACCGCAAGAAACGGTTACGACACCTATCAGTTCCACCTTGTGTATCACGCTGTTAATAATTTCTGCACGATAGATATGTCTAAACTATATGTCGATATCACCAAGGATCGCGTTTACGTGGAAAAGAGAGACTCCGAAGCAAGAAGATCGGCGCAGAGTGCCATGTACAGAATTATAAACGCTCTTGATCGAATCATTGCTCCCATGCTCTCATTTACAGCCGAGGAAATATGGCAGGCAATGCCTCACTCGACCGCCGATAACAAGACCAGCGTATTCCTTAATGCCCTTCCCGATGTTAATTCGGAATATGATTTTGACGGTGCCGAAAAGTGGGAGACGCTTTTTGATCTGCGCGATGATATCATGAAAGCATTGGAACTTGCTCGTGCCGAAAAGCGTATAGGCAAGTCGCTTGATGCCAAAGTTACGATATTTACCGAAGTACCGGAATTTTTGAAGTTACTTGAAAATTTCACCGAAGACGAACTTGCAACCGTATTTATTACAAGCGGAGCGCATGTCGTACACGGTAAGGGTTCCGATAATGCTTTCTCCCCCGAAGACGGCAAACAACTGTGGGTTCTTGTCGAAGACGCCGACGGTGAAAAGTGCGATCGTTGTTGGTGTTATTCCACGCACGGCGAGCACACAGAAGAAGGTTTTATCTGCGACCGCTGCCACGCAATAGTTGGTTGATTCGTCGAAAAGTTCGTGTTAACGAATATTATACTTTAATTCATATTTGAGATTTATTACGCGGCTCGGCGGCTACCGCCGACGAGCCGCAAAATTGTTTTATTTTAAAAATGCTTATTTGGTTTATTTGCGTTATAGCGCTTGTATTTGCAGATCAACTTTCAAAATGGCTGGCAATAATATTTCTTGAGGGCAGCGAACCGTTTTATCTTATAAACGGATTTTTGCGATTTTCCTATGTGCAAAATCGCGGCGCGGCGTTTGGCATGCTTGCCGATAATCGTTGGGTATTCCTGGTGTTATCCACATTGGCGATTATATGTCTTATTGCGTTTATGCTGATTTCAAAGCCGCAAAGTAAGCTTGAACGCGTTGGACTGGCATTGATACTTGCAGGTGGAATCGGTAATATGATAGACCGCATTTTGCTCGGCTATGTTGTAGATTTTATCGATTTTTACAGCATTTGGAGTTATGTGTTCAATATCGCCGATTCTTGTATTTGCACAGGAGTCGGATTACTCATTTTGTATATGATAATGTTAAGTATCGAAGAATATAAAACGGGAAAATCCGGAATTTCGGATCAAGACACTGCTGATTCTATAGCGGCGGATAACGTTGGTTCCGATGCTTCATTAAGCAATGACGTCACGCCGAACGATGGTGAGCACACTGCATGTCACGCGCCTAAGTATGCAAAAACGCATGACGCATCCGATAATAACGTTGACAACAATAAATGAGGTAAAATCGCCATGAGCGATAACAACTACCAAAGCGGCATTGAGTTGCTTTTTTGTGTTTCGGTTCAAGACTCCGGCGCAAGACTTGACGCATATTTAGCGGAGGCTTCGCCGATCGAAATCTCCGCTTCATTTTTCGGAGATGAGCGCTATATATCAAGTCGTTCGGCTGCCGCCAAATTGTGCGACGATAGACTGGTAACGGTAAACGGAAAAGCGGAACCCAAAAAATATAAAGTCAAATATGGTGACAAAATATCTGTATTTCTCCCGGAACCGATTCCGCTCAATGCTCTTCCGGAGGAAATACCTCTTGATATCATTTATGAGGATGCCGATCTGATTGTGATCAATAAACCTGTCGGTATGGTAGTTCATCCGGCTCCCGGAAACTACAGCGGCACGCTTGTCAATGCCCTGCTCCACCATTGCGGTGACAGTCTTTCCGGTATAGGCGGCATGATTCGTCCCGGCATTGTGCATCGGATCGATAAAGATACATCCGGGCTTTTGGTGGTTGCCAAAAACGATTTTGCTCACAGCGTTTTGGCGGAAGCTATAAAAAATCATGATGTCAAGCGGACATATATTGCATTACTCTGCGGAACCCTCGGTGATCCTAAAGGGACTGTTGATATGCCGATCGGCAGGCATCCGACAGACAGAAAAAAGATGTCGGTCATAAAAGACAAGTCACAGCATTCAAGACCTGCCGTGACGCATTGGCAAACATGTGAATACTACCGTGGAGCATCTATGGTGGTGTGCAGGTTGGCGACCGGCAGAACACATCAAATACGTGTTCACATGAGTTACATTGGGCACCCGATACTTGGTGATCCCATATACGGCGGAGAACGCGGCGAGGCATTTGAAGACAATCGTAAACTTATCACAGGTCAATGCCTGCACGCGGCGAGACTTGAATTTTTGCACCCCCGCACAGGCAAACCGATGTCGTTTACCGCACCGTGTCCGCAGAATATGGCAAAGCTTATAGTGAGGTTAAGAGCCGCATCGGGCTACACAAAGCCGTATGCGGATATTAATGACTATACAAAAACTTCCATATAAACACAATTGTACAAAACAACAATTCAAAACAGTGGTATCAAAAAACATGAAAGATTTGTCAAATATTCTAATTCTCACCGATCTTGACGGTACTTTTTTCGGTCGCAAATCAAGAATAATACAAAGGAATCTGGATGCAATCGAGCGTTTTAGAGCAAAAGGCGGATTTTTCTCCATTGCAACAGGCAGGATGCATTTGAGCCTTGAACATCACATTCCTATGGTGCGCGAACTCGTTAATGCTCCGGTAATCGTTTGTAACGGCACCTATCTTTACGATTTTGAAAATTCCACAGCTCTTTGCGAAAACTTTTTGGATAAAGATATAACTCGCTACGCCATTGATTTTATGTATAAGTCTTTGCCGAGTGTTAGCATACGTTTGTCTGCCCCCGAGGGATACATCACCTGTCCGCCGGTTTCGCCGCTCATGGAGCGCGACATGCTTACATGCCCACCTGCCAAGCGTTTGGTTTTGCCGATTGATAAGTGGAATGACTATAATTGGTACAAGGTTGTTATTCGCGACACACCGGAAAATCTTATTGATCTCCGCGAAAAGCTTCGTGCGGAGATGGGAGAAGTTTTTGAAGACAGTATGTCAGGTCCGACATTTTTTGAATTACAGAAAAAAGGTTGCACCAAAGCTACAATGATACCGGAAGTAAAGCGCATTTGCCAAGCTCACAACACCGCGGATGACATAAAGATATACGCTGTAGGTGATTATGATAATGATATCGATATGCTGAAGACAGCAAATGTCGGGGTTTGTCCGTCCAATGCCATTGATGCCGTAAAACAAATAGCCGACCTTTGCCTTTGCTCAAACGAAGATGGCGTTATAGCCGACCTTATTGAATATATAGAAACGCGTAACTGATTGGGTAAGGGCGGTATAAAGGCTTTGCAAAAGCCTTTATACCGCCCTTGTTTTTTTCGTTTAGATCAGTACGCCCAACATGAATTTATTGTCAGCTCGATTTGAAGACTCCTGCCGTATCAAATGCCGGATTGAAAGCATAGAAGTTTTGGCTGTCAAGCGAATCCTGAACGGTACGCAGAGCATCACCGAAACGGGAAGATACAAGTAAACTTCTCCTTAAAAATGACGCTCGGT
>CAZISZ010000108.1:0-6071 GCA_964542035.1 uncultured Ruminococcus sp. | reverse complement strand
CAGAGCGCGCATCCGTGAGATCCGTTTTCGGTAAGGAGAACATCACATATAAAACTCTCGATAATGTGCCGAGTACCGTAACTTCGGTATTTGAGGTGATGGAAAATGACGGTACCGTTTGCGGCTATGCCGTGGCGGTTTCTCCATCCGGTTTCGGTGGCAATATCGATATGATAGTGGGCGTCGGTGTTGACGGTAAGATCGTCGGCGTGGATATTACCGCGCTCTCCGAAACGCCGGGACTCGGAAGCAGAGTTAACGATGATGTGTACCTCGGGCAGTACCGCGGACTCGGAGGCGAACTGTCACTGGGGGATGATGTGGATGCCATATCCGGAGCTACCATATCCTCGCGCTCGGTAATGGCTGGAGTTAACCGCGCACTGTCCGCACTCGGCGATATGGGCTGCTTGGTACCGGTTGAAAACTTTGGTTAACTGCGAGACTTGCGAAAGGAGACAGTGCTATGACAGAAGAAGAGATCGAGCGAAGGCTTAGAGCTTCGCTTGCGGCTACGAATTCGATTGCCGAGCCGTGCGAACAAAAAAACGGCATAAAAGCTGCCGCGCCGTCGGATGACGAGATAGTAAAAAAGCTTGCCGAAGACATGAATGCCGGAATTGCCGAATCCACGGCATCTACCGCAAAGTCGCACAGAAAGCATACGGGCGGAAGTGAACGGCATCATTCATCTCGCGTATCGGTTAAGGATGATCGTATAACGTCTAAAGAGAACATGATGTCGAACGGACAAAAGGCATCGCCTCGCAAAACCGATGGCGAAAATACTGCCGTGCCTGTGATGATTGAAACGGATCGACGAGAAGAAAAAACGAAAAAAAACGAGCCTGTAAAAAAATCCGAAAATATTCAAAAACATGAAGAGAAAAACGGTGGCAAACGCAAATCGCCCTCCGCGTTGAAGATCCTGCGCGACGGAATCATCGATAACAATCCTGTGTTTGTACAGTTGCTCGGCATGTGTTCGACGCTTGCAACCACAACATCGGTAAAAAATGCGTTGGGTATGGGGCTTGCAACATCGGCGGTGCTTATTTGCTCAAATATAATGATATCACTTTTGCGGCGTATCATTCCCAAGGAGGTACGCATAGCCGCGTATGTCGTTATAATATCCGGTTTTGTTACGGCTGTGGAGTTGCTTATGCGGGCGTATCTTTACGATCTTTACGAGGCGTTGGGTTTATTTATCCCTCTTATTGTCGTTAACTGTATCATACTTGCAAGGGCAGAGTCATTTGCCTCCAAAAACGGAGTCTTAGTGTCGGCTCTTGACGGAATCTCCACGGGCGTAGGATACACGCTTGCGTTGTTTTTAACCGCGTCGGTGAGAGAGATACTCGGATCCGGAAGTTGGATGGGCGTAAATATTCTCGGCAGCGGTTATTCTCCCGCGGTGATATTCGTCCTGCCCGCAGGCGCCTTTTTGACTATCGGTTTCCTTTTGGCAGCAGTGCAAAAGATCCGCAACAGTTCAGAGGATCGCGCCCGTAAGCGCCGACTTTCGGATATAAGCGTAAATACAAAAGGCTTACCAGCAGATGAGCCGAATGAATGAACTTGAGGGGGAAATGTTAAAATGAATTTTACCGAGCTCGGGTTCGTTGACGTGCTTCTTATGATGATGAGCGCGATACTTGTTGAAAATTTTATATTTTCGAAGTTTTACGGCTGTTGCCCTTTTTTGGGAGTATCGGACAGTCCGGATAAAGCGCTCGGCATGGGTATGGCGGTTACCTTTGTTATGACGCTGTCGAGCGCGGTAACATGGGCGGTGTATTATCTTTTGCTTTTGCCGCTTGAACTGACATACCTTAAAACGGTTGCGTTTATTCTTGTTATTGCATCGCTGGTACAGCTTATCGAAATGTTTTTGCGCAAATTTGTGCCGGCGCTTTACAGTTCGCTCGGCATCTATCTGCCGCTTATAACCACAAACTGCGCCGTGCTCGGTGCGGCTCTTGTGAACATTCAGGAAAATTACGGTTTTATCACCTCCGTTTGCTACGGCTTTGCAGCCGGTGTGGGTTTTACCCTCGCTATCGTTATATTTGCGGGCGTTAGAGCAAGGCTTGAGGTGGCAGATCCGCCGCGTGCATTCCGCGGTATGCCGCTGATACTTATTGCCGCGGGATTACTCGCTATGATCTTTTCGGGCTTTTCCGGCATCAGCTTCGGCAAATAAGTAAACCGTGTAAAGCGTTACACGTCCGAAGAAAGGAACAAGTTTTATCATGAAAGTAACCGAAGTACTTTACCCGGTCTTGATATTTGCGGGGATGGGCGCATTACTTGGCGCGTTGCTTGCCGTGGCGGCAAAGATATTTGAAGTGAAAATCGATCCGCGCGCCGACGAGATATCGGAGATCCTGCCGGGGGCGAACTGCGGCGGTTGCGGAAAAGCGGGGTGTGCCGCACTTGCCGCAGCTATCGCCGCGGGTGAGGCTCCCGCCAACGCCTGTGTTGTGGGCGGCACGGAGGTCGCGGAAAAGATAGGCAGCATCATGGGAGTCGCCGTGGAGGCTCCGGTGCGTCGTCGCGCGCAGGTCATGTGTTCGGGCGGCGGAGGTCATGCCCGCCTGAAGTATACTTATTCCGGTCCCGATGATTGTATCGCCGCCGAACGTCTCGGCGGCGGAGATAAGGTCTGTCCAAACGGGTGCATAGGTCTCGGAACCTGCGCAGCGGCATGCCCTTTCAACGCCATTGCTATTGTTGACGGGGCGGCGGTGGTGGATTATCACAAGTGCGAGGGGTGCGGTGTTTGTGTGCGCGCCTGTCCCAAAGGTATAATAAAGCTTATTCCATATGACAGCGCACATTGGGTTGGATGTGCCACAAAGCAGCGCGGTGCACAGGTGAGACGGTTTTGCGACGCGGGCTGTATCTCCTGCCGCCTTTGCGAACGCTCATGTCCTACCGGTGCCATTAAGGTTGACGGCGCCGGCGCATCGATTGATTACGACAAATGCACCGAGTGTGGACTTTGCGAGGATAAATGTCCGCGGCATATCATTTGGTCTGCCGTGCGGCGAGACGGTGAACTTGTTATGTTACGCGGCAAAAATAATCTAAAAGCCTAAAACAGTCTCGTCTGCCAAATATAAAAACCATTCCGAGTGAAACAAACGTTCACTCGGGATGGTTTTTATTATTATACTGCCGCTTCGTCCGCGGCTCTTTTTTTCTTTATCTCCGCCTCGGCGGTCATTTCTTTGACTTTCATCAGCCGCGCACGAGAACCGCGCTCGTCCTCGTCTAACTTCATCGATATCGTTTTTATCGATTCTAAGTATCGCGGCATAAGAATATATTCAAGCGCGTTAACGCGACGTCTTGTGCGTTCGATCTCGCCTGCCAAAAGCTGCGCTGTTTTTTCAAGTTCGGCAAGCTTTATCATGTCGGCGGAAAGCGAGGAGAGTTCTTCAAGCGCCGCATCAAGTCCCGCGGGCGTGAAAGCCATGCCGTATCCGATCCCGACGGTGATATCGCCGCCATTAAATATCGGCACCGTAACACCCATCATTTTTTTGCTTTCGACATTGATCAGATTTTCACCGGTCGGTGCGATAAGCGCCTCCTCAAGCATTTTGGGGTTTCCGACGGCGCCGGCAGCGGTAAAAGCGCGATAATATGCACGCAGACGTTCTTCAACGCTTTCGCGCAGCTCGCGATTTTCTCTTACCGTCTCCAAAAAGTGCTTCATAAGCTCGTCTCGCTTGTCCTTTAACAGCTTATGTCCGCGGCGCGCGGCGGCGTATCGGGTCTTGAGGCGCTTCAGTTCCATTCTTGTGGGGCTTACATTAGTTGTTGCCATCTTTCGCCTCCGAGGTGAAATCAGTCAGCCGAGGCTGCAATTTTGCTTTTCGGCAGATATTTTTCGATATATTCGGGCTTAATGCGCTTAAGCTCGCTCTTGGGCAGGATGGAGAGCAACTCCCAACCGAGGTTCAGAGTTTCCTCTATCGTGCGGTTTTCATAAAAGCCCTGATTGATATATCGCGCCTCAAATTCGTCCGCAAATTTGGCATAAAGACGATCTATAGGTGTGAGAGCCGATTCGCCGAGAACTACCATCAGTTCTTTGGCTTCGCAGCCTCTCGCATAGCTTGAGAAAAGCTGGTTCATAACTCCGGCGTGATCCTCGCGCGTTCTGCCCTCGCCTATTCCTTTATCTTTAAGACGGGAAAGAGAGGGAAGTACGTCAACGGGTGGCATATAGCCCTTTCGGTACATTTCGCGGGAAAGTATTATTTGTCCCTCGGTAATGTATCCTGTAAGGTCGGGGATCGGGGGGGTCTTGTCGTCTTCCGGCATTGAAAGGATCGGTATCATTGTGATAGAACCGTCGCTGCCCGCCTTCCTTCCCGCGCGCTCGTACATCGTTGCGAGGTCGGTGTACATGTATCCGGGATATCCGCGCCGCCCCGGTACTTCTCGTCTTGCCGCCGAGACCTCGCGCAAAGCCTCCGCATAGTTGGTGATATCGGTGATTATGACAAGCACGTGCATGCCGAGATCAAACGCAAGGTACTCGGCGGCGGTAAGCGCCATACGGGGTGCGGAGATACGTTCGATGGCGGGGTCGGACGCGAGGTTGCAGAACATTACCGTTCTGCCGATAGCTCCTGTTTTTTTAAAGTCGTTTATAAAGAAATCAGCTTCTTCGAATGTGATACCCACAGCGGCAAATACCACTGCGAAGTTGGAGCCTCCGTCACCGATAACTTTTGCCTGTCTTGCTATTTGCGCGGCAAGGTCGGCGTGTGGCAGACCGGAGCCGGAGAATATAGGCAGCTTTTGTCCGCGCACAAGGGTGTTAAGTCCGTCGATCGTAGAAATGCCTGTCTGAATAAATTCGGAGGGGTAATATCTTGCCGCGGGATTTATGGGAGTGCCGTTGATATCGCAATATTTTTCCGGAATTATCCGTGCGCCGCCGTCGATAGGTTCGCCCATTCCGTTAAATACTCGCCCCATTATATCGGGGGAAACGGCAAGGCGAACGCCGTGACCGGTAAAACGCACGCGACTTTCGGAAAGGTTGATGCCTGCCGCAGATTCAAAAAGTTGTACCAACACGTCGTTGCCGTTTACTTCAAGCACACGACAACGGCGAATGGAACCGTCGGGCATTACAATTTCTCCGAGTTCGTCGAACTTTACGCCCTCAACGCTCTTTATCAGCATAAGAGGACCGGCTACCTCTTCAATGGTTTTATATTCTTTTATCATTGCCGTTCCTCCGTTTTAAGCCTTTGGTATCGTTGCCGTGATCTCACGGTCGATATCTGCGGAAATATTGTCAAATTCGGTTTTATAGTTGTTGTTGGGCAGGTCTTTTGCTCTGCCTATGCGTTCTCTTATCGGCAGATCTGCTATCTCGTCGATTGATGCGCCTGCGGCTATAGCGCGGCGTGCCGCGTCTTCAAATTTAAATATAAGTCCAAGCAGGCGGTGCTGTTTATCAAGCGGAGAATAGCTGTCGTTTTCCGTCATTGCGTTTTGCTGCAAAAAATCCTCGCGCAGCGATCGTGCGATCTCAAGCGTTAAACGATCCGACGGAGAAAGCGCATCCGCGCCTATAAGCTGTACTATCTCGTTAAGTTCCGCTTCTGTTTGCAGGGTTTTAAGGCAACGCTGTGTCTGCGGCATCCAATCGCGCGAAACATTTTCGGCAAACCAACCGTTAAGACGCTCGCGGTAGAGAGAGTAGGAGTTAAGCCAGTTGATGGCGGGAAAGTGGCGTCGATAGGCGAGAGAAGAGTCAAGTCCCCAAAATACTTTAACTATACGAAGCGTTGCCTGCGTTACAGGTTCGGAGATATCGCCTCCCGCAGGAGATACCGCGCCGATTGCCGAAAGCGCCCCCTCTCGTCCGTCAGCTCCGAGGCAGGTAACGCGCCCCGCGCGCTCGTAAAACTGTGCAAGGCGGGATGTCAGATATGCGGGGTATCCCTCCTCGCCCGGCATTTCCTCAAGTCTGCCGGACATTTCGCGCAACGCTTCCGCCCAACGGGATGTGGAGTCGGCTATTACGGCAACGGTAT
>CAZISZ010000107.1:0-6114 GCA_964542035.1 uncultured Ruminococcus sp. | reverse complement strand
TAAAAATAGGCACCGTGGCGTTGTCCCCGCGCGGGGATTGGCGCATGTCATCCGATACATCTTCATATGAGTGGTTGGCTGATATCGACAGATAATTTCGAACGGCACTATAATCTCATTCTAAACAAATCGTCCAAATCAGGTTTATCAAAAAGGCCAATAAGGCTCCGACACATGCGGGTAGGACGGCAGCAAGAACCGTCCACCTGCGGCTGCCGGTTTCTTTTTTTACCGTGATAAGGGTTGTGGAACAAGGCCAGTGAAACAGCATGAATATCACGAAACATATAGCACGGCGCGCGCACCAACCGTTATCGGAAAGAACGGTGTAAAGCATCTCGGTGTTACCGAGTTCGGGTAAACTTTCGGCGGCAAGGTATATCATCATGGTTATCGGCAAAACTATCTCATTGGCAGGCAAACCGAGTATAAAACCCAAAAGTATTGCGCCGTCAAGTCCGATAAGATGTCCGGGAACATCCAACCATGAGGCAATGACTCCAAGCAAACTCGCACCATCCGGTTTTATATTGGCAAGTAACCATATAAGAAGCCCCGCCGGTGCAGCAACCGCCGCTGCGCGTCCGAGGACAAAAAGAGTACGATCAAGCAGTGATCTCACAAGAACTCTCAAAATATCCGGTCGGCGATATGGAGGCATTTCAAGCGTAAAAGCCGATGCTTTACCTTTAAGTAAAGTGTGCGACAGCACCCAAGTTATCGCAAATGTTATCAAAACACAAAGAACCATACATGCCGCAGAGATAAGCGCCGCAACAACCGATGAATGGCGACCTACCGCAACAAAAAGCGTTATGGCAGTAATAATGGCCGGAAAGCGACCGTTACATGGCATAAAACTGTTTGTAAGTATTGCGAGAAGCCGCTCGCGAGGTGAATCTATTATGCGGCATCCAACAACTCCCGCCGCATTACATCCCAGCCCCATGCACATGGTCAGGGCCTGCTTGCCGCAAGCTTGTGCAAAACAAAATGGTCTGTCAAGATTATATGCAATCCGCGGCAGATATCCGGCATCCTCAAGAAGAGTAAACAACGGAAAAAATATTGCCATGGGAGGCAACATAACGGATACTACCCAACCAAGCACTCTGAATGCTCCGCTTATCAGCGCATCGGTAATTACACGCGACACTCCTGTATTGATCATCAAATCATAAAGCCACACTTCCATTGCCGCAAAGCATCGGCTCAAAAGAGCGGATGGATAATTAGCCCCCTCTATCGTTAACCACAAAACGGGAAACAACAGTAATAGCATTGCTGGATATCCGACGATTCGTCCGGTAAGTAGTTTATCTATCTTGCGGTCGCGATCGCCGTAACCTCCGCTGTTATGTGTTTTTTCTATGGCGCCGCAACAGATCTCATCGGCTCTTTGCATCACCGCAAGCGCTATAATATCACCGTTGTATTCGCAGCAGCATGCTCCGTCGGTTATTTCTTCTGCGACATCAGCCGCGCGCCCATCTTTGATCACTTCACATGCTACTGTATACGCCGCTCTCAGTACATCAAATTCAAAACCGTTCAATGCATGCGCAGATTCGGCGGTATCGGAGGCAATATCATCAAAATTCCGATTGAATTCACAAAGTACCGATTCTCCGATCCCACGCTGAAGTAATTCGAGGCCAGCCGCGCGCGCTCGTGCACCATCTCCAAAGCGAGACCGAACAAACGGGGTATCTGCCAATATTTCGGCTGCACGTTCTATTTGCGGAGTATACCTTACCGGCGGTTGAGTCGGATTCGATACAAGTGATTGCAAAGCAGTGCCATGCCACACTCTCGCCGCATCATGTACGGCTGTAACCAAGTGCAAAATATCAATCTTGCGTTTGGCGGATATTCCTATCACGGGTACACCGAGCCTTTGTGAAAGAATATCAATTTTAATCATCACCCCGCGGCGTTTTGCCTCATCAATAAGATTGATGCAAACAATCGTGTGCGGTGATATTTCAAGCGTTTGCAAAACAAGTCCCATATTCCGTTCAAGACAGCCTGCATCACATACAACAATACAGATATCCGGAGGTTTACCGTCACTGCCGTGCATTATATAATCCCGTGCCACCGCTTCTTCGGGTGAATGCGGAAAAAGAGAGTATGTTCCCGGGAGGTCCGTAACATTATATACGGTATCTTCGTATATATATCGCCCCTCGGCTGTCGTCACCGTTTTGCCTGGCCAATTTCCCGTGTGTTGCGACATTCCCGTCAGCGCGTTGAAAAGCGTGGTTTTTCCTACATTCGGGTTGCCTACAAGCGCCACCGTTACACATTTCACCGGCTTTCCAGATTTTCGACAACCTTGTGGTTTGGATGATTTTTCGACGTTGCCGAATGTTTTCGGCTTAGCTGGCATCTTAAATCGTAACATCTTCCGTCTCCTGAAAAACATCGCAATTTCAACATTTAAGCTTTACGGCAATATTGGAAATATCTCTGGCGCGCAGAGCGATGAGTGCGCCGCAAATAAGATACGCCGCGGGATCGCCGCCCGGGCTTATACCGACACATTCAACATTGCGTCCGGGAATCAGCCCGAGATCGAAAAAACGACGTTTGATATTTCGCTCTGCGATTACGGCAGTTACCTCCGCAGTTTCCCCCGGATTCATTTCATCCATATGTATCAATCTATCAACCTTCAAAACTCTATCTCCGTTTTTTGATTTATTCGTGTAATAACGATCGACGAAAAACGTTGCTTCGAATAAGTATCCGTACTTATTTTTTACGTTATATCGCCTAACAACAGCATATTCCGTATTGTATCGACATGTTACACACACAATACGCGATACTTTAAAAAGTTTAACGCGCAAACAAATGTTTGGGCTTGCAATATTTTTTATATTGTGATATAATACCTCTCGTTGTTCAAAAAAGAAAATACAAAATAAAGGAAGGATATATATGATCAAACGACTTTATGCGTGCGTTAGAGAATATAAACTTGCAGCATGGCTGACTCCGCTTTTTATACTCGGTGAAACAGTCATTGAGTGTCTTATTCCTTATCGCATTGCCAATCTTATCAACAATCTGAACGCTAACGGCGTTGTCCTGGAAAGCATACTGCAGGACGGTCTTGTCCTCGCCCTCATGGCGTTGGCATCTCTTATTTGCGGAACGTTTGCTGCTATCTCGGCATCCAAGGCCGGCGCCGGATTTGCCAAGAATCTGCGACATGATATGTACGACCGTATTTGCCAATATTCATTTGCAAATATCGATAAGTTCTCATCCTCATCGCTCGTTACGAGAATGACTACCGATGTCGGTAATGTTCAAATGGCATTTATGGTTATAATACGCATGGCAATACGCTGCCCGCTTATGTTGATATTTTCCGTTATTATGGCATATATCATGGGTGGTAGTCTTTCCACGCTGTTTCTTATTGTCGTTCCGGTTTTGGCTGTCGGACTTTTTCTTGTTGCCAAAAACGCAATGCCGGCATTCAGGCGTGTTTTCCGCAAGTATGATAAACTCAACGAATCAATCGAGGAAAATGTTTCCGCAATGCGCGCGGTGAAGAGCTTTGTACGCGAGGACTTTGAAAAGGAAAAATTTAACCGCGCATCGGAAGATATACGCAACGATTTTACCCACGCCGAACGCATAGTGGCATTGAACTCGCCGCTTATGCAGATATGTGTGTATTTCAACATGGCGTTTGTTCTTTACGTCGGTTCCAAACTGATAATAAACAGCAACGGCACATATATCGATGTCGGTCAACTCTCGGCTATGCTGACATACGGTTTTCAGATTCTTTCATCTCTGATGATGGTCGCCATGGTTTGCGTTATGTTAACGCTTTCTGTTGAATCAGCCAATCGTATTTACGAGGTGCTTATTGAGGAGCCCTCTCTCACCAATCCACGGAATCCCATAACAAATGTTGCGGACGGTTCAATAGATCTTGATTCCGTCAGCTTCAAATATTCCGAAAAAGCCGAAAAAAATGCTCTTGACAGCATCAATCTGCACATAAGATCCGGACAAACTGTCGGAATTCTCGGCGGTACGGGCTCCGGTAAGTCATCGCTTGTTCAGCTTATTCCGAGACTTTACGATGTTACTGCCGGCTGTATCAGAGTCGGCGGCGTTGATGTTCGTGAATATGATATTGATGTATTGCGTGAACAAGTTGCAATGGTGCTCCAAAAAAATCTCCTTTTTGCGGGTACCATAAGCGAGAACCTGCGTTGGGGCAATGAAAATGCCACGGATGAAGAACTTCGCGAGGCGTGTCGTCTTGCCCAAGCCGATGAATTTATCAACCGATTCCCTGACGGCTACAATACAAAAATAGAGCAGGGAGGCGCTAATGTTTCCGGCGGTCAAAAGCAACGTTTGTGTATTGCCCGTGCGTTGCTGAAAAAACCGAAAATATTGATACTTGACGACTCCACAAGCGCCGTTGATATGAAAACAGATGCGCTCATACGCATGGGCTTCAAGCAGTTTATCCCGGAAACTACCAAAATAATAATCGCTCAGCGTGTAGCTTCGGTTATGGAAGCGGACGTCATAGCGGTTATGGACGGAGGCAAAATAGTGGACAGCGGTACGCACGATGAACTGATAAACCGTTGCGATATTTACAGAGATATTTACGAACAGCAGACCAAGGGAGGCTCCGATGATGAAAACCGATAAAAAAACCGTCACCGAAAATAAAGCAGCTCGCCGCCCCAAAGCCGATCCGCGTGCGCTTTTGCGTGTTGTCAAGCTGCTGTATGAGTGCTATCCAAAGCTTATAGTGATAACCGCGATCTGTATAGTTTTTTCTGCTGTGGTTTCTTCCATACCTGCAATCTTTCTGCAAAAAGTCATTGCCGTTATCGGAGAGTATACGTCATCCGGAGATTGGTCGGCTGCGCGCGCCGCTATCGTGCCCAAGATCGCTATTTTGGTCGGTTTGTATCTTTTGTCTATACTATCGATCTTTGCTTACACACAGCTCATGGCGTATATCACACAAGGCTTTTTGTCAAAATTGCGTTGCCGTATGTTCGGCGGTATGCAGAATCTGCCGGTAAAGTATTTCGATACCCACAAACACGGTGATATCATGAGTTACTATACCAACGATATAGACGCTTTGCGCGAACTGGTTTCATCATCCCTGCCGCAAATGCTTTCATCCGGTGTAATAGTACTGACAGTACTGTTTATCATGCTTTATTTCAGCGCTTGGCTTACACTGCTTGTAATACTCGGAGTGATGCTGATGCTTTTTGTTTCCAAAAAGGTCGGCGGAGGCTCGGCAAAATATTTTGTAAGGCAGCAGGAAACAACCGGCAAGGCTGAGGGATTCATTCAAGAAATGATGAACGGAATGAAAGTCATCAAAGTTTTCAATCATGAAGAACAAAGCGCCTGTGATTTTGATAAAATAAACTGCGCACTCAATGATGACAGCCGTCGTGCACACAGTTACGCCAGTATGCTCGGTCCCATAATTATGAATATCGGTAACATTCTTTATGTCCTCACCGCAATACTCGGAGGAATATTGATACTCGCCGAGGTTCCCAACGTCAGCCTTTCCGGAATGCCGTTTGCCATAAGCATTCTGGTACCTTTTCTCAATATGACAAAACAGTTCACCGGCAACGTAAACCAACTGTCGCAACAGATCAACAGTATAGTAATGGCAATGGCGGGTGCAGGAAGAATATTCTCACTTATGGATGAAGATCCGGAAGTCGATGACGGCTATGTTACTTTGGTAAACGCAAAGCTTGACGATAATGGCAATATAACCGAAACCGCCGAGCACACCGGAATGTGGGCGTGGAAGCATCCGCACGGTGATGGCAGTTTGACATACACCAAACTTTGCGGTGATGTACGTCTTTTCGATGTCGATTTTGCTTACGAAGAAGGAAAAAATGTTTTGCACGATGTTTCCGTTTATGCGGAACCGGGGCAAAAAGTCGCATTTGTTGGTGCAACAGGTGCAGGCAAAACGACAATTACCAATCTTATTAACCGATTTTACGATATTGCCGACGGTAAGATAAGATACGACGGTATAAACATCAATAAAATTAAAAAAGACGACCTGCG
>CAZISZ010000106.1:0-6172 GCA_964542035.1 uncultured Ruminococcus sp. | reverse complement strand
GCCGAAGGTGAAATGAGCGAGGGACATCGGCGTGAAGCGGATGTAACCGTGAGACTGATGGATTCCGCAATCGACGCACTTGAATGCGTGTGTGATGTATTTGACAGCGCTTCGACCGATATGGATGAATATCTTGCCAACGGAGACATTTCAAGTATCGATATTCCGGTCACCGCGTCGCCGCATAAACCCGATATTCAAACACTCGCCGCCGCACTTCGTTTGGCATTTGATGCGGCTGAGATAGGCAGTATCCCTTCGGGATGCGATGAAATAATGATAGGATCCGCCGACATGTTACGCGCAGGCGAACGCCGATGCGCCGTGCTTTTGGGACTTGTTGAGGGCGAATTTCCGGCTGTGCCGAAAACGAGAGGATTGCTTTCCGACCGAGACCGCGAGGTACTCACCGGGCTTGATATGCCACTCTCATCCGATCGAGAAACGTCAATATCCGACGAAATGTTTTATCTTTTACGTGCCGTATCCTCCCCTACCGAAAAACTTTGTCTTTTTACCCATGAAACAGATGCGGTCGGCTCATCCTGCCGCCCATCCTCCGCGTTTTTGCGTACAGCCTCTCTATTAGATTACATAAACATGAAAAGAGAATCGGATGTCAGCACATCGGATCGCATATGGAGCCGCAAAACCGCACTTGAATATCTTCCTTTTTGCCTCGGTACACCACTCGCAAACGCGATACGCATATGCTTGGCGGGGGACGATGATTTTGAATCCGAACAGAAAAAGATCTTAATCCCTCTCGGCGCGGTTAGCGAGACTATTCCCGCCAGACAGGCACGCGAGGTGTTCGGGGAACGCATGGAACTTTCACAATCGAGAATAGAATCCTTTGTAAACTGCCCTTATGGTTACTATCTGAAAAACATACTGAAGCTTGACGACGGTGAACGAGTGGAATTCAATGCCGC
This sequence comes from uncultured Ruminococcus sp., assembly GCA_964542035.1. Classification (GTDB taxonomy): domain Bacteria; phylum Bacillota; class Clostridia; order Oscillospirales; family CAG-272; genus CAG-390. The sequence goes on along the minus strand of CAZISZ010000106.1, from coordinate 5,237 downwards.
GGGGATGGGCACGTTTGTCCATCACGTGCTTGAAAAATATTTTCTTTACGTTGCCGAAAACGGCGGTTTTGACACTCCGCCGGACAGTCAATCGTCGCGCGCTTTGCTTGATGACATAACCGCGAGCTATCTCGCCGAATTCGGCGATAACGCCCTAACTCCGCATATTAAACACACGGTATCCCGACTTGAGCGAATAGCGGAGCTTATAATATCCGATATTTTCGAAGAATTTGCTAACGGCACGTTTCGTCCCGAGGCGTTTGAGGTCAAGATAGGCGGTCGGGATCCGCGCGCTGTCCCATCCCCGGAATTTGTAATTTCCGATGGATCACGTGTTGTTTTGAACGGAAAGGCGGACAGAGTGGATATTGCCCAAACGCCAAGCGGCGAGCGACTGATAAGAATTGTGGATTACAAAACCGGAGAACGCAAATTTTCGCTTGAAGATGTGCGTCGCGGACTTGACCTGCAATTGCTGATATATCTTTACGCGCTGACAGATCACAACGCCGCCCGCATCGATCGAAAACGTATCGGCACAGATGCTGTTTTCGAACTGCGCGGACGCCCCGCCGCCGTGACCTATCTTTCGGCAAACATTAAAGCGCCCGCACTTGATCACCCGCACAGTCGCGAAGAAACGGAACGCTTGGCGCGCGCAGCCATCCATCGTTCCGGTCTTGCGGTAAATGAAGATGAGGTGCTTGACGCCCTCAGCCGCACACGCGATCCGCACTACATGCAAGGCGCAAAGTTCAAAGCCGACGGAACACCGTCCGCGGCGCTTATCGATCGCGACGCACTGTCCGCGATATTTGCGGAACTTGAGAACACAGTATCCGATATAGCATGCAAAATGCGTTCGGGAATGGCTTATGCCTTGCCGATAACAACGGAAAAAGACCAACATCCCTGTAAATATTGCAAATTTTTTGCCGTTTGCCGTTCTAAACAACAGGTATAAGGCAAAGCGGAGGAACAAATGGCTGTAAAATTTACAACTTCACAACGTGCGGCAATAGATACACGCGGTCGCACACTGCTGATATCCGCCGCGGCGGGTTCCGGTAAAACGGCAACCCTCACGGAAAGAATAATAGACGAGTTGACCGACAGTGAGCACCCTGCCGACATCTCGCGCATGCTTATAGTAACATTTACACGCGCGGCGGCAGGTGAACTGCGCGCGCGAATAAGCGCAGCGCTCTCGGCGTCACTTGCCGCCTCTCCGGACAACACACATCTTTCCAATCAATTGATAGCTGTAGCAGGAGCGAGAATATGTACGATAGACGCATTTTATCTTGATGTGGTACGAGAAAATTTTAACAGACTCGGTATATCGGCAAACATGCGTCTTGCGGACACAAGCGAGCTTTTGACCATGCAACGTGAATGCATGCAACAAACGATCAACACTATGATCGCCAAAGACATTGACGTAGCGCGACTTGCCTGCTCGCTTACAACCGTACGCGGTGACGGTAGATTGGCCGATGTACTGATAAAGTTTGTCACTCGCCTTGAATGCATGCCGCGCGGAATGTATGTTCCCGCGGATGAAGCGGATCTGCTTGATGCCGAATCTGCCATTGACTTCACCCAAAGCCGTGCCGGTAAGTGTGCGCTTGATTCTATATACGATACACTCGACGATATGCAACGCACGCTTTGCGGCATCCTTGACGAAGTTCGCGCAGACGGCACCTACCCCGCGGGATATGATACTGTTATAGAATCGGATATAGCAACGGTAAGGTCTCTGATGAATGCCGCCAACGACGCGGATGAGACGACTCTGCGAAGTCTGTTTGCCGATTATTCTCCCGCTCGATTGCCGAGTTTTAAACGCGGCACAAAAACTCCGCAAGCGGAGGAAATATCAAAGTTTCGCAACGATATGAAAAAAAGAATACGCGAAACGGGAAAACGATATTTTTCAATGACACCGGACGAGATAAGCACATCTCAGCGAGATACTGCCCGATTGCTTCGCGCCCTTTCGCGTATACTTCTCGCCTATACCGAATTGCTTGACGCCGAAAAAAAAGCTCACGGCATATGTGATTTTGCGGACATACGCAGATTCGCTCACAAACTTTTAATAACCGCGGACGGCGCTCCGACCGAATTGGCACTGGAATGGCGCGCCCGCTTCAGCGAGATATTCGTAGACGAATATCAGGACACGGATCCCGTGCAGGATGAGATATTCCGTGCAATATCCGATGGCGGCAATCTTTTCATGGTGGGAGACATCAAGCAGAGCATATACGCATTCAGAGGTGCGGAACCGTCTATTTTTGCCGACTACCGGCGCCGTTTCGCAGTTATAGATCCGAATGCGGTACAGGATAAAAGCAATGTCCCTCCCGGCGCAATATACATGTCCGAAAACTTTCGCTGTTCACACTGCATCGTTGACTTTACCAATGCGGTATCTTCCTATCTGTTTTCGACCTCAGAGAATTCGCCGCGCCCGCACGGTATAGGATATCGCGCCGAGGATGATTTGATATTTGCACGCGGAGATGCGGGAGGCACACCCGCCGAAGTGATACTTATCGACAGCGCACTCGGCAACAACGCCAACGCGGTTAACGACACGGAAGACATTTCCGCGACGGAAACGATTGCGGACGCGGCAGATGACAGCGGCAACGGAACCGTTGATTTTACGAGCGGAGACGACCCGGAGATACGCTATGTTACATCCCGCATTGCAGATATGATAGCCGAGGGGGACGATCCCGGCAATATTGCGGTGTTGGCACGCTCCAAAGGATTTGCGGCGGGAGTGGTACGCGCCCTTTCGTCGGTCGGAATTCCCGCGGCAAACAGCGTAGGCGAAGATCTTTTTGCCGACCCGGAAGTACTTATGTTCGTCTGCTTGCTCTCTGCCGTGGACAATCCTCAAAGGGACATCCCTTTGGCGGGCGCATTACGCTCACCGATATTCGGATTTACGCTTTCCGACATGGTAAAGATCAAAACCTCCGGAGATCACATATCTCTTTATGATGCGCTGACATGCTATGCCGCCGAGGGACGTGACAGCCACCTTGCCGATCGTTGCCGTGACGCGTTGGAACATCTTGCAAATTGGCGCGCCTACGCCGTTGCCATGCCAGCCGACAAATTGATACGGCGAGTATACACCGACACTACGGCGCTTATGTACTGCGGTGCCGACAGCACCGAAATCGGTCTTCCGTCAACTGTGCGCAGAGCCAACCTGCATCGGCTTTACGAGTACGCGAGGCGCTTCGAGGGCAGTACATTTCGCGGTCTTTCGGAATTTGTTACTTATATCAACGGAATGATAAACGATGGGGTAAAAATAGAGTCGGATGCCTCGTCGGCACACGGAGCGGTATCGGTAATGACGATCCATAAATCAAAGGGCCTTGAATTTCCCACCGTGTTTGCCGTGGGTTTCGGCAGCGGATTTAACCGCAGTGATGCCGCGCAGGATCTTTGCTACTCCCCGGGCGCGGGAATGGCCATGAGGTTGGCTTGCGAAGACGGAGTAACCAAACTTGACACCCCCATGCGGCGCGCGGCGGCAGATTGCGAAATTACTCTCGCAGCCGAAGAAGAATTGCGCATTCTTTATGTTGCGCTGACGCGCGCTAAAGAAAAACTGATAATAACGGCAAAATGCGGCTCCGGCGGCAGTGAAAAGTTGCGCGCCGATGCCGCGCGCCGCGCGCAACGCGGCGGACGCGCCTCCGTTTTGACGGCAAAGAGCAATATAGTTCGTATTCTTACCGCCCTGCACGGCAGAGACACGGAAAGTTTTTGCCGCATCGACACAATCAAAGCGTCGGATATTAAAATTCCGTCTCGCAACGTCGGAGCGCAGATCATGCCGGATGAAGCCGTAAACGCACATGAACTTGCCAAGCAACTGCGCGAACGCATTGACTACCAATATCCGTACGCGCACATATCGGCACTCCCGGCAAAGCTTTCCGTCTCCGATCTCTCCCCCTCGGCACTTGATGATGATATGCAAAGGGTTCACGCCATCTCCGATACTTTCGCGACATTCGACATCAAAGGTTCAAACGCCATCGGCGAAAGCATAACACACGGCGCCAAAAACGCGCGCGCGGCAGATACCGCGAAGACGCGCGTCCCGTCCTTTATGAAATACCACGACAGCCAAACCGAGTCGGATCCCTCTCGCCTTGCGGCACAAAAAGGCACCGCAACTCACCTGTTTTTGCAATTTTGCGATTTTAAACAGCTCGACGGCACACCCGACGCCATAGACCGCGAAGCCGCAAGAATGCGTGCGCTCGGATTTATCTCATCGCAGGATGCGGAACTTTTACGGCGCGATGAACTGATTGCGTTTTCAAACAGTTGTTTTTTTGATGAAATCAAAAAAGCACGCCGCCTTTACCGCGAACAACGTTTTAATATTTATCTGCCCGCAGATAAGTTTACAACCGACAAAATGACAGCACACGAACTCAACGGCGAGCAAATACTTGTACAGGGCGTTATTGACCTGTTTTTCATCGACGGCAACGACCGTCTTGTACTTTGCGACTACAAAACCGACAGACTGACCCGCCACGAGCTTGAATCGCCCGCGCTTGCTGCGCGTAAACTTTGCGATGCACATGCGGGGCAATTGGCGTATTACGCGGAGGCGCTCGGTGCCATCATGGGTCGCCGCCCGGACAGAGTACTGATATATTCGCTCGCACTCGGCGCCACAGTGAATGTGCCGATCTGAGCATTTAAAGAACATCGGCACTCCAAAAAAATTCAGCGGAATACATTTTTTAAAATATAAATAAGGAATGCCTCGCTATTGCGAGGCATTCCTTTTAAAATCATTTGCCAAATAATCATCTTCAATTGCGTTGTTCAAATAATATCTGAGCGACTCAAGCGTCATTTTACCGCCGAACGTGCCGTCGCCTCCGCGCTGCACCACGCCGTGATTTTGACAAAGTTCTTCGGTAAAATCGGAGAGCAAATATATCTCGTTTGAACGAAAATTCTTATCAAAATAAGAAACTATCGGTGTCAGAAGCACATCGTCAATGCTCACGCCGTCGGCTCCGATTTTTATGTTAAAACTCAGTATTCCCGCCAGTGCGTTATCATCATACCCCTGCATACCGAGAAAAGTGCCGAGAGAATATGCGCAAAGGGGACTGTGCGTACCGTCCGAACTTTCAATAGGCTCTATCGACTGCAATACATGCGGATGA
>CAZISZ010000105.1:0-6205 GCA_964542035.1 uncultured Ruminococcus sp. | reverse complement strand
AGCACAGTAATGTGTTCAGCTGACCGATACTAATTGACCGAGGGCTTGAACCTCTGTTACTTCTTGGTAACACGGTTCACATGAGTTCTTGAGTTCTTGCTTTTACTCCTTTCTTTGTTCGGTTTTCAATGGACGATTTCTGATCATTTACAGAGTCGATTCTTGTGAATCGGCTCTTTTTTAAAATAACATGCACCAAGCGAGAGTTTCATACATTTTTTGTTGAACTTAAACACTTTCTATTATATAGCAAGCTATGAAAATATCGAAATAGGTCAATGATGAAGGTTTACTGCGATTTCTGTTTATATATTAAAAAAGCTGTCGCGATTAAGCGACAGCCGAAAAAGGTCAACGATCCTTAAATTAATATTTTTCTCTAAGATTGGCAAGGCATTTTGAACAAATACGTTTGCCGTTATAATAAACAATATCATCGGCATCACCGCAGAAAATACATGCCGGATAATATTTTTGAAGAACGATTCTTTCGTTGTCTACAAAAATCTCCACCGGATCTTTCACATTGAGATCAAGCATTTTGCGTAGCTCCATGGGGAGAACAATTCTGCCAAGTTCGTCGATCTTACGAACAATTCCTGTTGATTTCATGGGATTCTCCTTTCTGTCCCTAAAGTAATTATATTTTACAACATTATTTTACAAAATTCAACCGCGTGGGACAGCATTTTTTAGTTTTTACCTTATTTCATTTATTCATTTACACTTCAATAATTAAATCCTGATAATATTGAGCATAGCTAATGTTTTGCGTTCCATGAAATACATCTACTGGTCAGAATGACATATATATACTTCTTTTGCATCGAATAAAATGTTACTAACACTGTTGAAATTCTATTTATTGTGTCACAATTGTAAATGCAAATTCAAAATATATATTTTATTTGTTGATACTAATGGAACCTTTCCTATTCTGTTATTTTCTATGCTGATTTAAGTATTCAGTGAATTATATTATTAATTGCGGTAAATAATAGCACTGAAAAATACTATGCCATGGGAGTGTAGATATGATAAAAGGGAGCAAGCGTCAGATAATCTTTTTACAAGATTTAAAAAAAACGGGTAAGGGCATATTTGAATGTGCTTATTTTATACTTAACGGCGAATGTGTCGGGGATTTTACGGAAAGCGCAATGCTGCTTGAGGCTGAACGTATAGTTGATGAGGCTCAGAAATTTTCGCGACGTTATGATCGGGTTATCTCCGGTACACGTGAAAAACGTTGTCCTATAATAAAAGCCGTGGAACCTATAGTGCCCGGAAATGCGATGATCAATTCGAATGCCGAAAACCATCGAAAAAGACGGTCGGTGTTTTGTTTTTTGTTCGGTGTACTTGCAGGTGCTGCGCTTTTTTGTCTGATATGTTTTATTTGGCGCGGGTTGACTGCTTGAATACTTGACAAACGGAGTTAAATGTTATATAATATTAATGTTGATAAGGATAGAGCGGGGGATGACCGCTGAACCAAGAATTTTTTGTCCGCGCCGAGTGGTGACGTGACAATAATATAAATATATACAATAAGCAAATAAGCATTATGGCATCGGGCATGACGTGGAGCAGGGCGCTGAGGCGCTTGTCGTCGGTCCGTAATTTTTTGTGTGCCGTTTCCCGTTGATGTATTTGCTTTAGAAAGGATTATCAGATCATTTTATGGCAGAAAAAAAGAGAAAAGAAAATGACAATGCAACATCAGATATGACCAAGGTTAATGAGCACTCAACTTTCGGTCGTGAAAAAAAGCAAAAGAAGAATATAGATGGCGTTGAAAAATCAACGCAGCTTTCGCAAGAAACATCCGTAAAACAAGGCGCGCAAACGCAAAATGTTGAAAGTAACGTAAATCGCAAGCGTGTATCGACCGGAAAGCGCGGTCGTTCCAAAAACGATCAAAAATCCACACGAGAAATTCGCACGATCGATAATGAAAAATCAACTCTTTTTGAACTTCCGGATGTGATGTCAGATGGTTTTGAGTCTGAAACAGATGGTGGCGAGTCGCGCGATGTTAACATTGCCAAAAGCCCCAAACGCGGTCGTAAAAATAGCGGCGCGCGCGGTGGCGAAACGAATACCGAAAAGAAAAACGAGCAGAAACTCAGGATAATACCTCTCGGAGGACTCGGTGAGATAGGCAAAAATATGACCGCCGTGGAGTACGGTCAGGATATTGTGGTTATAGATTGCGGGATGGGTTTCCCCGATGAAGATATGCCCGGCGTAGATCTTGTGATTCCGGATATTTCTTACCTTACGGCAAATAGAGAAAAAGTTCGCGGTATACTTTTAACTCATGGGCATGAAGATCACATCGGTGCCGTCCCATATGTTTTAAAACAAATGAATATCCCGATATGGGGAACTGCGCTGACGATTGGAATCATAAAAAACAAACTCTCGGAGCACCGCCTTGATTTTAAACCGCAACTCAACACCGTCAACGCCGGGGATAAAGTAAAGCTCGGTGTTTTTGAAGCGGAATTTATCCATGTCAACCATTCTATAGCTGATTCGTGCGCCATTGCTTTATCTACACCACGTGGATTGATTGTTCATTCGGGCGATTTTAAATTGGATGTTACGCCTATCGAGGGTGAGATGATGGATCTTACTCGCTTTGGCGAACTGGGTAAAAAAGGCGTTAAGCTTTTGATGTGCGAATCCACCAATGCCGAACGAGCGGGCTTTACTCCTTCCGAAAAAACTGTTGGCGGTACATTGGAAAATTTGTTTACCGCCAATCCCGATAAGCGAATTGTTATAGCAACATTCTCCTCAAATGTGCACCGTGTACAGCAGATCATCGATATTTCGATAGCACACGGACGTCGTGTTGCTTTGACAGGGCGCAGCATGCTTAATGTCGTAAGCGCGGCAAGTGAACTTGGGTATATGCATTTTCCCGAGGGAACTTTGGTCGATATCGGGGATATTAAGCGTTTTCGTCCCGGCGATCTTACGCTTATCACCACCGGAAGCCAAGGGGAGCCTATGTCGGCGCTGTATAGGATGGCATACGGAGATCATGCTCAGGTCACACTTACCACATCCGATCTTGTTGTGCTTTCATCCAGTGCAATTCCGGGTAATGAGAAGTTTATCGGCAGAATAATAAACGAGCTCTCACGAGCAGGTATAAAGGTTATAACGGATTCTGTGTTCTTTGGAGTTCATACATCCGGACATGCTTGTTCTGAGGAGATAAAACTCCTTATGATGCTCCTGAAACCGAAGTACTATATGCCGATACACGGCGAATATCGTCATTTGGCTGCAAACCGCGATCTTGCCGTGTTCTCGGGTATTCCCGCTGACCGTGTTTTTGTATCCGATATCGGGCGCGTTCTTGAGATAGGGCGCAACAGCGCGACGTGGGGCGGTACGGTACCGTCCGGAAAAGTGCTTATCGATGGATACGGTATAGGAGATGTGGGGCGTGCTGTACTTCGTGACAGGCAGCATCTGTCGCAGGATGGCATGGTTGTTGTATTCGCATCGGTGGATACAACGGCAAGATTGCTTCTCACTGCGCCGGAGATAATATCTCGCGGATTCGTTTATGTTCCGGAATCCGAGGATTTGCTTTACGATGCCAAAAATGCGGCATTGGATGAGCTACAAAATTGTCTCTCACAACGCAAGCCGGATGTCGAGACTATGAAAGAACGCGTTCGTCGTGTGGTTGCAAAGCGGCTTTCTTCTCGCACGGGACGTGATCCTATGGTCATACCGGTTATTATAGACCTTTAATCCCGGCTCTCATTCCTGTTGTTATTATGGGAGAGTTATAGATGAACATTAAATGCGGATAAATGCATGATCGTTCTGATATGTCGTCAAACGGTTGCGTTTAATCCGGCAAATCGATATCATGTGAACAGAATTTATTATAAGTTCAATTGATGTTCACATATTGATCGCTATAATAGGATATAATATTCTATATCTTTTATTCGGGTCAGCTTTGCTTTGGCTTTCGGCTGATCCGAGGCATCTCAATAACTAAAAATAAAGATGTGGCACATAAGTGCAAGCGCCGAGGGGCGCTCGCTCCTAACAGTGTCGGAAAGGACAGGTACATAAAAATGGGTAAGGGTACCAGATCAAGAAATTCAAGAGCAGGCGAGGTGGTGACCGACCCCACCAAGTTCAGCAAAAAAGGAAAAGCGGATAAGTCTGCCGTATACACGCGCATAGGCGTTATCTGTTGTACGATTCTTTTGTTGGCGTGCATACTTTTGTGGGGCGCGACATCGTTGCTTCCTCGCATACGGACCGCAGCGCGTTCCGAGCATTATAAGGTCAGCGGAAGCGAGATGACTTACTTTATCAACTCTAACAAGAATTCGTTTCTTAGCAGTTTGTCCTATTATTCTTCATATTTAACCAGTATCGGACTCGATACTTCCGATACATCACTCAGTGGACTTAAATCGCAGACTTGCGGTTTAACCGATGACGGTAGCAGCTGGTATGATTACTTTGCAGAGCAGACCAAAACACAGGTAGAGTCTATTCTGGTGCTTTGCGAGGCTGCAAGAGAAGAAGGAATGAAACTTGATGATGATGAGCTTGATGAGATCAAGCAAAGCATTAAGGATCTAAAGAAGAGCGCAGAGGAGACGGCCGAGTATTATGCATCTCTCGGGTATACCGGCTATACTGCAAGTTATCTGCTTTCTCAGGAATTCGGGAACGGTGTTAGCGAATCCAATGTCCGCAATGCGCTTGAGTTGCAATCGTTGGCAAACAAATATTACAATGCTTATCTTGAACGTATCAAAGAAGGTCTTACCGACGAGGAAATAGATCAGTACGTAAAGGATAACCCCGAATCTCTCCAAACCGCACAAGTTCTTGCGTACAAGTTTACAGCCGAACTTGAAATGGAAGGCGCCGAGGCTACCGAAGACGAAAAGGCAGCTTACGAAACGGCAAAGGCAGAGGCAAAGGCACTTGCCGAGGCACTTGCCACAGCAACGGACAAGGATTCTTTTATCAACGGGGCACGTGATTACATTCTTTCCGCATATGCCGAAAAATCATTTGATGATTCCTATGACACAAACAAAAAGAATATAACCGAGGGAGATCTTCCTGAAACAACTGCTCTTAACAAGGATAAGGCAGATATAATTGCCGCTATTGCCGCCAAAGTTAAGGGCGGAGATGATCTGGCTAAGTATGCCGATAACAGTGAATATGCCGAAACATATGCAGATGTGCTGGATACTGTTGCAGCGGATGTACTTTCCGATGTTCAATCCGCATATAACGAGTTTGATAGCGATAGTGATGTAAGTTATTCGGATCCCACGGACGATGATGCCACCGATCGCGACAAATGGCTTTTTGCATCAGATCGCACGGCTGGCGATACCACGGTTATATCCGATGAGGCAGATGCCGAGTCGGGATACACTGCATATTTTCTTGTAAATCCCTCGCACGTTGACGAGACCATAACCAAGAGCGCAGGTCACATTTTGTTTAAGACAACGACATACGATGATGCCGATGCAGCTAAAGCGAAAGCCGAGGAGGTTCTCGCTATATACAAGAGCGGTGAACAGAGTAAGGAAGCTTTTGAGGCACTTGCAAAGGAATACACCGAAGACAGTAGTGTATTTTATGAGAATATCGCCAAGGATTACATGGTTGAGGAGTTTGATGCATGGATTTATGATGAGTCCAGGCAGCCCGGTGACGTTGAGATTGTGGAGACCGCATCTTATGGAGCTCACATCATGTATTTTGTAGGCGACGGCGATCCCGCATGGAAAGTTACCGCCACCGACGGACTTTGCAGCGATAAATATAATGAGTGGTATGAGACCGCAAAGACATCAGCCGGTGTTTCCTTTAGTGATAGTACCATCAGTACGCTCGGCTGATATCGATAAGTAAAAACGCTTTCCTCGCACGAGGATTGGTTATTCCGGTTCTCGGCGAGGAAATTGAAAACCAAAAATTGAAACAAAAAGATAAGCAGTGCGGTTACGTGTTCACTGTTGGCGCGATAGGCGGGCTGAATGCATATAATATAATGGCTACCAAGCCCGAAAGGTGTGTTTTTTATGATTCTTGAACCTAAAAAAACAACTGTTGCGTACCGTTGCCCCTCGTGCGGTGCGGGTGTTTTAAGTGTAGTGGATATATTTGTGTTGTCGGCAAA
>CAZISZ010000104.1:0-6288 GCA_964542035.1 uncultured Ruminococcus sp. | reverse complement strand
TTTCATCCCCGGCAAAAGCTGAAGCGATTTTGACCCGACGGGATCTCCGTTTTCAATATACGACTCAACAACAGCCTTTAGTATCGCTTTTTTGCGACCCGTAAGCTCATCGCCGTACATTTTATGATCACCTCCGCTCTTTTAGCACTCTGTGCTTCGCAGTGCTAACCATTGCTTATAATATACCACGTTTAGCGGCGATGTTCGTGCTTTTTGGGTTATTTTTTTGTTAACATATTATGAATTTTGGCACTTGGGACTTTTTTGTGATAAAAAAATTCGCTAAATTCGGTCTCTTAAACAAAATGATAACACGAGAGTGTTTTTATATTCACAAATCCGCTGTATAATAAAGATATCGATAGGTCACTCTCGGCAACGCTCTTTGCCGTCTATGACCGTACAAAAATCAATACATCGGAAAGGGATGTTTTTTATGTCTGAAGAAAAAGAAAAAACGACCGGCGGGATTTCGGTCGAAACGCAGCATATTTTTCCCATTATCAAAAAGTGGCTCTACTCGGACAAGGATATCTTTATCCGCGAGATAGTCTCAAACGCTTCCGACGCGGTAACAAAATTGCGCCGTCTGTGCTCTCTCGGGCAAGCGGAGATCAATGAGGAAAACTGGCGGATAGACGTCACACTTGACAGCGCCGCCAAAACCATAACCGTTAACGACAACGGCATTGGCATGACGCGAGAGGAGCTTGAACGCTACATCTGCTCGATAGCGCTCTCCGGAGCGCTTGAATTTGTCGCAAAATACGAAAACGGCGATGATTCAAACGGCATCATAGGTCATTTCGGACTCGGATTTTATTCTTCATTTATGGTCAGCAATACCGTTGAAGTCAACACGCGTTCCTACACCGACGCCCCCGCAGTACACTGGGTTTGCAACGAGGCGGGTGAGTACGAAATTTCCGAAGGCGAGCGCGAGGAACGCGGCACAGAGGTGGTAATGCATATTTCCGATGAAGAATCGGAATATCTGAACCCCCAAAAACTCCGCACTATCCTTAATCGCTATTGCTCATTTATGCCCGTTGCGATCTACTTCCACGATGGGGATGACGACGATGCGGACAATGCGTGTGAATGCGAACACGATCATGCCGACGGCGAATGCACCTGCAACGATCACGAATGCGAACACGATCATGCGCCTAAACCTATAAACGATACCACTCCCCTTTGGTGCCGCCGCGCCGCCGACATCACCGACGAAGAATACATTGAATTTTACCACAAGCTCTTCATCGACGCCAACGACCCGCTGTTTTGGATACACATCAATGCCGACTATCCGCTCAATTTTAAAGGAATACTCTTCTTCCCCAAGATCAACAGCGAATACCAAAGTCTTGAGGGGCAGGTAAAACTTTATTACAATCAGGTATTTGTGGCAGACAATATAAAGGAAGTAATTCCCGAATATCTTTTAATGCTTCGCGGCGCGATCGATTGCCCCGAGCTTCCTCTCAACGTCTCGCGCAGCTACTTACAGGATAACGCATACGTCAAAAAGGTATCGGCGCATATAGTTAAAAAAGTAGCGGACAAACTGACAGCCATGGCATCGAACGAACGTGAAAAGTACGAAAAGGTATATCCCGATATTCGTATATTCATAGAATACGCCTGTCTGCGCGAACGCAAATTCTTTGACAGGGTAAAGGATTCTCTGCTTATACGCCTCACCGATGGTGCGCCGCTGACCTTTGCCGAATACCTTGAAAAGATAAAGGAAAGCCACGAGGGTAAAGTATACTATACCTCCGATGAATCGCTCCAAGCTCAGTATATCTCCATGTTCCGCGCCGAGGGCGTGGATGTGGCTGTATACGATCTTACCATCGACACTCAATTTTTAGCGGCAGTGGAACAATACCGCAACGACGTGAAGTTTATTCGCGTTGACGCGGGAATCGACGCCCTGCGCGAAGGCGCGGAGGTCGGAGACGAGAACGGCACGGCTCTTCCCGACGACGACCCGCTTACTGTAACATTCCGACGCGTTTCGGCAAGCGAAAAACTTACGGTACGTCGCGAGCGCCTGAAAGACGCGAGCGTACCCGCGCTTTTGACGGTAAGCGAGGAATCCCGTCGTTTTGAAGACATGATGCGACTTTATGCCGCCCCGGGCGAGGAACTGCCGTCATTCCCTACCGAATATACGCTGACGGTAAACGAGTCTTCCCAAATATATACAAGACTTTGCGAACTGATGGCGACAGAGGATGCAAATGCCGATCGGTATGCAAAATATATCTACGATCTGGCACTTATAGCACAAAAGAAACTCTCGGCAGACGAGTTGCGCAGCTTCCTTGCCGACAGTTACAGCATGCTCGGAATGATATGAGCGCAAGATAAAGCATTCAAGATAAAATAAAAAACAGGAGATAACATGATGGATACCATCAATTACAAAACACGCGGCACTTGCTCACGCGAGATACAAATAGAGATAGACCCCTCCACCGAGACGATCGAAAATGCAAAATTCGTCGGCGGTTGCTCCGGCAACACACAGGGCGTTGCGGCACTCGTTCGCGGAATGAAAGTGGACGAGGCTATCTCTCGCCTTGAAGGCATAAAGTGCGGTTCAAAGCCCACATCATGTCCCGATCAGTTGGCAGAGGCGCTAAAGGAATACAAAAACCAATAATTCGTTATATCCTCAAGCCGCCGCGCGTGTAAACTCGCGGCGGCTTTTTCGAAACTCAAGAGAATGTCTCAAAGTTCCGATTTTGAAAACAAGATCTTGACACACGCTTATATATATGCTATAATAAACTGCATTAAATTCCGATTTGGGAAATATTGTTCTTTCGGAGGCAACGATGGGCAGATTTGAACTAAAAAGCGAATACACACCGACGGGCGATCAGCCTACGGCAATCGACGCTCTCGCTGCGGGCATTTTAAGCGGTCGCAAAATGCAGACTCTGCTTGGCGTGACAGGATCCGGCAAAACCTTTACAATGGCAAATGTAATCGAACGCTGTCAACGTCCCACGCTGATACTTGAGCCCAATAAAACCCTTGCCGCACAGGTTTGCTCCGAAATGCGCGAGTTTTTCCCCGACAGCGCGGTGGAATATTTCGTCTCTTACTACGACTATTATCAGCCGGAAGCTTATATTCCGGGCAAAGACATGTATATAGAAAAGGATGCGTTGGTCAACGATGAGATAGACCGTTTGCGCCACAGCGCAACCTCGGCTTTGTTTGAGCGTAGAGACGTTATAATAGTCGCAAGCGTCTCCTGCATTTATTCACTCGGTGACCCCGGCGAGTATTCAAACCTTGTTATAGCGCTTCGTCCCGGAATGCCGATGAGCCGCGATGAACTTTTACGACGTCTTACCGCCGTAAGCTACACGCGCAACGATATGAATCTTGTGCGCGACAGCTTTAGAGTGCGCGGAGATACGGTTGAGATAATTCCCGCATCATCGGGTGACAAGGCTCTGCGCGTTGAATTTTTCGGCGACGAGATCGACCGCGTAAGCGAGATAAATATAGTTACGGGAGAACTTTTGCGGCGACTTTCGTACGCCGCCGTATACCCCGCCACCCACTACGCCGTTTCGGACGACAAACGCGAAGCGGCACTGGGCGAGATAGAGCGCGAAATGCGTGATCGCGCGGCGGAATTTACCGCGGCAGGCAAACTCATAGAAGCGCAAAGGATCACCGAACGTACAAAATACGATCTTGAGATGCTGCGCGAGGTTGGCTTTTGTTCGGGTGTGGAAAACTACTCTCGCGTGCTTTCCGGCAGAGCCCCCGGCTCAACTCCCTACACCCTGCTCGACTACCTGCCGCGTGACTATATTATGTTTATAGACGAATCGCACGTTACCGTGCCGCAGGTGCGCGGCATGAGCGGCGGCGATACGGCAAGAAAAGGCAATCTTGTTGATTTTGGTTTTCGTTTGCCTTCCGCATACGACAACCGCCCTCTGTATTTTGAGGAATTTGAAGAAAAACTCGGTCAGGTGGTATTTGTAAGCGCGACCCCAGGGGATTACGAAGAAGAACACTCGGAGGCGGTGGCGGAACAGCTGATAAGACCCACGGGTCTGCTTGATCCCGAAGTGGACGTAAGACCGATAGAGGGGCAAGTTGACGACATGCTGGGCGAGATTCGCGTTCGCACCGCACACGGAGAACGTGTGCTTGTTACCACTCTCACCCGAAAGATGGCGGAAGATCTTACGGGATACCTCACCGACAACGGTATAAAAGCAAGATACATTCACCACAATGTGGAAACCGTAGAACGAATGGAACTGATACGCGATCTGCGCCTCGGCGTTTTTGACGTATTGGTCGGAATAAACCTTTTGCGCGAGGGACTTGATCTGCCGGAGGTATCTCTTGTTTGCATTCTTGACGCCGATAAAGAGGGTTTTCTGCGCGCCGAACGTTCGCTGATACAAACCATAGGTCGCGCCGCGCGTAACGAAAACGGCAAAGTCATAATGTATGCGGATAAAATAACGGGATCGATGGAACGTGCGATATCCGAAACGCGCCGCCGCCGCGAAATACAAAACAAATACAACACCGAGCACGGTATAACGCCCCATACCGTAATAAAGGGTATACGCGATGTTATAGACATTGCCGTCAAGGATGACGGTGCCGATGTTGCGGGTGCGGCGCGCCGCAGTCGCGCGGAAGCCAAGAAGATGACAAAGAGCGAGCGCGAGGCTACCATAGAGCGCATGACAAAGCAGATGCGCGAGGCGGCAAAATGCCTTGATTTTGAGCTTGCGGCATTTCTGCGCGACCGCATACGCGAGATTCGCGAAACAAAATAAGACCGCACGGCGGCAAATATCATTAACCGAAAAAGAGAAAGGTCGGCAAAAGCATGCCTGAATATATTAAAATAAAGGGCGCACGCGTCCACAATCTTAAAAATGTAGATCTTACCATCCCTCGCGATAAGCTTGTGGTGTTTACGGGCCTTTCCGGCTCGGGTAAATCATCTCTTGCCTTTGACACTATCTACGCCGAGGGGCACCGCCGCTTTGTGGAGTCTCTCTCCTCATACGCTCGCCAGTTTCTCGGTCAACTCGATAAGCCGGACATAGATTCGATAGAAGGTCTCTCTCCCGCCATTTCGATAGATCAAAAGACCACATCCAAAAACCCGCGTTCGACCGTTGGCACGGTAACGGAGATATACGACTACCTGCGTTTGCTGTATGCACGTATAGGAGTGACGCACTGCCCGGTTTGCGGCAAAGTCATATCGCGGCAAACGGTGGATCAGATAATAGACAAAATACTCACCCTCCCCGACGGCGAACGTTTTTTGGTGCTTGCCCCGGTAGTTCGCGCCAAAAAAGGAAGACACGAAAAGGTGCTGTCCGATGCCGTGCGTTCCGGATACTCGCGCGTGCGTATAGACGGCAACATGTACGATCTTGATGAGGAGATAACACTTGACAAAAACATTCGTCACAACATAGAGGTTGTGGTTGATCGACTCGTGATGCGCGAAGATATTCGTTCTCGCCTTGCCGATTCAGTGGAAACCGCACTCGCACTTGCCGACCGCCGGCTGCTTATAGTAACCGTTCCCCGCGAGGATAGCGAGGAGCCGCGCGAACTTGAATTTTCGCAGACATATGCGTGCGACGAGCACGGCATATCTTTCGGCGAACTTGAACCGCGCATGTTTTCCTTTAACAATCCCGCCGGCGCATGCCCGAATTGCGCGGGACTCGGCGTCACCCGCCGCATTTCGGTGGACAGAGTGATTCCCGACCGCTCGCTGTCACTCGCAGGCGGTGCCATTGCCGTAAACGGCTTTAAAACGCTTGAAGAGGAAAGTTGGAACGGTCCGCTTTTCGCCGCCATGGCGGAGCGACACGGTTTTACGCTTGAGACGCCGCTTGATCAACTTACCGATGAGCAGATGAATATACTTCTTTACGGCTCCGGAACCGAAAAGTATGATGTAACACGCTACTTTGCGCATGAGGCACACCGAAAAAGCGCGACATATGACGGCATAATTCCCATGATAGAGCAACGCATGGAATACGGCATGAGCGCCGAATACTACGAACAGTTTATTGAGGAGGTCCCCTGCGCGACCTGCCATGGGCGCAGACTTAATCCAATGTCGCTTGCCGTAACCGTAGGCGGGTTGGCAATAGACGAATTTTGCAATCTTTCGGTTGACCGTGCGCTGGAATATGTGGACGGCGCTACACTTGAGTTGACCGATACAGAGCGCATGATAGTAAAAGAAGTGCT
>CAZISZ010000103.1:0-6310 GCA_964542035.1 uncultured Ruminococcus sp. | reverse complement strand
GTTGATGTGTATTGCAACTTTATCCGGCAAAGTTTTTATATTTTTGTACACCGACATATGATCGCGAATGATATTTTGCACGGATGCGGAAGTCAGAAAATATTGTTGCGTCAAGCGAAGCAGTTTACCCTCTGCATGGTTATCGGAGGGATAGAGCACTTTGGATATTATCTCGGCGTTGTTGCTCTCCTCAAGGGCACGTGTGTACTGTCCCTGCGTAAAAAGCCCCATGTTAAAAGAACGCGTATCGCGTGCGCGCCAAAGCCGCAAGCGACTGACCCCCTCGGACTCTCCACCGGAGATAAGCATATCATACGGCACCGCTTCAACCTCATCGGCACCCTCGTTCAATATCTGCAAATGACCGTCACGCCACTCTTCTTTTATGCGACCTCCGAATTTTACAGTAAATATACGGTCAGTGCGCGGCTCAAGCCATACCTCTCCGCCCGGAAGCCAGACATCCGGCATTTCTATCTGCAATCCGTCAACTATCTTTTGCTTAAAAAGTCCGTATTCGTAGAGTATCGAAAATCCGCCCGCGGGGTAATCGAGCGATGCAAGCGAATCCATAAAACATGCTGCAAGGCGTCCCAAACCTCCGTTACCGAGCCCGGCATCCGGCTCACATTCGTAGAGATCGTCAAGTGATACGCCCATTTCTGCCAATGCCTCGGAATATGCGCCGGCAAGACCGAGATTTGAAAGATTGTTTTTAAGAGAACGACCGAGCAGAAATTCCATGCAAATGTAATACACCTGCTTTTCGCCGGTCTTTTTCACTCGTTCACTGAAGTGAGCACGCTTATCGGCAAGGATATCCTTAACGGTATGCGCAACGGCTTTGTAGATCTGATCGCGGGTCGCCTCGGCAGCCGTGGTACCGAAAAGACGCAAAAGCTTTTGTTCGATATTTTCCCCGACCTCTCGGGGCTTGGGTTGGTAATTCACTTTTAATACTTCCTCCGATAAAAAGCGACGCACTGTCAATTTGATGTTTTAAACAGTGTTTCGTACATTGCCGCATACTCGGCGGCAGATGCGTTCCACGAAAAATCCACGCTCATTATTTTTTTTATAAATTTTTTTCTCTTTTTTTCATCCCGCCACAGAGACACGGCGGCAATGGTTCGCTCGTAAAGTTCACCGGATGTATATCCGGCAAAGGTGAAGCCGTTACCGTGCATTCTACCTGCGGCATCCTCCCAATAGCCGTGTATGGAATCGTAGAGACCGCCGGTTTCGCGCACAACGGGTATTGCACCGTATCGCGAGGCTATCATTTGCGAAAGTCCGCAGGGTTCGCTCCTTGACGGCATCATGAATATATCCGCCGCGGCGTATATGCGCCGCGCAAGATCGCGGTCATAAGTCATAAGCGCACGTGCGCTGTCCGGGAATTGTCCCTCAAGAGCTCTGAAATAATCTTCGTATCTCGCCTCGCCCTTACCAAGCACCACAAACAGCGCTCCGCTGTTCCGCAAAATGCCGTCAAGCGCCTCGCAAACCAAATCAAGTCCCTTGTGTGATGCGAGGCGGGATATCACCGCTATCAGCGGGCGATTGCCGTCATCCGGCAAAGAGAGATCGCGCAGTAGTTCCGCGCGGCATACAGCCTTACCGCTCTGCGCCGCGGCGGTGTAATTTGCCGCCAGTGCCGAATCGTGCTCCGGGTCGTAATAACCGTAATCAATGCCGTTAAGTATACCGCGAAGTTTGTCGGAATTCGCACGCAAAATGCCGTCAAGACCGTGAGCAAACTCGGGAGTGAGTATCTCCTCGGCATAGCGCGGGCTTACCGTGCTTACCAGATCTGCCGTAACGACGGCGCCTTTCATAAGGTTTATGCCACCGTCCCAATCAAGCACCGAACGGTCATGCTCGGAAAGCCCGAATACATCTCCGAGTATACAAAGATCGTATCTGCCCTGATACTCTATATTGTGTATGGTAAACACACTTCGCATTCCGCTCCAACGCTCGTCGCGGCTGTATTTTTGCTTAAGGTATATAATGGACAGTGCCGACTGCCAATCATGCGCATGCAAAATATCCGGAAAAAAACCTATATGCGGCATCATATCCATCACTGCAGTGCAGAAGAATGCGTATCTTTCGCCGTCATCGTACTGACCGTAAAGCGCCTCGCGCTTAAAATAATATTCGTTATCTATGAAATAATAGGTCACGCCGCCTTTTTTCAGACTTTTTACGCCGCAATATTGGCGCCGCCATGAAAGCGCCGTCTCAAACCTTGCCACGGTTTTCATCTCAGCACGATATTTGGCATTTATCGCACTGTAACACGGCATGACGACACGAATATCAAGCGTCGGGTCAAACTTTGCCAAAGCCTCCGGCAATGATCCCATAACATCTCCGAGTCCCCCGGTTGCGGCAAACGGCATTACTTCCGCACCCACAAAAAGGATACTTCGCCTTTTCTTTGCCTCGCTTCCATACGCATCGGCAAGCGGTGTAACCTCAGTTCCGTCCGAATCGACGCTCACCGCGATCTTTTCGATATTTTCTGTCTTTTCAATCATTGCACTGCCCATATCTTACACCATTATTCCTTTCCCGATGAAAAAGGGCATTGTTTCGTGTCCCGAGAGTGTGCGCCCATCGCGCACCACCGAATTTTTATCCGTTACGGTACAATTGAGCGTAACGCCTGAACCCACAACGGTATCTTGCAAAAGAATTGAATTACGCACCACACTTCCGCGCCCGACCTTTACGCCGCGAAAGACAACCGAGTTTTCTATTTTGCCCTCAATAATGCAACCGTCGGCAACAATGGAATTATCCACCGATGAACCCGAACGGTATATCGTGGGTGCGGAGTTGCGCACTTTTGTATAGATGGGGCGCTCCGGGATATCAAACAGCGCCTCTCTGACATTCGAGCGCAACAGGCGCATCGAACAATCAAAATATCCGGAAAGTGATGAAACAAAAGCATAATATCCATCGTAATGATACACGCGATAATCGGCACGTCCTATGTTACGAGCAACAAGATCACGGAAAAAGCTGGTATAACCGTGTGCTGCGGCATCGCCGAGCAGATTTAAAAGGTACATACGGTTAATGACCATTATATTGGTGCTTATCTCCTGACCCGCGTGCAGATCCGATGAAAATTCAATGGCATCGGTAATACGTCCCTCTCTATCCGAAAAAACGACCGAGTGTCGCGGCGATCCCTCAAAGCCCTCGTTCACACGTTTGACGACAACGGTAAAATCGGCACCCGTTTCCTCGTGGCGCGCAATAACGTCGCCGATATCAATATTGCATATCGTATCGCAGTCGGAGAGCACGATCACGTCTTCGGTACAGCGCGAAATAAAATTTACAACACCAAGCAGTGCCTCGAGGCGCGTACTGTAAAGTTGCCCAACGCCCTTGGCATCATAAGCCGTTATAAACGGCGGCAGGATTTTTATTCCGCCGGAACGGCGGGCAAGATCCCAATCCTTGCCCGTACCGATGTGGTCAAGCAACGATTGATAATTACAGTGAGTGATAACTCCCACCTTGGAAATACCGGAGTTCACCATATTGGAAAGCGCGAAATCGATAAGACGATATCTGCCGCCGAAAGGAACGCTCGCCATTGTACGAAGGCGGGTAAGCTCGGGCAGACTCTCATCATGAATGTTGGAAAAAACTAATCCTGCGGCTGTCATTTTGCTTCCTCCGTTTTTATATTTTTCAAGCTTCAAGCTTATGCCCCCGCAGAACCTGCGGTAAGCATTGCCCCGGGTGCGACTCTGCCGCCCGCCGGAACCTCTGCGTCCGAGCCGACGACTGTTATCTCGGCTCCATCCGACTCTGGAGCGCCCACAACAGCGCCCTCTCCTATCACGGCACGAGAATCTATTATAGAATACTCCACCGACGCGCCCGCCTTGATAACAGCGTCGCTCATAATGACGGAATCTACCACGCTGGCTCCCGCCATGACCTTGACCCCGGCGCCGAGCACCGAACCGCGAACCGTACCGCGTATCTCGCAGCCTTCGGTTATCGACGAATTGTCAACCACCGCACCATGCGCAATGTAGTGCGGCGCACGTGCGTCGTGCCTTGAATAGATACGCCATTTGTCATCGCCGAGGCGCAGGATCGGGTCATCGCCGAGCATATCCATATTAGCCTCCCAAAGCGATCGAATGGTACCGACGTCTTTCCAATATCCGCTGAAAGGGTATGCATACATACGCTCCCCTGCCGCCAACATTGCGGGAATAACGTTTTTGCCGAAATCATTATTTGATGATTCATCCGCCTCGTCTGCTTGCAGGTATTCAAACAGCTTTTCTTTATTGAAAATATATATGCCCATAGATGCTTTGGTGCTCTCGGGATTTTTGGGCTTTTCCGTAAATTTTACGATCCGATTTTCGGCATCGGTTGTCATGATACCGAAACGACTTGCCTCGCTGAGCGGTACGTCGATAACGGCGATGGTACAATCCGCCCCGTGCTTTTTATGCGCAGCAAGCATTTTGGAATAATCCATCTTATAGATATGATCTCCCGAGAGCACAAGAACATACTCGGGATCGTATCTGTCGATAAATTCGATATTCTGGTATATCGCATTTGCCGTACCGCGATACCAATCGGCTGATTTTTTTCCTTGATAAGGCGGCAATATCTTAACGCCGCCGAAAGTGCGATCAAGATCCCACGGCAAACCATTGCCTATATAATCATTCAGCAGGAGAGGTTGGTACTGTGTCAGAACTCCCACGGTGTCGATACCCGAGTTGACGCAGTTTGAGAGAGTAAAGTCGATAATACGGTATTTTCCGCCAAAAGGTACGGCGGGTTTAGCGAGTTTTGAAGTCAGCGCATAAAGTCTGCTGCCTTGCCCGCCCGCAAGCAGCATGGCAACACATTCTTTTTTTCTGTACATACCCAAAAAACTTTCCTTTCTTATTCTTTTTTTGATATTTATTTTTCCTGCATATGAGTTCCTTAAAGTATAATTGGATGTGATGCGCGATATTACTGAAAAGTTCATCACGTGCGATTTTTTTGCATCTTTTATTTTTGCCCGCCGCCCGCAGGAACGTCGTGACCGTTGGGCGTTATTTCGAGATTTCTCTTTTTTCGATCTTTGGCGACTTGTTTTTTTCTCGACGTTTGCGAGGCAACAGCTTTTCGCGCTTAAGTATCACCGCGCCGAGCGGAGGAATGCGCAACACGAGAGACGCATCCCTGCCGTGACTGGGTATATCTTCGGTACGCAGTGTGCCGAGATTGCAAACTCCCGATCCGCCGTATCTTTCATTGTCAGATGAGATAAGTTCTGTATATTCCGCACGCGCGGGGACTCCCACTCTGTAACCCTCGTAGGCTTGCGGGGTGAAGTTTATGATGGTCAAAAGCTCGCCGCTGCTTGCCGACATCCGCCTAAAGCTTATAATACTTTGATCGGCATTGTCGGCATCTATCCACTCAAAACCATCCCAAGAGGTATCGATCTCCCAAAGTTCGGGAGAAGCTATATATATATGATTAAGTTCCGCCACATAAAGCTGAAGCTTTGCATGCGCTTCGTAATCAAGCAAAAACCACTCGATACCGGAGGCATAATCCCACTCGCGGAACTGCCCTATCTCGCATCCCATAAAGATAAGTTTTTTACCGGGGTGCGTCATCATATAGGCAAAAAACGCGCGCGTACCCGCAAATTTTTGCCAATAATCGCCGGGCATTCGGTCAAGCAATGATTTTTTGCCATGTACCACTTCATCATGCGATATGGGCAACACGTATCTTTCACCGAAAGCGTACATCATCGAAAACGTCAGCTTTTTATGATGGTAGCGCCTGAATATCGGATCGGTCTCGGCATAAGAAAGTGCGTCGTTCATCCATCCCATATTCCATTTAAGCGAAAAACCGAGTCCATCGTTATCAAACGAAGTAAGATTACCCCATGCCGTGGATTCCTCCGCTATCATCATAACGCATGGGTGGAAATGTGCCATAGTACCGTTTAACTTGCGAAAGAAAGCCATTGCCTCAAGACAACGATTATCCCCGTAAATATTCGGCACCCACTCGCCGGGTGCGCGGTCGTAATCAAGGTATAGCATTGATGCCACGGCATCCACGCGCAAACCGTCAACGTGATAGACATCAGCCCAAAAGCAGGCGTTTGAGACCAAAAAGCTCTCAACCTCGCATCTGCCAACGTCAAAGCGGCGCGTTCCCCATCCCTCGTGCTCCATGCGATCGGCGCCCTGATATTCGTAAAGCGGCACGCCGTCAAACTCATAAAGTCCGT
>CAZISZ010000102.1:0-6319 GCA_964542035.1 uncultured Ruminococcus sp. | reverse complement strand
CCGATGGTACAGTTCCTTATCGCTTAAAGGGAAA
The DNA here is from genome assembly GCA_964542035.1 of uncultured Ruminococcus sp. Lineage (GTDB taxonomy): Bacteria > Bacillota > Clostridia > Oscillospirales > CAG-272 > CAG-390. The sequence goes on along the minus strand of CAZISZ010000102.1, from coordinate 6,285 downwards.
GGAATTGTATTTGGTGGATATGACGGCGATAATTGCGGGCACGCAATTTCGCGGTCAGTTTGAACAGCGTATGCAAACACTCCTGCGCGAAACACGCACGGCGGGGAATGTGATTCTTGTGATTGATGAGGTTCATAATATTGTGGGCGCGGGCGATGCCGAGGGAAGTATGAATGCCGCAAATATAATGAAGCCTGCATTATCTCGCGGCGAGATACAGGTGATAGGTGCCACAACGCTTAAGGAATATCGCAAGTATATAGAAAAGGATGCCGCACTTGAAAGACGTTTTCAACCCGTGACGGTAAACGAACCGTCTGTCAGTGAGGCGGTCGAGATGCTGGACGGTATAAAGCATTACTATGAAGAATTTCACAGTATAAAGATATCCAACGCGCTGTTGCGTTCGGCAGTAACAATGTCGGAACGTTATATTACCGACAGATATCTTCCTGATAAAGCCATAGATTTGTTGGATGAAGCTGCGGCGCGCCGCTCGCTTTCAAGCGGTGTTGTAAACGAAACATATGAACTTAGAGACAAACTCCTTAAGCTCAAAAACGAGCGTGAAGAGGCGGAGGCAAACGCCGGCGGCGGAAGCGAAAAGGAAACCGAACGTCAATATGAGAAAATTGCCAAAATACGCGCGGAGGAACTCTCGCTGTCAGAGCGTTTGCGAGACCTTGAATCAAAATGCGAAAAGGTGGCATTGACTTCCGCAGACCTCGCCGATGTAATAGAACTTTGGACAGGAGTTCCCGCTACCGCAATAAACGAGAGTGAATTTCAACGTCTTACAGGACTTGAAGGTAGGCTGCGCAGTCGCATTGTCGGTCAGGACGAAGCGGTAGCTGCCGTTTGCCGCGCGGTAAAACGCTCGCGTGCGGGGATAAGTTATAAGCGTAAGCCTGTTTCATTCATTTTTGCCGGTCCTACCGGAGTAGGAAAAACCGAGCTTGTTAAGGTTCTGGCGGCAGATCTTTTCCATACTCCGGAGACGTTGATACGTATTGATATGTCCGAATATATGGAAAAATATTCGGTATCTCGTCTTATAGGATCTCCTCCCGGATACGTAGGGTATGATGAGGCGGGACAGCTTACCGAAAAAATACGCCGTAGACCATACTCGGTGGTTCTTTTCGACGAGATAGAAAAGGCACACCCCGATGTTCTCAATATTCTGCTTCAAATACTTGATGACGGCAGAATTACCGACGGGCAGGGCAGAACGGTGAATTTTGAAAATGCCATTATAGTAATGACGACTAACGCAGGATCCGAACGTGCATTCGGAGGTGTGGGGTTTGTCGATCCATCGGGCGTTGTAGCGGATTCGCGTACCGAAAAGGCTCTTGCGGCTTTCCTGCGCCCCGAGTTTATAAACAGAGTGGATGAGATCATCACATTTCATGCGCTTTCTTCGGATGATTTTGCGGCTATTGCCGTTATTATGTTGAACGATTTGGGGCGTATCCTTGCCGAAAAGGGTATTGCATTTGATTATACCGATGATGCAATAAAACTTATAGCCGATAGGTCTTACTCTGTAAAATACGGTGCAAGGAATATGCGCCGATTTATTCAAAGAGAAGTTGAGGACAAGCTTGCCGAGATAATAATCGATAAACATGACAAGGATCTTAAGACAGCGCATCTCTCAACTGTCAAAGATGAGTTTTGTGTTTCGGTTTCTGCCGATGATGACGATGTGGAAACCTGCCAAGATGACAGCTCATTTTCCGTTAATTGAACCAAGCAATAACAAAGCAACGATAAAGTAAAAAATCAGAAATCAAGCAAGTAGCCCAAAAAAGATCTTAATTGCGAGGTTGCTTTTATGTCGAACGTATTTGATTATTTGAAATGGCGCGGTGATTTAAAAATGTGGATGGCGCCGTTTTGCGATATTGATGCACTTATTTTGACCGAGTTGACATACATTGATCACGATGGTATAGTTCCGAAAAAATTTGATAAGCTTACAACTATTGCGGATGAAGCGAGAATATACGGTGAACTGTACCGGGATAAAAAACACACGCTCGGTGCCATTGTGCCCGCAAAGATAATTGATCTTTTTGTGCAAGCTGCGGTAACCGAGCGGTACTGCGCGCTCGGTATGTGCGGTTATTGTAACATAATAGATGATAGTGCAGCTTTGCAGTTTTCGGCTGTTACGACTAAACTCAGCGACGGCACGATATTTGTGGGTTTTCGCGGGACGGATGACAGCATAGCAGGGTGGAAAGAAAATTTCCAAATGTCATTTAAATCTCCCGTGCCCGCGCAGCACCTTGCAACTAAGTATCTTGAACGTGTTGCCGATTATTTTATTGCATCGCCGATACGCGTGGGCGGGCATAGTAAGGGTGGCAATCTTGCGCTTTGGGCGGCGGCAAATTGCCGTTCGGATATCGCAGATCGAATAATCAACATCTATAACATGGATGGTCCGGGATTCTTGCGGAACTATCACCAAAGTCTCGGATATCAAACCGTTAAGGAGAAAATCAAAACCATAGTGCCGGAGAGATCATTGGTAGGTATGTTGCTTGATCACGAAGAACACTATACAACGGTAAAAAGTTCGGCTCAGGGAATCTATCAACATGATGCGCTGACATGGAGCGTCGAAGGCACCGGTTTTGAGATCGTCGATGATATATCTGAAAATGTAAAACGTGTTAACAAACTTTTATCCGATTGGATAGGCAGAATGGATGACGAGTTTAGAGAAAAATTTACCGATGCGTTTTTCGGGATTCTGTACTCAACTCAATCCACCACACTTTCCGATATAGCAGGCAATAAAACGGCGCTGCTACGTGCATTTTCTTCGGCTGATGCGGAAACACGCGGTGCGCTTCGCGAGGGTGTTAAGATGCTGCTGGGTGAGAGCGGCAGGAATATAACAGAATGGATAGGGCTTGGTTGATCCGAGTATCGTTTTATTTTGAATATATACAACTATGCGTCAAAACTCACGTATGAGCTTTGACGCATAGTTGTTATATTGTATAGAAAGAATACTGTCGATGTTTTTATGTTTTTATATTGTCATCGGATGGCGTATTTGTATCCGCGTGTGTTTTTTTGCCTGAATTTTGAACCACCCCGATAAGCTGCCCCGAGATTATAACTGTCAAAAGCGAATATGCTATCTTGTTCAGCGGTATGTAACTCAGCGACATTGCCAAAACTATAAGGTCGCTGGCAAGATATATTGTCTGTATCTTGGTGTGCAACAATTTTGAAAGACTGAGCGCCAATGCATCATCACCGCCCGGTGCACCGCCGACACGTACGCAAAGCCCTACTCCGATACCCACGAATAGCGCGCCTGCAATTGATGCCGAAAACGGCATTTCGGCAATTTGAGGAAATACAGGCGGGAACAATTCGAATATTTTATAAGATAATGAAAATCCTCCTGCCGCAACGACCGAATAAGCCAAAAAGCTTTTTCCGAGTGAGCGCCACCCGAGAATGTAGCAAGCGGCGTTAAGTATCAAGCCCGAAAGCGATGGTGAGATGTTAAACCATTGCTGTAAAAGCAGGGTTAGTCCCAAAACACCGCCCTCAGTAACTCCGGACAGTGAGTGGATGTTATACAGTCCAAAAGAAAGTATGGTACTGCCTATAAGGCAGACGATGCATCCGCATGCGTTGATCTCAAGTGACTTAATAAAAGCTGAAAGTTTGTTTTGTTGACCGTTGCCACGGTCCGGGTGAGTGTTTCTTTTTAAAATTTTTATGTCATTCCTTTCGCGTGCCTGATTTGCGCCGCATATGCGCATGGGCACAATTTTAATATATTATATCATATATGCCACGGAAAGTCAAATGATATAGTCTTATCGGTTACTTTGAAACATGATGGTGTTAGAGTTTTGATAAAATTTCGATTGCATTATCATCGGCTATCATAACATATTTGTCCTTTTTTATATCATTACCTGCAACGGATGTCGATGATTCTTGGGGTATATGCTTTATTGTTGTTCCGAATTCCGATAAAAGCGTTATCACGCGGTCCGATGTTTTTTGCGGTATAAGCAGCAGGGAAGTGCTGTCGCTGCCGTTAGATATGTAAGCCGATGATATTGTAATATCCGTTCGGATATCAGCTATGGCGCGGCAGGCGGATATCATATCGTTTATGTTTTCAAAAAAAATTTCGACTCCCGCGGTCATAATGTCGTCGGTTTTGACGAATGACTTGTATTTTTTCTTTGACTCATCGGCGAGAGGCTGTGATATTTCTGCGGATACAGGTGTATCCTGTGCATCGTTTGTATCGAGTTTGGTTATGTAAAGTTCGCAACCACCATCACGGCAGGGATAATATTGCATGCACAGTCGCTCTCCGTCAACACAAAATCCTATTCTGCCTCGTATCTCACGCAGTATATCGCCCAAACATCCGTTTATATTTTCTCCGGATAATCTTTCTTCAAATCCGCAAATGTCATATCTTATCATATCATCATTTGAAAGCATTATCTTGAGTTTGCGTTCGTTTATCAAAATAAGTTCCATATATACTTGCACCCAATACCGTCGTCGGGCGGTTTAATGAAGTTTTATTCGGCATTACCGTCTCCATGGGCTCCTCCTTATTATTATAATCTTTATTTGATAATAATGTAACCCCTAAAATAATGGAATCTCAACTTCATTTGGTTCAGCTTTATCCGGGAAAAATTGAAAAATGTTCAACCGATGTTCGGTTTACTGTGCATAAAGACGCCCTTGGTAGGTGTTTTGAGAGTACATAAGTTTGTCTATGTCGTTGATAACGGTGGTTTTTCGGCGACTCCAATCCGGCGCTATAAGATCGTCGGATATTCCGTCTCCTGTAAGTCTTGCAATCACGGTATCGGGCGGCAGCAATTCAAGCGATGAGACTACAAGGGAAATATAGTGTTCACGGTCGAGCGGTGTGTATTCGCCGCGTGCGAACATATTTTCAAGTTTGGTGTGACGAAGTACATGCAAAAGGTGAAGTTTGATCATATCAGGTTTAAGCTTTGCCACGTCCGCGATGGTTTTTAGCATCATGCAGTCATCCTCGCCCGGTAGACCGAGGATGATATGTATACATATAGTTATTTTATCAGATGTGCGCCGTAAGCGTGTGTATCCTTTTCGGAATTCTTTAAAATCATGTCCGCGACCTATAAATGCGGCGGTGTCATCGTTTGAACTTTGCAGCCCGAGTTCAACTGTAAGATCGGTAAGTTCGGCAAGATCGGCAAGCATTGCACATATATCATCCGGTAGGCAATCCGCCCTTGTTGCAATATCAAGACCTACTGCACCGTCATATCCGACTGCCGCCCTAAACATTGGTTCAAGCATCTCGCGAGGCGCATATGTGTTGGTGTGAGCTTGAAAATACGGTATTGTTTTCGCGGTGCTCCATTTTGATGATAGAGCGGCACGCCCCATCCTGTATTGCTCGTCTATCGAGTATCCTGCGGGAATCGAATCTCCGCTTCCGCGCGGCGAGCAGTATATACATCCGCTGTCTCCGCATCTGCCGTCTATATTCGGGCATGTAAGACCAGCATCCAATGGTATTTTTACACAACGTGTGCCGTATTTTTTACGGCAATAATATTCATACGTATAGTACCGTTTATTGGAATCGCTGTTTTTATATGGATTTGTGAGCCTTTGCGGCAGAGGTGATGGATTTGTTTTTTTCATATCTTTATATTTTAAAATTATCCGGATGCAACGCTGTGCGTTGATCCGGATAATTACTTTCGGATATTTTGTATTATGAAATCAGTTGTTTTTGAGCTTTCTCTCCATAAATATCTTTTCGATAGCGGTCATCCGTACACAGCAGGTAAGGACATCCATTGCGGTTTGCAGTTCATCGTTCGAGGGAAATGTGGGTGCCAATCTTATGTTAGAGTCGTGTAAGTCGTTGCCGTAAGGGTATGTTGCTCCCGCCGTAGTCAGTTTGACACCGGCAGACAGGCAAAGCTCATATGTTCTCTTTGCGCATCCGTCGGGAGTATAGAGGCTTATAAAATATCCGCCGCGCGGACGTGTCCAGTGCGCGGCACCGGTGCCAGCAAGGTCGCGCTCAAGCGTGTTAAGAGTTATTTCAAACTTGGGGCGAATCAGCCCAGCAAGTATTTTCATGTGACGTCGAATATTATCCGCTGTGCCGAAGTACTTAACGTGACGTATTTGATTTATCTTGTCAAAACCGATGGTTTGTACGCCGAGAATGGGTTTGATTTGAGCGAGGTTGCCATCGGAGGC
>CAZISZ010000101.1:0-6342 GCA_964542035.1 uncultured Ruminococcus sp. | reverse complement strand
CGGCGATTTTTATAGCAAACATCATCATTATTTATGCTATGTTTTCTATGATCGTTATAAACCGAAAAAAACATATTTGCCGTATGATTACAGCTGTATAAAAACCCCGCCTCGGCAATTGCCGAGGCGGGGTTGGATGTATATTGATTTATCAGTCTTTATTGTTATTTGTCTGCTTATTGCAAACAAGGTTTACAAGTATTCCGAGTATGAGCGCGCAGGCGACGGTGGTGATAGTGACCTTACCGAACGTCAGGGAAAGTCCGCCGACTCCGGTGATGAGAATCACGGATGCGACAAAGAGGTTACGGTTATCACCGAGATCCACGGGTTGGAGCATTTTAAGTCCCGAAACCGAAATAAAGCCGTAGAGAGCTATGCAAACGCCACCCATTACGCAGGAGGGAATGGTAGCGAGGAATGTCACAAACGGAGCAATGAACGCAGATGCGATTGCCATCAGCGCTGTGGCGAGGATGGTAACCACCGATGCGTTTCCGGATATAGCGACGCAGCCAACGGATTCGCCGTAGGTGGTGTTTGGACAGCCCCCAAACAGTGCGCCGATTGCAGAGCCTACGCCGTCACCGAGGAGAGTGCGTGAAAGTCCGGGATCTTCAAGCAAATCGTGCTCTATGATGGAAGATAGGTTTTTGTGGTCTGCGATATGCTCGGCAAATACAACAAACGCAACGGGAATGTATGCAACGGCTATCGATGCAACATAGGAGGCATTCAGATCCTTAAAACCGCCTAAGGCTTTGATAAAGGTAAAGTCAGGGTACCACTGCATGTTTTGGAATTTTGAAAAGTCGATCACCTGAATGGAGGGAATGTCTGCGGCGATCCCGATTACGGTAAGCAGGGCGGCAAGCGCGTATCCCGCAATGATACCGATTATAAAGGGTATCATCTTTGTCATCTTTTTACCGTATACCGAGCAAATAATTACAGTGAACAGGGTTACAAGTCCGCAAATGAGACACACGAATACCGAAGCGGTCTGCGTTTCGCCGTCGTCAGCCAAAACATTGCCCTTAAGCAGGTCACCCACGGCATTGCCTGCAAGCGAAAGACCGATAATCGCAACCGTCGGACCGATAACGACCGCGGGCATGAGTTTGTTTATCCACTTAACGCCGGCAAATTTCACAACAAGCGCTATGATAACGTAAACAAGTCCCGCAAAGGCGGCGCCTATGATAAGACCGAGATAGCCGAGGGACATTGAAACTCCGCCGGCAAATGCTACGAACATCGGACTGATGAACGCGAAAGAGCTACCGAGGAAAACGGGGCTTTTAAATTTTGTAAAGAGCAGGTAAACAAGCGTTCCCATGCCGGCGCCGAAGAGCGCTGCCGAAGATGACATACCGTTTCCGATGATTGCCGGAACCGCTATTGTTGCCGCAAGAATGGCAAGCAGCTGTTGGAGCGCGAAAACGATGACCTGGCCGAATTTCGGTTTGTCCTGTACACCGTAAGTTAGTTTCATAAAAAACCTCCGAGATGACATCCGCCATGGGGGATGTCCTTTTGATTTCCGTTTCACATCTTTCGCCGAGACGGCGTCGCTCGGTACAACAAAAATAATACCGCCATGTTCCGAAAAGGAGGCACGGCGGCGCACAGAAAGCGGACCGGCGTCGGCTTGTACCGCTCCGTGTCCTATGAGATTATTTTTTCCTGTATCCAAACTGCGCGCATCTGCCGACATCAGTTGATCCGGTTTATTAAATCATATCACAAAGAGACGCGTTTGTAAATAGGAAATGTCGAATTTTGCCGAAAAAAATTAAACGAAATTTCCTATGCCTGTTTGTGCAAAATGCCAAGTGCGTTTGTCGAGGACCGTATGTGTGATGACGGCAATTTTCTTGACAGCACACTGCTATGTCGCGGCATTTTTGCCGCAAAAAAACGCCGAATAAAATATCAAAATGCATAATTGGTGCAAAAGGTATGCAAAATGACTTGACAAAAAGGCGAATCGGAGATATAATTTATCTGTTGAAAAAATAACAAAACCATCGGAGCGAATGATCCTATGAATAAAAATTTACTCGTCCAAATGGAGGAGCGCATGCCCGAGTTTTCAAAGGGGCAAAAGCGAATTGCAAGGTACATCCTCGATCACTACGATAAGGCGGCGTACATGACGGCATCCCGCCTCGGTTCGATAGTGGAGGTTTCGGAATCTACCGTTGTCCGCTTTGCTATCGAAGTCGGTTTTGACGGCTACCCGGAGATGCAACGGGCGTTACAGGAACTTATTCGTACTCGCTTGACCGCCGTGCAGCGCGTTGATGTGACCAATAATCTTATCGGCGATGACGACGTGCTCGATAAAGTGCTTGGCTCGGATTCGGAAAAGATCCGCCGTACGTTGGACGAGATAGATCGTAAAAGTTTTAACGATGCCGTGGATAAGATAGCGGGAGCGGGTTCGGTGTACATAATCGGTGTGCGCTCGTCATCCACATTGGCGGGATTTTTGAATTTTAATCTCAGAATGATACTCGATAATGTCAAGCTGGTCGGAACAAGCTCGGGCAGCGAGATATTTGAGCAGATAATGAATATCGGGCGCGGGGATGTGCTTATAGCGATAAGCTTTCCGCGCTATTCAAAGCGTATAATAAACGCCGTTGAGTATGCTCAAAGTGCAGGCGCCGATGTTATTTCGATAACGGACAGCCGGCAATCACCCATAGCGGCGGGCGCAAACCAGTTGTTGCTTGCAAGGAGCGATATGGTCTCCTTTGTCGATTCGCTGGTGGCGCCGCTTTCAATCATCAATGCCGTTATAGTGGCGGTGGCTCGCAAAAAGCCGGATGAGGTGCGCGAGCGCCTTGAAAAACTTGAACATATTTGGGATGAATATGATGTATACGACAAAACACAGCGATAAGACACTCGTTGCGTCCGCTGCCTCGGCGAGTGCCTGTGGACCAACCGTTGCCGTTATAGGCGGCGGCGCTGCGGGAATGATGACTGCCGCTACGGCCGCAAGGCTCGGCGCGGCGGTCACTATTTTTGAACGAGAGGAAAAACGCGGGCGCAAACTCGGTATAACCGGAAAAGGTCGTTGCAATCTTACAAACGATTGTACGCGTGATGAGTTTATCGAAAATGTTCCGGGCAATCCCCGGTTTCTTTATGCCGCTTACGCTGCTTTTCCGCCGCGTGCGGTCATGGATTATTTTGAGGGGCTCGGTGTGCCGCTCAAGGTTGAACGCGGTCGCCGTGTTTTTCCCGTCTCTGATCGCGCGGGTGATATAGTTTACGCCATGGCGCACGAGTGCGATATGGCAGGATGCAGAACCCGCCATGCTTACGTTACCTCCGTGCAGCGGTGCGAGGACGGCGGCTTTGTCGTTGAGTATGATCGCGGAAGCTTACATTTTGACAGAGTGGTAATTGCAACGGGAGGTATGTCCTACCCGCGTACCGGATCGACAGGCGACGGCTACCGCTTTGCGCGCGACTTGGGACATACGGTCGGAGAACTGAGAGCATCCATTGTGCCGATAGAATCCCACAGCCCGCTGTGTCGCGAGGCTATGGGACTTTCGCTCAAAAACGTAGTGCTGTCGGTATATGAGGCGGGAAATCGGCGCGCGATCTTTTCGGAGATGGGCGAGTTGCTCTTTACGCATTTCGGTATATCGGGTCCGCTCTCGCTTTCGGCCTCCGCCGCTATGCGCCGAGTCGGGAATGCGTCATACGAGGCTTCGATCGATCTCAAGCCAGCACTGGATGAGGCAACGCTTGACTCAAGACTGATCTCCGAGATTGAACGTTATCGTAACCGCGATCTTTCAAATCTTTTGGGGGCGCTTTTGCCGCAAAAACTAATTCGTCCGTTTATTGCATTAACAGAGATAGAACCTGCCAAAAAGGCTAATTCAATAACGCGTGCGGAGCGCGCACGTATTATATCGGTACTTAAGGGTATGCGCTTTCCACTTTCGGGACTGCGCCCGATAGAGGAAGCGGTGGTAACTGCGGGCGGGGTTTCGGTTCGCGAGATAGACCCGCGTACAATGCAATCAAAACTGTGCCCGGGACTTTATTTTGCGGGCGAGGTCATAGATGTCGATGCGTATACCGGTGGGTATAATCTGCAAATAGCATGGTGTACCGGTCATGCCGCGGGAAATTCCGTTGCAATGCGCGAGTGCGTCGATAATACATAAATTCAATTTTCTGTATTTGCTGTGTGGCGATTTGAATTTATATTCTCGTTTGAGAATAACAATGTAAACAAAATATTAATTTTGCGCCGTTGGTCGCAATTTTAATGAGAAAAAGGAGTCTATATATATGGTGCACATTCGCATTGCGATAGATGGACCGAGCGGCGCGGGGAAAAGCTCGCTTGCCAAAGGCTTGGCTGCACGACTTGGCATAAATTATCTTGATACCGGGGCGCTTTATCGTACCGTCGGATACGCCGCGCGGGAACGTTGTATCGATCCGACCGATCCGGCGGCAGTCGGCGCGATGCTCGAAAATATAAGCGTTGATGCTGTATTTGAAGACGGTTGCCAATCCATGTACCTAAACGGTTTGCCACTTGGGGATGCTATCAGAAAGCATGAAATATCAGAGTATGCTTCGGCGGTTTCGGCTATTCCGGAAGTGCGTGCTTTCCTGCTTCAAATGCAAAAGGATATAGCACGTCGCGAGAGCGTTGTAATGGACGGTCGCGATATAGGCACCGTAATAATGCCGGACGCCGATGTAAAACTTTTTCTTACCGCAACCGCGGAGGAGCGAGCTGAGCGGCGATGGCATGAGCTTTCCATGCGCGGAGAAAATGCGGATCTTACGGTGATACTTGAGGATATCAAGGCGCGGGATCGACGTGACAGTGAGAGGGATGTCTCTCCGCTCTGCGCCGCGCCCGATGCAGTGCTGCTGGATAATTCCCACATGACTCCGGACGAAAGCATAGAAACGGCTTTGCGTATCATTCGCGAGAAGGGGATAAAAATCGCCCGTGAAAACGCAAGCTTGGAGAGATCTGACTGTACGGTGGGTGAACGGTGAGATGAAGAGCGTTTTTTATGCTGTTGCACATTTCCTTTTGGCATGGCTTGCCAGAATCATTTTTTTCGTATTCCCGAAAAATCACAAAAACGAACCGCGCCGCGCAGACGGTCCCTACATCGTTTGTGCCAACCATATCTCTGCGCTTGATCCGATTATCATATGCGCCGCAACGCGGAGACAACAACCGCGCTATATGGCAAAAAAAGAACTGTTTCGTATTCCGGTGCTCTCATGGATTATAAAAGCCCTCGGCGCGTATCCGGTAGATCGTTCCGGTGCCGATGCGGGCGTAGTATTGAAAACCGTGCGCATGTTGGAAAACGGGTACTCTGTCGGTATGTTTCCGCAGGGGACGCGCCGTCCGGGCGTTGACCCCGCAACAACACCGGTAAGAAACGGTGTGGGTTTTATCTGCTCGCATTCAAAGGCGCAGGTGCTTCCCGTGTATATAAAGATAAAAGGGAACAAACCCGGTTTTTTGCGCCCCGTGCGCGTTATATTCGGAAAGCCGATATCCTATGAGGAGTACACGGGAGACGGTGAGCACGCCAAAGATGCGACATATATATCCAAATATATTTTTACACGTATCTGTGAACTCGGCACCGATACTGACGAAGATCAAAAATGAGATATAAATTTGAGAGAAACTTTCCCGAGGGTGGTTTCGTGCGTGTTGCGGAGAGCGCGGGGTTTTGTTTTGGCGTTCGCCGTGCCGCGGAGTGTGTTGAGCGTGCGCTCGCGGAAATGGTGGACGGTGACAGATTGCTCACCCTCGGCAAGCTGATACACAACGATGATTACATCGCGTATCTTGCCAAACGCGGAGTTGAAGTTATAAGTGAGGCGGATATCGCCGCGGCGGCGATCGAGAGCGATTACGGGATGGGTGAGACCACCGTATTCATACGGGCGCATGGGGTAACTGCTGATACGGAACGGCAGCTTGCACGCGCCGCGGCAGAACATCCGAGATTTAAATATGTTGATTGTACCTGCCCTTATGTCAAAAAGATCCACCGCATAGCCGAGGAAAACTCCGGTCTCGGGCGGGAGCTTATCCTTATCGGTTCGGCGGAGCATCCTGAGGTGCGCGGAATACTGAGCCATTTTGACGGTACAAAAGCCGCATATGATTCTCTCGGTGAGTTGCGGGCTGCACTGGAAGAAAAAGATAACAAAAAACATGTGCAAAATGTACAAATAGTCGCTGCTCAAACCACTCAAAACGTGGCAGAGTGGAGAAAAAGTTTGAAAATTATCGAAAGCCTATGTACAAACGCG
>CAZISZ010000100.1:0-6369 GCA_964542035.1 uncultured Ruminococcus sp. | reverse complement strand
CGCGGCAGCGCTCGGCTCCTACCGAAAAAAACTGCCGCGACATGAGGATGATCCCGCATTTTACGAAAAACTGCTTGCGATATTTAAAAAATACGACATACGATACTTTTTCTATATCGGCGGCAACGATTCGATGGACACAGCCGCAAAGCTTTCGGCGTATACGCGCTCGCACGACTACGAAATGCGCATTGTCGGCGTCCCCAAAACGATAGACAACGATCTTGTGGGCACCGATCACACCCCCGGATTCGGCTCTGCGGCAAAATACATTGCAGTTACCATGCAGGAGATAATTTGCGATTGCTCGGTATACACAGTTCCCGCCGTAACTATAGTTGAAATAATGGGACGTGACGCGGGATGGCTGACAGCCGCCTCCGCCATCGGACGTGCCGCAGGCGGAGCCGCTCCCGATCTGGTTTATCTGCCGGAGCGTGCATTTGATCTTAATGAATTTTATGCTCGCCTGCGCGAAAGACTTGCCGTACATCCCGCCGTGGTGGTTGCGGTATCGGAGGGTATTCGCTTTGCCGACGGTCGCTATGTTTGCGAGGGCGTGGATGTCGGAACCACCGATGTTTTCGGTCACAAACAGCTCTCCGGTACAGGCAAGGCGCTTGAACTTGCGGTACGTGCCGAGATCGGCTGCAAAGTCCGTTCGATAGAGCTGAACCTGCCGCAACGCTGTGCCGCACATATCGCATCGGCGCAGGATCTTTGCGAATCGGTAGCGGTAGGCAAGGCGGCGGTTGCGGCGGCACGCGAAGGCGTGAGCTGCGAAATGATGACCATACTGCGCACATGCAACGACGGACGCTACGGATTTGAAATATCTCATTCGGATGTTGCCGAAATCGCCAACAAAATAAAGAGCGTTCCCGCCGAATTTATAAACGACGCGGGAGACAATGTGAGCGATTCCTGTTGCGAGTACCTCCTGCCTCTTATTGCGGGTGAGGCATATCCGAAATACACAAACGGCATTCCGAACCGAATAGTCCTCTAAGAAGATCGGAGGAGAACAATGGCAGAGCAAAAGAAAAAAATAGCGGTGATTACCGGTGCTTCATCCGGCATGGGACGCGAATTCGCACGGCGGATAGCCGCCGAATGGCAAGGCGAGATAGACGAGATGTGGCTGATAGCGCGCCGTCGTGAAAGGCTTGAAGAATTAGCAAAGGAACTCCCCATCCCCGCAAGAATACTGGCGCTTGATCTGGCAAGCGACAGCGGCACGCGCGCATACGCCGAGGAACTCAACGCAACGGCACCCGATGTACGCGTGATAGTAAATGCGGCGGGCTACGGCAAGTTCGGCGCATTTGAGAAGATGGAACTTGAAACACAGCTCGGTATGATAGATCTCAACTCGCGTTCGCTTGCCGCAATGACCTATTACACGCTGCCCCACATGCGCGAGGGCGGCGAAATATACGAGCTCGGATCTCTCTCGGCGTTTCAACCGGTACCGTATATAGGGGTCTACGGAGCCTCAAAGGCATTTGTTTTAAGTTTTACACGCGCCTTGAACGTTGAACTTAAAACCCAAGGGCGCGGTATACGCGCCATGGCAGTATGCCCCGGTTGGGTGCGCACCGAATTCTTTAACACAGCCGTGCGTGACGATACCATAACTTATTACAATCGTTTTTACACCGCCGAACAAGTGGTGTGTCGCGCCCTGCGAGATATGAAAAAAGGTCGCGACGTTTCGATTTGCGGAGCGATGATAAGGGGACAGGTACTTCTTACCAAAATCCTCCCACACAAACTTGTAATGAAAATATGGTGTAAACAGCAAAAGTTTTAATGCATATTAAATGATGTCCCAAATGCCGATCGGCATTTGGGACATCATTTTTCTTTTTCATTTTACAATCGCCTTACACCAGCTTATACATCATGCAGGGTCTGCCGCCGGTTTCGTAATTCATTCTGCCGCTGACCTTTCCGCACTCGATGAGGTAACCCATATACCGCCGCACCGTTACTCGGGAAAGCCCAACGCTGTCTGCTATCTCCTCGCCCGTAAGCTCGCGGTTATTGTACGCGCGAAGATGATCGCATATCGTTTCAAGAGTTCTGTCCTGTATTCCTTTGGGCAGTTCCGCGGCAATGGCTGCGCGCGTACGCCCACCCATCATCGCGTCCACATGCTCCTGACTCAGCACATCCATCTCATGCAACGCCGCGCGGCGGCTGTGAAATGTTTCAAGCGCTTTGGCAAACCTGCTCGCTTCAAACGGCTTGATAAGATAATCCACAACTCCGTAAGCCAATGCGCTTTCTATAGTCGCCGCATCATTGGCGGCGGTCACGGCGATAACCGCCACATCCAGCCCCGATTCGCGCATGCGGCGCAAAAGTTCAAGCCCGCCGATATGCGGCATATAGATATCCAGTATCACCAAATGCACTGTGTGAGACGGGTCGGAAAGATATTCAAGCGCCGACGCGCCGTCCCTGCATACCGCCGCCACATGAAAACGGCGATCTGCCGATACATATTGCCGATTTATCATGGCGACCATAGGATCGTCCTCAACTATAAGTACATCATACACAGCTATCACTCCTCTCTCGCGGATACGCCGCCGTCATCCGTCATCGTAACGGTAAAAGACGCCCCTACTCCCGGCTCCGATTCTGCGCTTATCCTGCCGCCGTAACGTTTTACCAATTCGCTGACTATATAAAGCCCCTTACCGTGTCCCTCTCCTTTGGTGGTAACTCCGTCCTTAAAGATATCGTCTATCACCTCGGGCGCGACGCCGCCGCCGGTATCGTCAACGTTAATCAGCAATGCGTGCGGTGTCGTGAATATTCCCACATTCAGTTCGCGCGGCGAATCGCCTTCACGCCGAGCGTTTACGGCGTCAAGCGCATTGTCTGTAAGGTCTCCTATAATGGTAACAAGATCTCCGGACGGAATATATATATCGGCACGCGAGAGACGGCTGCCCTGAACAAGCTTAAAACGAATATTCAGCTCGGACGCGCGCGCGTATTTGCCGATAAGCAAAGCCGCCACCGAGGGATCCTCTATATTTTTCGCTATATTGTTTATAACCGTTTGCTGTATTGAGGTCACGCCCATGATATACTCAACCGCACGGTCGTTTTCGCCCATTCGCACAAGTCCCAATATAACGTGAAGTTTGTTTATAAAATCATGACTGTTGGCTCGCATACTTTCAACCATATAACGTATGCCCGAAAGATCCTCCATAAGTTTGGTAAACTCGGTGCGGTCGCGCAGTATGCACAAAGCTCCGGCAGGACGCTCGCCGCTGCCGACGGGTAAAAGATCGGCTATAAGTTCACTGCCGTTTTGCCCGCGCAGGTTGATACCGCCGCGCTTTTGACCGTCGCCCATAACCTCGCCCGCAAGTTTTGTCATCTCTGGCGGGATATCGCCGTCCAACATCTCGTTGGCGGAAGAACTGAGGTATATCGTTTGGCAATTGCCGTCAAATGCTACTATTCCCTCCTCAAGCGCTTCCAAAATATTCTCGCGCACGGTAAACATTGCGCCAAACACATCCGGCTCGTATCCGTTGAGTTTTTTCTTTATGTGCAGGGAGAGCTTAGCCGCAAGTCCCAATGTCGGCAAAAGCACAAGCGCCGCCGAAACAAGATGAATAAGCACGGTACGTAGGATCATTTTATTTATATTCTCTTTCAGCATTACCGCCATTACAAAACCTCGGTAATCGCCGTCGGTACCGTATATTGCCGCGTAGGCGCGCCGCTGCGAGCCGGATGGTCCCGTATCGTCGGTAACAAGCAACTCGCCGGAGGAAAAATCCGGGAGGGTTCCGTCGTATTTACTTCCTATCAGTGAGTGAGTGGTGTGGTAAAGTCTCTCCCCATCGGCACTTACAACGGATATTACATCAATATTCGACAAAGCGCTCTTAAGCGAATCAAGGTAGGGCACAGCCAACTCGTCGTCAAACGTCGTACCGGAATGCGCCACCGCCTGCGCTATGTTTTGCAGATTTTGATCCAAACGTCGCTCCTCGGTGCGCAGGTTTACGAAAATGCTTATAACGGCTATGGTAACGGTCAGCGCGGTGGATAAAAGCAACATAACGCCGAGTATTTCTCTGCCTATCCTGCTGCCGCCGTTTTGTTTTTCCCGTCTCATATTTTCGCTCCTTTTCGATAAATTGTTTCCTATTATATATCATATCACATCTCGACTGTTTTGAAAATAGCGAAAGCAAAACTTATCGCCTTTTGTAAGTAAAAAAATCGCCGCCGAGCTTTTCGCGTTCCTTAATTTCAAATGGATTTACTTTTAAAGCGGTAGATGGTAGAATGATGACACAACAAAAAACAAAACCGAAAACGGAGATCACTATGGAAACATTCGTCAGCATTATGGAAGCCTTGATGGTTATATGCTTTGGCATATCATGGCCCCTCAACATCGCAAAAGCTTGGAAAGCTCGCACAGCAAAAAGCATAAGCCTGCCGTTTTATTCACTTATTTGGACGGGTTATATATTTGCCATGATCGGCAAATTTACGCTTATCGCGTCAAATGCACCGCAGCCTTGGTACGTCACCGTGCGTTGGTATGTGATGCTTTCATACGTACTCAATATCCTCATGGTATCGATCGGAATTGCGGTGTACTTCCGCAACCGCGCGATAGACCGCCGCACCGCCGCGGCATCGGCAAAAAGCAAAACCGCCAAGCCCGCCGACAAAACAGCTCGCAATGCGGCATAAGAATATATCCAAAAGGAGAAATGAAAATTATGAGATCCGCAAATGATAATGTATACAGCAGAGATCTGCACGAGTACGCAGCACTCAACAAAGTAGCCCCCGCGGGCGGAGTTGTGATATTCGGCTCAAGCTTTGCAAAGGATATTCCGGCAGGAGAATTGCAACAGACATTCGGATTTGACCGCAAGATATACAACCGCAGCCTTTACGAACTTTCGGTTTTTGATGCCGCGGCTCTTGCCGAGTCCTGTATAGGCGAGCTTGCGCCGTCAAAGATACTCATCGCCCTCGGCGAAACGGATCTGCGCGCGGGCGTGCACACCATTCCGGAGATAGTTGACGAATACAGCCGCCTGATAACCGAACTGCGCAGCCGATACTCGTGCCCGATAGTGGTGGTTTCGGTATGCGGAGACGGCGACCTTCACCCCGAAGAACTTAACCGCAAACTGGAAGCAATGGCACACGAAAATTCGGCGCTCTATGCGGATATAACCTCCGCCGCGTCTGCCGAAGCACCCGAGATAGATGCATTTTGCAGCCTGCGTTGTTTTATGCTCGACCGCGTGGGATTTTTCGACGCTTGGCGCGCCGGAGCTTGATATAATTAAGATATCATTCGCTCGCAACAATATTTGTCCCTAAAAAGACCAATTTTGTCTTGAAATTCAGCATAAATTGTCTTATAATGTATTCAGTACAAAAGGGAGTTCATCGGAGCGCCCTCTTGATCGAAAGGAAAAATACAATGAGTGACAATAATATGCAAACAAAGCTCGGCTGTGCCGTTATCGGCTACGGCGGAATGGGCGGCTGGCATACACGCCATCTGCTTGAAAGCGATGTGGCTTACCTTACCGGTATTTACGATATAGACCCGCAACGCGCCTCTCTTGCCGAAGAACGCGGCATTCACGCATACCCATCTTTTGAGGCTGTGCTTGAAGATCCCGCCGTGGCTTTTGTAACCATTGCGGTCCCCAACGAACTTCACGCTCCCCTTGCCATTCGCGCCATGCGCGCCGGCAAGCATGTTATAAGCGAAAAGCCCGTAACCATAACGCTTGCGGAACTCGATTCGGTACTTGAGGTATCCAAGGAGACCGGTCGTCTATTTACCGTGCACCAAAATCGCCGTTGGGATATAGATTACCTGATGATGAAACAGGTCTACGCCTCCGGAGTGCTCGGCGATGTTTTCGGCGTTGAATCCCGCTATCAGGGTTCGCGCGGAATTCCGGGCGACTGGAGAGGTAAAAAAGAGCACGGCGGCGGAATGCTCTACGACTGGGGCATCCACCTTATCGACCAAATGCTCGGCATCGTTTACGACAGAAAGATCGAAAGCATCTTTTGCCGCCTTGAGCATATAACCAACGACGAAGTCGATGACGGATTTAAGCTTGACCTTTATTTCGAAGGCGGACTTGACGCTCGCATTGAGGTTGGCACCTCTCACTTTATCAGCCTGCCGCGCTTTTACATGACGGGTCGCCGCGGCAGTGCCGAGGTGAACGACTGGCGCGACCGCACCAAAATCGTTACCTGCCGCGAGTGGCATGAAGACGATGTAAAACCCGTTGTAACCTCTGCGGGACTTACCAAGACCATGGCTCCGCGTGATGA
>CAZISZ010000099.1:0-6396 GCA_964542035.1 uncultured Ruminococcus sp. | reverse complement strand
CAAAGAATGTCTTGTTGTAGTAAAGCACTTCGGTGGATTTGGAGAAAGGCATTGTGTACATAAGACCGTCGCCGAACTGACGACCTTCTTCATAGTAAGCCTCAATGAAATCCGACTTCTGCTCATCGGTAAGACCGAGCTGCTCGGTGGTACCGTCGGCGCGTGTAACCGTAATATCGCTGTCGATAAGATTATCGAGAGTGGCAACAACGCCGGAAAGGTTGTAAAGAGCCACGTGGTCTTGGTAGCAGTACGCAATGTTGGGCTGGCTCTTTGTGGTGATCTCGGTGGCGATCTGGTTTCTTACGTCGTCATAGCCGCCGATCTTTTGGGAATCGATGTGAATGTTGGGGTAGAGTTTATTAAACTCTTCGATATAGAGGTCAAGGACATCCGAAAGGTTGGAGCCCATTGTGTGGTAGAATGTGATGGTAACCTCGCTGCCATCATATCCGCCCTCCGGAACCTCAAAGTTGGGGAGAGCCTTTTGCTGACCACACGCCGGCAATGCCACGACCGCTGCAATCATGATCACTGCCAAAATTAATGCCTGGATTCTTTTCATTTGATGATTTTCCTCCTGAAAATATATATATAGTATAACAAGACCTTTCCGGATCCGTTATAAACTATCGGGTGTTACACGATCGTCGGGTTAATGCGCCGCGCGGAAATTTTCCTTGCCGCGCACCCGCATCCCGGATGACGCAAAAGCGTCACCCGGGTAATTGCGTTATTATCCTTTGATACCGCTGCGGCTGACGCCCTGCATGATATACTTACGCAAAAACAGGAACACCAAAAACAACGGGAAAGACACAAGCGCGACCGCAGCCATCTGCACAGGGTAGTTAACGTCACCCGTGGTATCGGTAAATGCGCTGCGAAGACCGTTTGTTATCATTTGATGCGCCTCGTCGTTTGCAACAAGTCGCGGCCACATGTAAGAGTTCCACGCGCCCATCATTTTAAGTATCGTAATGGAGATCAGCGTGGGGAGGGAGAGAGGTATCATTACCTTCCAAAGGTACTTAAGGTCGCTCGTCCCGTCAACCTTTGCGGCAAGATAGAGTTCGTTCGGTATCTGCAAAAAGTTTTGCCGCAAAAGGTAAATGTAAAACACGCTCACCAAAAAGGGCACTATAAGAACGGTAAATGTCTTTTTCCACCCGAAGTTGGTAACGGTTATGTAGTTTGTGATGGTAAACAGCTCGCCCGGGATCATCATTGTGGCAAGCAAAGCGGAGAACATAAGATCCTTGCCCTTAAACTCAAGGCGTGCAAACGCAAACGCCGAAAGCACGGTAATGATGAGCGAGAGTATGGTTGAAACTATACCGACATAAGCAGTATTCAAAAACAGCCGCCCGAGGTTTGCCTCGGTAAACGCTTGGGCGTAGTTGGAAAACAGCACACGGCGCGGCCAAAATGTAGGCACCGCCTCCTTATACTCGGAGAGCGACTTGAGCGATGAGTTTACCATCCAATAAAAGGGAAACAGCACCGAGATCGCCACAGCTATAAGGAACAGATATGTGCAGGTCTTTACAAAGATCTTGCCCGCTTTTTGACTTGCGGAGATCTTTGCTATATTTCTTTCGTGCATTACGACAGAGCTTTTATCCGACATATCGCACCTCAATAATGAACTTTCTTCTTGCTTACCGCGAGGTTTACAAGAGTTACAGCCAAAATTATCACAAACAGGATAAGAGCCGCCGCACTGGCGCGTCCCTCCTTGCCCTCCTCAAGGGCTTTGTAGATAAAGCCGACCATGGTGTTAAGTCTGCCCTCGGCGTCGGGCGGACCCATATTTTCGCCGAATATACCGACGATGCTGGTATATTCCTTAAATCCGCCGATAAAACCGGTGATAACGACATACGCTATCATCGGGGAGAGCAACGGTACGGTGATTTTTGCAAATATTCTTCCGCGCGAGGTACCGTCGATCCGCGCGGCGTCGTAATACTGGCGGTTTATGCTTTGAAGACCGCCGAGAAGCACGAGTATCTTAAAGGGCAGGGCGTTCCATACGATATATATTATCATAACCACCATGTTTGCGGTCTTGGTGGAGCCTGCGTTTATCCAGTTCACGGGTTCGCCGCCGAAGAACTGAATGATATTGTTTATGATACCCGCGGTAACGATTATCTCGTTTTCGGTACCGAAAAAGCTGCCGACGATATTAAACATTGCGGCAAACACCATGCCGATGGCTATGGAGTTTGTAACATAGGGCAAAAAGAATATCGTTTGAAGTATCTTTTGAAATTTCTTTATGGAGTTAAGTCCAACCGCAATAAGCAATGCAAGTATCGTGGAGATCGGCACGGTCGTAACGCAAAGGATAAGAGTATTGCCAAGGCAATTTAAAAATCTCTTATACTGCACGACTTTAACAAAATTGCCAAAGCCGAATTTAAAACCGGCTCCGCCGACCGCCTCAAGTCCGCTGTAACCCTCAAGAAAAGCCATGCGAACCGTGTTTATTATCGGCCAAACGGTAAATATCAGCAAAAGGACGATAGCCGGAGAAAGATACAGCCACGCCTTATATTGATTTTTTCTTTCCATTTTTACACCCCGAATCTTATCCTTTCCTCGGTAGTCCTGTCAAAGATAAATGTTTTGTGGGGTTTAAGCGAAAAACGAACCGTATCGGCGTTCTCGTCCACGCGGTTTTCCGCGGCTATGATCGAGCGCACCACGGGTGTTTGCGCGGCGGGATGGCGGGAGACCACGCTCACGTCGCGTCCCATAACGTCAACGCCGGTCAACTCGCATCCGAAAGGACCGTCGGCGTCAAGCACAAATCCCTCGGGACGTATTGCGGCGTACACATCGCCGTCCGGCGCGCCGGGCACCGCCATAACGTCTTCCGCGCCTATAAACAGGCGACCGTTCGCAACCCTGCCCTCAAAAACGTTGATGGGGGGAGTACCGAGGAACTTTGCCACAAACAGGTTTGCGGGATCGTCGTAAACGTCCTGCGGCTTACCTACCTGCTGCACCACGCCCTTTTTCATAACCACTATCATATCCGAAATGCTCATGGATTCCTCTTGGTCGTGCGTTACGAATACGGTGGTTATCTTTGTTTCGCGCTGAATGCGGCGTATCTCCTCTCGCGTTTGCAAGCGAAGGCGCGCGTCAAGGTTTGAGAGCGGCTCGTCAAGCAGCAAAACGCGCGGCATTTTTACAAGCGCGCGGGCAATTGCAACTCTCTGCTGCTGACCGCCGGAAAGCTCGCTGGGCTTACGCTCAAGCAGATCGTCTATCTGGACAAGTCTCGCCGCCTCAAGCGTGCGATCGAGCATTTCGTCCTTTGTGAGTTTATCGGCTCCCTTAAGATTTTGCAACGGGAAGAGTATATTCTGCTTTACCGTAAGGTGAGGGTAAAGCGCATAGTTTTGGAACACAAGTCCCACGCCGCGGTTTTCGGGCGAAAGCTCGGTAACGTCGTCCTCTCCGAAGAATATCTGTCCGGCTGTAGGTGCCTGAAGACCGGAGATCATGTAAAGCGTTGTGCTTTTGCCGCATCCCGACGGACCCAAAAGACCTATCAGCTTACCGTCCGGTATTTCGATATCGAAATTATTGACGGCAACGACCTCCTCGTTTGATTTTTTGTTTCTACTCGGGAAAATCTTTGATACATTCCGTAAAACGATCTTCATTCCTTTTTCCTTTCTTTAATTCTCGGGTGACGTTTTATCGTTCTCCGAGCTATATACCCCGATGGCGGAGAATTTCATTTTTTTATCTTTCTTTGTCAATACAGTTGGGTGCGGAACATTCAGTTCTTTTACCCCTCGGGTGACGTTTTATCGTTATCCGAACTTTATACCCCGATGGCGGAGAATTTCATTTTTTTATCTTTCTTTGTCAATACAGTTGGGTGCGGAACATTCAGTTCTTTTACCCATCGGGTGACGTTTTATCGTTCTCCGAACTTTATACCCCGATGGCGAAGAACTTCATATTTTAAAATTTGCTTATTCCGCGCGTCAAATCAATCGATATTATGACGAAGATCTTTGCCCATCACCGTCATTGTTCGGCTTTTACGCATTTAATTATATATATTTAAATAGGAAGTTTTACGCACTCGCGATCATTGCGAGTTGCGGTCGCGCCCGTCCTCATACCTCGCAAGACGGCATTTGTAATCTACAAGCGCCGCCTCATCGTCGAAAATGCGCGTACTCGTCATATCCGCAACGCAGGTGGTAGCCAAAAGATCATGTATTGCCGAATGAGTTTTTGTTGCCGCAATCAGCACCGCCTGCAAAACGGCGATGGCAAGAATAACCGCCATTCCGATAATGCCGCCCGAACCGAAGATGATCATAAGCATCAGGAGAGCGGGCACCATTGCCTCGATGGTGAATTTGCCGAGCAGGGTACGGATAAGCATAACAACGGGCGTGACCCGCACATGATCGGTGCGGCACACGCAAAGACCGAATATTTTTTTGCCTATCGTTTGACCGTTGCCGAGCAAAAGCGGCACAACAAATTCAAACGTCATTATCGACACGAGCAGGGATACGGATATCATCATAACGGTAAGGTTCATTACCATCGAATAGAGCTGCATGACCTCAGCGTCCGAATTAAGTTCGGCAGCCGCCGCGTCGTAACGCGCGCGCGCGTCCTCGTCAAGCGCCATATATTCGCTTTCGCTTATACCGAGGTCGGTACCGTACCGCTCCTCCGCGTCGGCATATACAGCCTCCATTTTTGAGGTGTAACCGTCGTAATCCGCAATAACGGAAACTATGTACATCACACCCGCCGCAAGAATTACGACGGTGATGAGATCAAGCAAAAAAGCCGCAAATCGCTTCATTAAATGTTTCTCCGGGCGTATTTATCCGCTTATATTATATCAATAATCGCGACCGATTTCAATACCTTTTTTAATTATATACGCAAAATCGTCGCATTTTCTTTTATTTTTCGCCGATTCTGCGGGGATTTTACCGTTTTGTACAAAAATTAATAACAATCGCGCGGCAATACTTTTGTGTCCAAACCGTACTCTCCGGAACAAAAGCCTCAAAAAAAATTCAATAACAAATAACTCTCCCCTCCGCGCGTGCAAAGCAA
This sequence comes from uncultured Ruminococcus sp., assembly GCA_964542035.1. Classification (GTDB taxonomy): domain Bacteria; phylum Bacillota; class Clostridia; order Oscillospirales; family CAG-272; genus CAG-390. The sequence continues at coordinate 1,278 of CAZISZ010000099.1, read as the reverse complement.
ATTACATCACTTACATGCAAGAAAGTTTCGGTCGGCAAATACAAAAAATCGGTCAGCTGCAGACAGACCGATTTTTTTAATTATATTACTTTTCTTTTTTAAACACCAACAGTTTGCTGAGAATATAATTGAGCACCGTAACGACAACAACGGATATAAGCGTTGCAAACATATCGGCGTCGATATTGATGATAAATTTAAATCCTCCAAAACCGCAGGAGATAAGGAGCATGGGAGCCAACACGCCTATTCCCCATTCAACGAAATATGTGCCGACTCTTGAAGCCACAAACTTAAAAAACTGACGAATAACCGCCCGTTTTTCGCTCACTTTGTCGCGAAAAACGAATTTTTTGTTGGTAAAATAGGCAAATATCACACCGGCGACCCAACCGATACTGATGGCAACCGTGCGAAGAACGCTCACTCTGATATCGCCGTTATCGTCAAGCGAAAGCGAGAGCGCGGCGGCAACCGGATAGAGCACGGCAAAACGAACGCCGTAAGCGACCACCGTTGTAAGCAATCCCACTATCACGTAGACGATAAGCTCGCGATACTTTTCAAATAGTTTTTTCATTATCTTACTTTTTTGCTTTTACTGCCTGTGCCATGTCGGACCCGCGGGAGTATCGACTATAACGATTCCTCGGACGGCAAGTTCATCTCTGATACGATCTGCCTCGGCAAAGTTTTTGGCTTTTTTGGCTGCCACTCTGGCGGCAATGAGATCTTCGATCTCTCTCGCCTCCGGATCTCCGGCATGCGCCGCCGCCGCGGCTGCCGCAGCCTCCTCGCGCCGCTTCGCCTCTTCGGCAAATTGCGCGCGCGCCGCGTCGGTCAGGGAAAGAGAGAGCACGCGGTCGAAATCGTCTATCGCGGCAAGCTTTGTTGCTGCGTTGGTTTTCGCTTTAAGCACATCGTACACCGCGGTCACGGCAAGGGATGTGTTGAGATCGTTATCCAGTGCCTCGCAGAAACGCGCGCGGAGCGCGGTGAGCTCCGCCTCATCGACCTCGGCGGGCGACTTTTCGTTTTTGCTTATCAGCCCCGCCACCTTTTGCACCAGCTTTTTGTAAGCCGTCATGGCGTTATCCAGATTTTCGTAACTGAAAACGAGCGATTTGCGGTAGTGCGATTGCAGGCAGAAGAAGCGATACGCCAGCGGGTCGTATCCTTTTTCACGCAAAAGAGAAACGGTTAAAAACTCGCCGCTCGACTTACTCATTTTACCGCTTTTTGTGTTGAGGTGCAGCACGTGGAACCAATAATTGCACC
>CAZISZ010000098.1:0-6469 GCA_964542035.1 uncultured Ruminococcus sp. | reverse complement strand
CAATAATTGCACCATTTGTGCCCGAGATACGCCTCGCTTTGCGCTATCTCGTTGGTGTGGTGCGGGAAAGCGTTGTCGATACCGCCGCAGTGGATATCCATCCGCTCGCCGAGATACTTAACGGCAATGGCGGAGCACTCTATGTGCCACCCGGGGTAACCTACGCCCCAAGGGCTTTCCCATTTAAGTTCCTGAGAATCGAATTTTGACTTTGTAAACCACAAAACAAAATCCGCTTTGTTGCGTTTGTTGCCGTCCGCCTCAACGCCGTCACGAACGCCGACAGCCAGATCGTCTTCGGTAAAATCGTGAAAAACATAATATTTTTCAAGTTTTGAAGTATCAAAATAGATATTTCCACCCGCCTCGTAGGCATACCCCTTATCCATCAGCGATCTTATCATTTCGATAAATTCGGCGATGCAACCGGTTGCGGGCTGTACCACGCCCGGCTTTTTGATGTTCAGTGCGCGGCAATCGTCGAAAAACGCGTCGGTATAGAATTTTGCTATCTCCATCACGGTTTTGTGCTCGCGGCGTGCGCCCTTAAGCATTTTATCGTCTCCGGTATCGCCGTCGCTCGTCAGATGCCCAACGTCGGTAATGTTCATCACACGGGTAACGTCATAACCCGAATATTCGAGATATTTTTGCAGAATATCCTCCATGATGTAGGATCGAAGATTACCTATATGCGCGTAATGATAAACGGTGGGACCGCAGGTGTACATTTTCACCTTGCCCGGCTCGTTGGGAACAAATTCCTCGCGCTCACGCGTAAGTGTGTTGTAAAGTATCATTTAAAAGTCCCGGTCTTTCGCCCCGGCGAAAGTTCCTTTCTTTTGGGTATTTTTCAATGTTTGCGGGGCGTTTTCCGCCGCGCGGCGTGCTGTTCGGCGCACCGGCGCGACTCCCCTGTGTATTTGGCTTCTATTATATCATTTTTTCAGCCGAATGTCAAAGGAAATCGGCGTTTTTTCTTGCATATTTCTTAATTATATGATATAATAATATAAATAAGAGAAAGCAGAGGTCTTCAATGGCATATTACGACGACATGAGTGAGGTCTGGGAGCTGGTGCGCGAGTCATTTCACGACAAGCTTTCCTCCGAAACGATAAATTTATGGTTCGGCAAGGTAGAGGTGGTCTCATTTGCGGGACGCGAACTTACCCTGTCAATACAATCGCCGTTTAAGCGCGATGTTATTTTAAGCAGATACATAGACGATATAAAAACGCGTTTTCAAAATATACTCGGCTTTGAGATAGACGTACAGCTGATACTTGACGATCCGTACGCCAAAAAAGAACCCGAGCCGGCGCCGAAAGCGGCGGAATCCTCAGTGGGGTATCTCGGATCCACCATGCCGCCGTATAATTTCGAATACACATTCGATAACTTTATGGTGGGTAACTCAAATAAGTTTGCGCACGCCGCCGCAACCGCGGTAGCCGCCGCACCCGCCATGAACTACAACCCGCTGTTTATATACGGTCCCTCCGGGCTCGGCAAGACCCACCTGCTTTACGCCATCACCAACGAGGTGAAAAAGAAAAATCCCGGCGCCGAGATAATTTACATCAAAGGCGAGGATTTCACCAACCAGATGATAGCCTCCATCTCAAAGCAAAAACCGGCGGAATTTCGCAACAAATACCGCTCATGCGATATGCTGCTTATCGACGATATCCAGTTCATCGCGGGTAAGGAATCGACGCAGGAAGAATTTTTTCATACCTTCAACGCGCTCTACGAGGAACACAAACAGATAATTTTAACATCCGACCGTCCGCCGCGCGAAATAAAAACGCTTGAAGAACGACTTAAGACCCGCTTTGAATGGGGACTTTTGGCGGATATTCAGCCGCCGGACCTTGAACTTCGCATTGCAATCATCAAAAACAAAGCGGATCAGGTAAATATCATCCTCCCCGACGAGGTACTCAACTTTCTCGCTGAAAACCTGCGTTCAAACGTGCGCCAGATAGAGGGCGCGATAAAAAAACTCGGCGCGCTTGCGTTTATCTCCGGCAAGGAGATATCGATGGATATGGCGCGCGGGTGCATTTCCGAGTTGCTGGGCGGCGACGAGCCCGTAAGCGTGACGATAGACAAGATCTACGCGGCGGTTTTTCGCAAATACGGCATACCGAAAGAAGATCTGCTCGGTACACGACGCACTCGCGAAATAGCGCAGGCAAGACATATAACGATATTTATGATACGTAAGGTGACGGAAATGTCACTGCCCAATATCGGTCGCCTGTTCGGACGGGATCACACAACTATAATGGCGTCATGCGAAGCGGTTGAAAAGCGCCTGCGCACCGACGCAGCCCTTGCTTCGGACATCAACACAATGCTGAAAGAGGTCGCGGGAGACGGCACAAAGCTTTCCGTGTGAAAATTCGGGGTGTGGAAAACCGAATCGGCTCTCCACAAGCTCTTAACAGCCCGGATGTGGATATCCGGGTTGGAGAGTCGAAAGAAAAAATGCGGGACATTATGTCTCCGCTTTGCGTTTTTCGGGGCAAATATGGGCATATTTCGGCGTTTTTCGGTGCGTGCATGTCCCTCATTCAAGTTTTTCCTCACACTTTTCCACATTTTCCACAGGCCCTACTACTGTTACTACTGAAAATATGATTTAATTCATTAGGTTTTTTCGCGCGTGCGACCCATTTGCGGGACGCCCACCACAGTGCGTATTTCGTTACTGTCTCGTTTGTCTCTGTATCGGTTTTTATCTTTAGGCTGCTCGCCCGGTATTCATTTGCACCCGCGACAGAGCGTAATTCGTCGTTTAAAAATGTTCCGCCGCTTTACGGTATTGAAACAGGCAGATATTGATTCGATGTTCCATATCATTTTTGGGGGACACATAGGCTATCGCATATACGCCACCCGGGACTTAATTAATAACTGAATGTTCCGTACTCAACTGTATTGATACAGACAGATATGAAATTGATTTTCCATACCATCGAGGTATAAACATCGGCTATCGCATATACGCCACCCGGGACTTAATGAATAACCGAATGTTCCGTACTCAACTGTATTGATATGGACAGATATAAATTTGATTTTCTATACCATCGGGGTATAAACATCGGCTATCGCATATACGCCACACGAGTATTAAAAAAGGAGAATAGACATGAAGATAGTGTTTAACAGACAGGAAATTATAAACTGCGTAACACCGCTTATGTGCGCCACATCCGGCTCACGGTCAAATATAGCGGCGGTTGAGGGCATTCTTTTTGAAGCCGAAGCACCGTCAAACGTAGTGCTGACCACTTACGACCTTGAAAAGGGCGTGCGAACATCCATCCAAGCCAACGTACTGGAAGGCGGCAGTTGTGTTATAAACGCCCAAAAGTTTTTGCAATCGGTAAAAGTTATGAACGGCGAGGAGATAACTTTGAACGTAAGCGATAAGCTTGCCGTTTCCATAACCAGCGGTAAGTCGAATTACAGAATGACGGCATTACCTGCGGGCGATTTTCCCACATTGCCGCCGCTAAAAACCGAACTCGGTTATACCGTCCCCTCGCGTACACTGAGAGAGGTTATAAATAAGGTCGGATACGCCATGGCGGTGAACGATCAGAGAATAATATTCAACGGTACCTACTTCAGAATCAACGACGGCGAGATGCTGGCGGTCGCGTGCGACAGCTTCAGACTTGCAAAGGTTGTGCGGCATATAGACCTCGGTCATATCGAGGGAGACGACTCGGCGCTGCACTTTGCGTTTGTCGTTCCGCAAAAAACGGTAAACGAGCTTTACCGCATGCTCCCAGACGAGGACGTGAATATTACCGTCTATATGAGCCGCAAGCATATGGTGTACCTTATTGACGATTTGATATTCTTTACCCGACTTATCGAGGGCGAGTACATCGATTACGACAGAATCATCATACAAAATCACCGAATAGTAATAAGATGCCCGCGCGACGAGCTTATGATGGCGCTTGAAAAGGCGGCTATCGTTACCGAGGAGAAGATAATAGGAGCGGGACGTGCTTATGTTAAACTGACGCTTGAGAGCGGTCTGCTTAAGATCACCGCGGAATCTTCGCTCGGTTCGAGTTACGATGAAATACCCGTAAATCATGACGGCGGAGATTTGGTGATAGCGTTTAACAATAAGTATCTTATCGATTCGGTGAGATCCTGTACCACCGAAGAGGTCGAATTGCAACTCTCCACTCCGCTTACGAGCGTTAACGTGATACCGGTGGTGGACGGTACACCCGACGAGGACGAGATATACTTCCTTTTGCCCGTCAGAATGCAAAATTGACGGCAACCGCTCACCGAAAAAACAAAAACGAATGTTCCGTAACGCGGTATCGACGCAGTGAGATAAGAATTTGAAATTCCATACCATCGTAGTGTGAACATCGGAAAACGCAAAAACGTCACCCGAAGAATAAAAAAACAAAATGTTCCGCACTCAAACGGATTGGTATAGAGGGATACGAATTCGCAATTCCCCACCGCCGGGGGTGCGAACATTCGATAACGCAAAACGTCACCCAAAGAATAAAAAAACAAAATGTTCCGCACTCAAGTGTATTGATACAGAGGGATGCGAACCCGCAATTTCTCACCGTCGGGGTGCGAACATTCGATAACGCAAAAACGTCACCCGAGATTAAAAAAATGAAATGTGAATTTGTCTCGACAGAGAATTTCAGAAATATAGAGACCTGTCGGGTAGAATTTTCACCCGGGGTAAACATATTGCTCGGCGATAACGCGCAGGGCAAAACAAATCTGCTTGAGGCGGTGTATTTCGCCGCCATCGGCAAATCCTTTCGCGGCGCTCACGAATCGGATTTTTTGCGCTTTGACTCCAAAAGCGCAAAGGTGGAACTCGGCTTTGCCGATTCGCTGCGCTCGCAGAGGATAGAAATGGAGTTTTCACGCGATAAGAGCCGCCGCGTGAGCAAAAACGGCGTTAAAATTACGCGAATGAGCGAACTTATAGGCTTGTTTCGCGCGGTGCTGTTTTGTCCCGAACACTTAAATATAATAAAAGAGGGTCCGGCTATGCGGCGGCAGTACCTGGACGTGGCAATATCGCAACTGCGACCAATGTACATGCACTCGCTGCAAAGATATAACCATATACTCGCACAACGAAATAAGCTTGTGCGCGGGGCGCAGTTGCCCGGCGGACGGGAAATATACGAGGCAACGGCGGAAATGTGGTCGCGCTCGCTTGCTCACGAAGCGGCGGCGCTGACGGGCGCAAGGCTGAGGTATCTCGACGCGGTGGAGAACGAGCTTTTGCGGTGCTTTGCCGAGATGACGGACGGTCGCGAAACGCCCGGTGTGAGGTACATCTCATCCGCCAAAATCGAAGAAGCGATACTGCGTGACAGCGCCGCCTGCGAAACTGCATATTTCGAAGCGCTTGCGCGAGATCCCGAACGGGAGATAGCACTCGGATCCACTCCTATCGGCGTGCATAAGGACGATATAGAGATAACGATAAACGGCAGGAATGCAAGGCAGTTTGCCTCTCAGGGACAGCAACGCTCGCTGGCGCTTGCCCTGAAACTTGCCGAGGGCGCGATATCCTGCCGCGACAGCGGCGAGGAGCCGGTGTTTTTGCTTGACGACGTGTTTTCGGAATTGGACGCGGGACGACGAGCGTATCTTGCCGAGCGTATGCGCCGCGGGCAGATAATTTTAACTACCTGTACCGAGCGGGTGGGGGACGGCGGCGCGGAATACCTCGGCGCCAACATCATAAAAGTCGCGGCGGGAAGTTTTTTGCCGCTCCGCGAGGGGGATAAATGTACCTTAACATAGGCAATAACAAAAATATAAGAGTTAAAAACATATTCGGCATATTCGACGCCGACGCTACCACCGTTTCGGGAGTAACGAGAAAGTATCTCGCGGCGGCGCAGCGCCGCGGCGCTGTGGAATCGGCGGGGGAGGAGATCCCGAAATCCTTTGTGGTCTACCGCGAACGCGGAGAAACGAGAGTGTGCTTTTCCCAATTTTCCGCGGCGTCGTTGCAAAAACGGATAGAGGGCATTGACGGAGACGCGTAATAATGCCTCGGGATTAATGGACTTGGCAGTAAAATTACGGATATTAGGATTTAAAAATAAAAAAGATACAACATATACGGAGATAAAAAAGCATAATGAGTGAAGAAAAAAAGACCCCGATCGCCGAAGAGACGGCGAATCTTGAAGCGGTGGATATCAACACCGAGACAGAGGGCGAGCTTGATATCGAAGCCGCAAAGGCGGCGCTCGACCCGGAGGACGCGGTGCCGGATACCGTTGTTGCGGACGAGGCGTATACGGAAAACCAAATTCAGGTCCTTGAGGGACTTGACGCGGTGCGTAAACGCCCCGGTATGTACATCGGTACGACCTCGGTACGCGGTTTGCACCATCTCGTAAACGAGATAGTGGACAACTCTATC
>CAZISZ010000097.1:0-6521 GCA_964542035.1 uncultured Ruminococcus sp. | reverse complement strand
CGGCAAGATATACTACATTCAAACAGGCGGCGGTCGTCGCCACGGCATTCCCTGTCGTGACGGCAAGGATACATTTATCAGGGACGATACGGCGGGTATAGGCGCTCTTGGCGATATAGGTTGTTATTCGCTTGATATGATGCTGCGCGCGTTGGGATATCCCAAGCCACTTACCGTTTCGGGTTATAAATCCGCATATTTCGGTAAAAATCCCGCGTACTACGGCAGCCGTCCCGAGATGGCGGAAAAATTCGGAGTTGACGATTTTGCCGCCGCTTTTATTCGGTTTGAAGATGATTTGGTCATCGACTTCCGCATTTCTTGGGCTATGCACATGGATACCTCGGGAGATACGATAGTACTCGGTACCAAGGGCGGCTTGCGCATTCCCTCCACCGAGTGCTGGAACGGTACCGTCGGCGGTCCCATGACGCTTTATCATGAGGTGTGCGGTCAGCAGGTGCAAACGGTTCTGCCCACACTTGAGCTTAAAGGTCTCGGGAGAGTCGAACGTAAGGTGCGCTCTTTCCTTGATGCCGTCATCACTCGCGGCAAAGCGCCCGTGCCGACATCTGAGATACTCATAAATCAGGCTATCATCGATGCCATTGCCCGCTCTGCCGATCTCGGAAAAGAGGTCGAGGTGGAGATACCGGAAATATAAAAGGTTAAAATAAAAATCACTCTCCGCCGAAACCTTAAGATTTCGGCGGAGAGTGATTTTTAATTATAAATTGAGTGTCGGCGGTGACGGTTTATGATTTGAGGTTGGATATCCTGTCAAGAGTATTTTGCAGAATTATTTCTGCCGAAAGCGAGTCGATTACCGCTTTGCGGCGCTTGCCGCGTGTGTTGGTTTCGTTAAGATAGCGTGATGCGGCAACGGTGGTCAGGCGTTCGTCCGTCATGGTAACGGGAATGCCCGCCTCCTCCGAAAGCAGTTCGGCAAATTCACGGCATCTGTCGGCACGTGCGCCTTCGCTGCCGTCCATATTGCGGGGAAGTCCCACAACGGCGGCAACGGCGTCTTGTTCTTTGGCTATTCTTGCAACCTCTCGGGCGGTTGCGACTATTCCGCCGGGGCTTACGCTTCCTATCCCGCCTGCCAAAAATCCCGCGGTATCGGATATGGCAAGTCCCGTGCGGCGGTCGCCAAAGTCAACGCCGAGTAAACGGCCGCTCAATGCGGCAATGGTATTAATATCTGATATCATTGTTTGTCACCTCGGTTTTACGCCCTGCGCGGGCTTGGCTGTTTTTTGTCAGGTACATAATAAGCACAGACAGTAATGCCGATGCGCCGAGCGACATTGCCGCTATGATAAGCAACGATGTTAAGGAGGCGTCGTTCGGTATCGGCAAAAGCGGCAGGATGAACGATGACGCGTTAAATGCCGCATGCAGTAAAAAAGACGCCGCGGTCGATCCTGTGCGGATGCGTATAAAGCCGAGGTACAGCCCCAACACAAAGGCATAGCATATCCAAAGTATCTGTCCATGTATCAATCCGAATATTGCCGATGATATCAACAGCACCGACCATGTTGGCATAGCGCTGCCGAGGCTTGATACAAGCAGACCGCGAAAAACCAGTTCTTCGGACAGCGGCGCGAATATAGTTGTTGCAATAACGGAGAGCGGCGAAGTTTCACCGAGAGCGGAGGATTGTTCTATATAGTCGGCGATGAGTTCCTCGGGGATGGGCAATATGTCAAACGCCAGCGATACGGTAAGGTTCAGTGTAAAGCCGAGCACTGTCAGGATCGGGATGAGCGAGACTCTTATTTTACGAATTCCGGTTCCGCGCCGAAATCCCGCTTTGTCCGATCGCGGATATTTGCGGTCGCGGATGAGGTATATTATCAGTACCGCCGAAAATATTGCTATGGTGGAGAGGATGATCTCAAGAAATGTTATCTCGCCTATCTTTGCCGAGGTCAGCTGCTCGTATGCGGTATCGGGCCCAAAAAGCAGAGTCCATATTACCGCATACGCTGTAACAAGCAGTAACGACAGAGTATATCTTATTCCGAAATAAAGCGCAAGCCAACCTGCGGCGGCACCTATGGCGCGCAAAATGCTTCCGCGTTTTCCGCTCTCAGTGTTCGGTCCCACATTAAAATCTCGTGGCGTGGCACGGAGACTTTCGTTTTTGTGTTCGTTCATTCGTTATTTTATGATTGGCGCGATCGCGCGGGAATGCTTGCGATCAATCGATGTAATCCATCGGATCGACTCCTATCATGGGGAGCAGACGTGTGATAAGCATTCGGTGGCGCATGTAGGGGTGGTAGCGTAAGCCGTCCGCCAAAAGTTCGGGTGAGACATGCACCTCATCGGGGGTAGTGGCGCATCCGGCGCGCTTCATAAGATCTTCAAGCGCTTCCGGATCGGGTAAGATATCGTATATCAGGCGGCGCACTTCGCTCCATCTGTCGCGCAGTATCTCCGGCGTTATATCCTCGGTAATGGTGGGTGCGTTAAGCTTTTTAACATCGTCTATCTGCTCGGGAGAGAAGTGACGGTACACATCCTCCCAATCGGTGGGATCGACAGTGGGTGTGATGGATTCAAGTCTGTCGGCAAGGTTGCGGTAGATACGGTCTATAAGAAGTGTGGCAACTCCGACTTTTTTGCCGTGAAACTCCGGCCAGATCCCGCGCGCGAGTTTGTAGCACTCCCAGTAATGAGATACAACGTGTTCGGCGCCGGATGCGGGGCGAGATGAACGCGCAAGCTTCATGGCAAGACCGGAAAGTACCAGCGCTTCCATTATCGCACCAGCCGCTTCTTCATCGTTTGATGTTACTTTGTCGGCAAGTGCAACCATTTTTTTAACCGCCGTCATGGTAAGTTCCGCCACGGCGTCACAATAGTATTCTCCCGTGAGGAGGTTTGAAACTTTCCAATCGAGTACGCCTATGTATTTTGCAACCATGTCGCCAAAGCCCGCCGCTTTAAGTTCGGTAGGGGAAGCGGCAAGGATCTTTGTGTCCGCAATTATCACCGCGGGCTGTTCTGCTTGCCATGAAATTTTAAAGTTGTTTTGTATTATAGGCGCGGTGTCGGAGGCAAAGCCGTCCATTGAGGGCGCGGTTGCGAATATGCAAAACATTTTGCCGAGTTCGTGTGATGCCACACGGCATATATCGTTAAGCGAGCCTGTGCCGACCGAAATTATTCCGTCAACATCGCCTGCCAGTGCCATTACTTCGTTGACTTGCTCAATGCGGGCGTATTTCATGTTTTTGTATATAAGTTTTTTAAGTTCAAAGCCGGATGACGCCAGTGACTCAAGCAGTCCCTCGCGTGATGCCGCGGCAATGGTGTTCTCATCGGCTACCAATAAAACCTTATTGGGAAAGCCGGCGTCGGTGAGAACTTGACCCGCGCGAGCCGACGCGCCGCTTGATATCTCAACTGTTTTTGTGGCGCATGTATGTTCTCTGCCGCAGGGACAGTTTTGCAAATCTTTGAGAATATTTTGAAGATCCATTGTTAATCCTGTCTTTCCTGTCGTATGCTTTGTTGTATGCGGCGCTGAAATTTTGCGGTTCCCGCCGCACGGATTTTCGGCATTACGACATAATACTTCAATATAATTATAGACCTATTTTTTGCATTTGTCAATACTTAATACTATTGATATTCGGCGGGATTTGTTGTATACTATATACAGCCGAGACAGTTGCGCCGTAATGCTGAAATTCTTGATCTGCTGAGATTCCGACTAACGCCAAAATGCCATTCCGTCGTACTCAAAAAGTATTCTCCCGCTTTCGCGAATTTCGGGCGGAACACTTTCCGAGTTTGTAAAATACAACGCACCACGTGTTGGATCGCCGCCGCGAAGTGCTGCCGCTGCCGCGCGCAAACTTCTATCATCCGGCGTGAGGGTGGCATATTCGGCTGAAGTGCGCGGGGCGAATACATCCCGCATGGCGATGAATTGCATTATTACCTCTCCCTGTGTGTTTGGAAATTTCGCGTCATTGAGACGATTCAGTAAAACGGCGCAAACTGCAACACGCACGGGGAAACTTTTGCCTTTCGCGGCGATTTCCGCAACACGAGCAAGCATTTCGAGCTGCCGTGAGGTGTCAATGTCATTTGTGCGTACTTCGGTTGCGGCTGGCATTGCCGTGGTCTCGCCGCCGTCAACTGCAGCGGTCGTGATACGCATTGTCATAGCAATTACGACAGCGGTGCATGTATATATTATTCTTTTAACGGTCACGGCTCATGATACCTCCGTTATTCTGAGTTGGATTACCCGCTATTTATTATTTTTAAAGGAACAAAAAATATACGCCGCAGACGCGGCGGTTTTGGAAAACAACAATGGATCGAACAGACGAAAAGAGACCCGCCGCATTCGGCGGTATAAATATAACCGAACTGCGAGACGGTGCCGTATCGCTTGTGCTTAAAATAAAGACAGAGCGACAACTTGCCGAGGTGAACAAACCTATCGCGGTAAATGTTGCCGATGTGCCGCGCGGCATGTGCTTGGATTACGAAGCAATGGAGGATGACGAGAGCGGCGAGGATGCGCCGGTGCTTTTTGACGATCAGGGAAGCGAGACGGAGCAGAGGAAGACTCCCCGCTTGCAGAGCGAACTTGTAACCAACGGAGAACTGAAATTCGAGGGGGAAAATATAGTTATCGGTTGGCGGGAGTTTGACGGCTGGAACATGAACTTGATGTCGATAGTGTTCGATCCCTCAGATCCCGATACCGTAAGCTTAAAACGTCAGGAGATCACTCCGATTTCCGCGGTAATGGAGGCGTTATCCGGCAAGCGGAAATCCGATCTGTGTTTGGTTCTTGAGCGCGGTCGTCGGCATATTTGCCTGCTTGACGCGGATAACGATTTGCGAGAGGTAGTGGTGCGCACCTTTAAACTTGAAAATTCGATGTTGCGCCGCGGGTGTCTGTTGCTTGATTATTCGGTTGAGATACACGGTTTGCGCGCCGAACGAACACGTATGCGGATAATGGCAAAGCGCTCGCTTGAGGAATAATTATAGCCCGGTAATGCGGGGGGTGCAAATATCAGCGCAAATAATTTAAAAAGTTTGGTATATTTGGTCATTGATTTTTTGTCGAATTTATGTTATAATAAACTGATAATTTTTTAACACATCCTGTTTTTTAAGAGGACAAAGAAAATGAACAAAATTACTGTAATAGGAGCCGGTAGTGTCGGCTCAACCGTTGCATACACACTCGCCGTAACCGGTCTTGCATCGGAAATCGTAATGATCGATATAAATCGTGACAAGGCTTTGGGTGAAGCACTTGATATCAGACAAGGCGTGCCTTTTTGTTCCCCATGTTCGATATATGCGGGAGATTATCGCGATGCCGCCGATTCGGATATTGTGATACTTACATCGGGCGTTGCTCGTAAGCCCGGGCAATCACGTCTCGATTTGGCGCAAACCAACGTTGATATAACCAAAAGTATTATTCCGCACATAGTTGCTTATGCGCCCAATGCCGTTTATGTTATCGTTGCCAATCCCGTTGATATACTTACCTACACTTTTATCCGCTGTTCGGGTCTTCCCGCGTCGCACATCATAGGCTCGGGTACCATTCTCGATACCGCACGTTTGCGCGCAAGACTTGCCGAGTTCTATAACATCAGCCAGCAAAACGTTCATGCATATGTTTTCGGTGAGCACGGCGATTCTTCTTTCATTCCGTGGTCGCTCGCAAACATATCCAATGTTCCCGTTGACGAGTATCGTTCTTCTCTTGCCGGAGTGGACGGAGCACCGGCTGTCGATCCCATGACCCCTGTGCTTGATCATGCGTCGGTTGAAGATTATGTGCGCCGTTCGGGAGCGCGTGTTATCCAACGTAAAGGAGCAACATTCTACGCCGTCTCAATTGCGGTATGTCATATATGCCGCGCGATACTCGGCGGTATCGATACCACAATGACTTGCTCATCGCTGCTTGAAGGAGATTACGGTATCAATGACGTATGTCTCTCGCTTATCAACATCATCGGCGAGAACGGTGTGCGCGGTAAAGTTTTGCCTCAATTGACAGATGACGAGCAGGGCATGCTCCGTCATAGTGCCGAAGCTCTTGGCGATGTTATTAAGATGATAAAGATCTGAAATGATCGGAAAGAAAAAATATACCGGGCAACGCTGATCGTTGTCCGGTATATTTTTTTGAAAATTCAATGTTCCATTGCCGAATCGGAATCGAATTTTTGGTTGTAGCTTTCTATTGCCGCGGAAATTATTTTTATTGCCTCATCGACACAGTAAAGTTCCTTTACAGCTGTTTGTTTGTTTTCGAGCTGCTTGTAAACAGAGAAAAAGTGCATTATCTCGTCAAAAATATGTGTTGGCAACTCGTCGATGGATGAGATGTGATTATAGTTGGGGTCGGAGAACGCCACGGCTATAATCTTATCGTCAAGTTTACCGCCGTCTATCATGCGCATAACTCCGATGGGGTACACCTGCATCAGCGTCATGGGATATACCGGCTCATT
>CAZISZ010000096.1:0-6545 GCA_964542035.1 uncultured Ruminococcus sp. | reverse complement strand
TCGATCAGGGTTTTTATCCGGACGGTATATATACCGCACCTACCGACGAGGCGCTGAAAAATGACATATTAAAGTCTATGGAGCTCGGATTTAACGGTGCGAGATTGCACGAAAAGGTTTTTGAGCCGCGTTTCCTTTACTGGGCGGATAAGCTCGGTTATCTTTGCTGGGGAGAGCATGCCAACTGGGGGCTTGATATTACCGATGCGGGCAGCATAAAGTACTTCCTTCCCGAATGGCTTGAAGCAATGGAACGCGATTTCAATCACCCCGCGATAATCGGTTGGTGCCCTTTTAACGAAACGTGGGATTTTGCCCGCCGCGCACAGGATGACAGTGTTTTGTCAATGGTTTACAGAGTGACAAAAGCGATCGATCCCACCCGACCGGTTATCGATACGAGCGGTAACTTTCATGTTGAGACCGATATATTCGATGTCCACGATTACGAGCAACGCCCCGAGGTGTTCGTAACATATTACGATAAGATATCCGACGGTGTAATAAACGACCAGTGCGAGCGCCATCCCGCCCGACGCGGCAGACAACACTATGATGGCAATAAGCCGGTATTTATCAGCGAATATGGCGGAATAGCATGGATACCCGATGGCAAAGCGGGGTGGGGGTACGGGAATGGACCTGCCACCGAGGAAGAATTTATCGCGCGTTATCGCGGTCTTACCGATGCCATACTCGACAATGAGTATGTAATGGGACTTTGCTATACACAGCTTTACGATGTGGAACAGGAGAAAAACGGTCTCATGACATATGAGCGCGAGTTTAAATTCGATCCGGAAATATTCAGGAAAATCAATGCACGCGAGGCTGCGATTGAAAAGAAAGATAACAAATAAATAATTGAAATTATAATAATTGAATTGCCACGCCACGAGGTTGCAACATGGTCGTAATCTCGAGGCGTGGCAATAAATATTATTCGTTATGCGCTTTTTTTCGCGTTGCTTCACGGAAGTTTTGTTCTTCGCGCAGGGTCTTTTTTATATGTGCAGTTACAACAGAGTAGACTGTCATTGCCGCAATGTATATTACAAGGGTGCTCATAAAGCCCACAAGACGTTGGCTGCCCGTCATATCGGCAGGGAGCAGTACGCAAAGATAAATGCCGAGCATCGTGGCGGCGCAGTGCAAAGGATAGCCGAGTCCGCGCGGTAAAGTTTTTGACGTCAGCGCACAGTTGGCTGCAGCGAAACACAGGCAAAACGGCAAAAGCAAAAACACGCGCTCTGCGGACATTAACGCACCGTCCTCGACACTTGAATACATTGCGAATATCACAAAGCTGTAAAGTCCTGCGGCAACCGTATAGTATACGGCCATGGATGTAAGTATCTTCTTTATCGTTTTCATAAATACGAACCGTCCGTTTTTATTTGATATTTAATACTTTATCACATTTTCTATTATATTGCAAGGGTCAATATGTAAAAAAATAAAAATACATATGCAAATATCTCCGAACGGAAAGAGTCTTAGTACAAACTGAATAAAAATAATGAATATTCAAAAAAATATTCATTGCAGTGTTGACTTTTACCTGTTTTAAAAGTATAATATAATAATATAATGGTGCGGAATGCGTTTTATTCCGCCCTGAAAGGAACGATATGACAAGACGAGTTGCAAGAGAAAATACCGTTGGACTTTTGTTTGAATACGGTTTTCGCCCCGAGGCTGAAGCGGGTGCTGTTTACGAGGCGGCATTGGAAGTGCGGGAATTGGAAGATAACGATTTCATGAGATCGCTGTACTTCGGGACGGTTGAAAATATCGAAACGATAGATGCGGCGATAGCTCAAAATTCGCGCGGGTGGAAGCCCGAGAGACTTTCGGGTGTTGCAAGGGCGGTACTGCGCCTTGGTGCCTACGAATTGATGTTTACTGACATTCCCAAAAGCGTTGCGGTAAACGAGGCGATAGAAATGATAAAAAAATATGATGACGAAAAGGCGCGTCCTTTTGTTAACGGAATACTTAATGCTATAATGAAAAATGATGTTTCAACCGACAAATCGGGAGATAACGAGTAATGCTTTTTTGCGGCATTGATACCAGCAATTACACCACTTCCGCCGCACTGTGTGACGAATCGGGGCGAGTGGTGGCAAATATCAAGGAACCGCTTCCGGTGTGTGAGGGCAAGTGCGGTCTGCGGCAATCAGATGCCGTATTTGCGCATACGCGCAACCTGCCTGTGGTTACGGCGCGTTTGCGTGATGCACTTGCCTCCGTTACGCTTTGCGGTGAGCGTTTGACGGCAGTAGGCGTTTCGGAACGTCCGCGTGACGCAGAGGGGTCGTACATGCCGTGCTTCCTTGCCGGAGTGGCGGCGGCATCCGCAATGGCGGATGCTATGGGGCTTCCGCTTTACCGCACATCACACCAAAACGGTCATATAATGGCTGCGCTGTATTCATCCGGGATGACCGAGCTTGCGGCGCGGCGGCATATTGCCTTTCATGTTTCGGGAGGCACGACCGAGGCGTTGTTGGTTGAACCGTTCGGTAATGCGTTCTCAGTTAAGCTTATAGGCGGCACGCGTGATCTCAATGCCGGGCAGGCAGTGGACAGAACCGGCGTTATGCTCGGCTTGCGTTTTCCCTGTGGTGCAGCGCTTGAAAAAATTGCAAACGGTTCGGAGCGCGTGTTTGAATTTTCGCGTGTTGCGGTGAAGGACGGTTGGTGCAATCTTTCCGGGCTTCAAAACAAAACGCAAAAAATGTTTTCGGACGGTGAATCACCATCTGATATCGCCGCATATCTTTTCGATCATATTGCGGCGGTGCTTTCGGTCATGGCGACGGATGCCCGTGCCGTATATGGAAAACTTCCCATAGTTTTTGCGGGCGGCGTTATGAGCAATAGAAGAATACGTCGGCGTCTTGCGGAGCATGACGATGTTTATTTTGCAGAACCTGCGTTTTCCGCGGATAATGCGGCGGGTGTGGCGTTGCTGTGCCGGCGCGGATTTTTAAGCGAATTTAACGGAGCGCATAATGGATAACGCACCGAAAATAGAGGCGCTGTCCGTTACTGCGCTGAACGAATATATAAAGGCTCTGCTTGATACCGATGATGTGCTGGGCGCAGTTGCGGTGCGCGGGGAAATATCAAATTTTAAAAATCATTACCAAACAGGTCATTTTTATTTTACGCTTAAGGATGACGGCGGATGCATTGCAGCAGTGATGTTTCGCTCATATGCTTCGCGGCTTGATTTTGTGCCGGAAAACGGAATGCGGACCGTTATATTCGGGCATGTTTCTTCATATGTAAAGAGCGGACAGTACCAAATATATGTAACGGATATGATTCCGGACGGTGCCGGAGCGCTTTACCTGCGTTATGAACAGTTAAAGTCGCGTTTGGCTGCGGAGGGGCTTTTCGATCTCGCGCGCAAAAAAGCGATACCGAAATATCCCGAGCGTATAGGTATCGTTACATCGCCCACCGGGGCAGCGATACAGGATATGCTGAATATACTCGGTCGTCGCTTCCCATATGCCGAAGTAACTCTTTACCCTGCGCTGGTACAGGGAGCGAGCGCCGAGTCGTCGCTTTGCCGCGGTATCGAGTATTTTAATGACCGCAAGATCGGGGATGCGCCCGACATTATAATTATAGGTCGCGGCGGCGGATCTATTGAAGATCTTTGGGCATTCAACGGCGAGTCTCTTGCACGAACTATAGCGTCGTCGCGTATACCGATCATAAGTGCCGTGGGACACGAAACGGATTTTACCATTGCCGATCTTGCAGCGGATTTGCGCGCGCCAACTCCTTCGGCTGCGGCAGAACTTGCCGTGCCGGATTCTGCGAGGCTTCGTGCGCAATTATTAAATGTAGCGGCGCGACTCTCGTCTCTTCTGGAAACAGGGGTGGAACGCAAACGAGCGGAGTTGGCTGCGTTGTCAACACGCCGTTCTCTTACCGATCCCACATATATTTTGGATGTAAAGCGCACGGCGCTTATGATGGCGGAGGATAAACTCAAATCCGCCTATCTCGGCAAGGTTAATGATGCCCAAAATGAATTGAGGTCATATGCCTCATCGCTTGCGGCGCTTAATCCGCTTTCCGTTCTTGCGCGCGGATATGCCGCGGTGCGCTCGGCGGATGATGCAAAAATGATAACGGAGGTCGCGTCACTTGAGCACGGCGACAGGCTTGTGCTTTGTATGCGTGACGGAGATGTTACTGCGGTTGTTGAGGGTATAAGCCGAAAATCAGTTTGCAATGCCTCCGATGAGTAATATGCGGCGGTGAAACGATATGGATGAAATAAAAGAAATAAAAGAAGATATAAAAAACAACGAGAGCGGCGAGAATGCGAAGATAAATAAAAAATCTTCCGTCGGCTCGCGATCAAAGCGTTCGAGTGATAAAGAGATGACATTCGAGGCTGCCATGACACGGCTTGAGGCTGTGGTACATGCGCTTGAGGATGGTAGGACACCACTTGAGGAATCCATGAAACTTTATGAGGAAGGTATTTCGCTCGTTCGTCTTTGTTCCGGGAAACTTGAAGCTGCCGATAAAAAGGTACGTATTCTTACAGGCGCGGATGCTGCCGAGTTGTGATTTCGGCATATGTGACGCCGGGATTATTCACTTGTATTTTTGACACGTAATATACTAATAAGGTAAACAATATGGATGTGAGCACTATTATGAAAAAAAACGGTGTCGACGGTGTTGAGGCGGCACTTTTTGCGGCGGCTGAGAAGACTTCCGCGGCGCTTCGCGCATACTATTCCGATGATGCCGATGGGAAAACACTGGAGAGTGCGGAGCTTTACAGCCTGATGGCGGGCGGTAAAAGAATTCGCCCGTTTTTGGTGCTTGAATTTTGCCATCTTTTCGGCGGCAGCGAGGATGCGGCGTTGCCGTTTGCCTGTGCAATAGAGATGCTGCATACCTTTTCCCTTATACATGATGATCTGCCGTGTATGGATAATGACGATATGCGGCGCGGGCGTCCCACCAATCACCGTGTAAACGGCGAGGCGGTGGCACTCTTGGCAGGAGATGCGCTTGAAGTACGTGCCGTTGCTGCGGCGCTTGCAAATACGTGCGTTTCGGCAACCGACGCCTCGCGCGCAGCGGCGGTGATATGTCGCGGCGCTCTTACCATGATAGAGGGGCAGATAATGGATATTGCTGCCGAAAAGAGTGATATCTCCGAGGCTGAACTTATCGTTTTGCAAAGCAAAAAGACAGGAGAACTCATGCGAGTAAGTGCGGCGCTTGGGTGTATTGCAGCCGGTGTGCCGGACGGCGACGAAAAGATGAGCGCCGCAATACGATATGCCGACGGTATAGGTCGCGCGTTTCAGGTGTTAGATGATATTTTGGATGCCGAAAGTACAACGGAAGAACTTGGAAAAACGGTTGGCTCGGACGTTCGGGAAGGTAAAACAACATATCTCAGTTTTATGAGCGCAGATGAAGCTCGTGCATTGGCGGCAAAATTTACCGGCGAGGCTGTGGCTGCGGTGTCGATATATCCCGGTTCCGAGGTTCTTATATCTCTTGCCGAATGGTTGCTTGAACGTAAAAAATAACAGGCTGTGCTATGAGAGCGGATTTGTTTTTGTTTTCAAACAAATTGGCGCCGAGTCGTGAGGCGGCAAAAAAGCTGATAATCGGCGGTTGCGTTTCGTTAAACGGTAGAAAAATAAGCAAACCGTCAGCCGATATTGACGATGACATCGCTGCGGAGAACATCACCGTAATTCCGATGCCCGATATGCGTTATGTCGGTCGCGGCGGGCTTAAACTTGAAGCTGCGCTTGATGCGTTCGGCGTATCCGCTGATGGATTGCGTGCCATCGATATAGGCGCTTCAACAGGAGGATTCACCGATTGTTTGCTTTCCCGCGGGGCGGCGCATGTTACCGCGGTGGATTCCGGGCACGGTCAGCTTGCCTCAAAACTTGCGGATGATCCGCGTGTATTGTCTCTTGAAGGTGTCAACGCGCGATATATGACGGAGGACATTGTAGGCGCCGGCTATGATCTCGCGGTGATGGATGTTTCTTTTATATCTCAAACGCTGATTTTGCCTGTCATACCGCCGCTTTTGCGGGATGGCGGACGGCTGATATCTCTAATAAAGCCCCAATTTGAAGTCGGGCGGGCGGATGTCGGCAAAGGCGGCATAGTTCGGTCGGAGACGGCTCGTATGCGAGCCGTACAATCTGTGATCGGTTCGGCTTCGAATATCGGATTTCGTTATGCGGACAGCATCACCTCGCCCATAACCGGCGGGGACGGAAATACGGAATATTTGGCGTGCTTTGTGCTATCCCGCGATAAATAAAATTAGGATGAGCGGGATAAAAATCGATATTGATCGGTGCAATGGAGGGTGCGGTGCAGTTTTCAAAGGTTGCGATTGTAACAAATTTTAATATATCCGAAAAGGCGGAGGTCGCATTGGCGGCCGCCGGCGCATTTGCCGCGCACGGAGCTTCTCTGTTGCTTGATCTTTCCGCCAGGGGAAAGTGCGGATTTGAGGC
>CAZISZ010000095.1:0-6638 GCA_964542035.1 uncultured Ruminococcus sp. | reverse complement strand
ATGCGGGTATGGCGGAATTGGCAGACGCGCTAGATTCAGGTTCTAGTCGGGGCAACTCGGTGAAGGTTCAAGTCCTTTTACCCGCACCAAAAACAAAAAGGTGGGCTTGTCCCGCCTTTTTGTTTTTGACGGGAGATTTGATCTTGAAGCTACCCGCAAGCCGAAAGCTTGCGAAGCTTTGCGCCGAGAAAAAGAAAAGAGTTGCAATCGTTTTTTCGCAAAGCCAAGATTTACAAGTCCTTTTACCCATAGCGAGAACCAAAGAGGCGAGATAAATCTCGCCTCTTTTTCGCGACGAGCGATACATGATTTCAAACCGTCGCGCAAGCTGAAAATTGCAATTATTTCGATGTAAGGCTCAGGTGACATGTTTTTATTTTTCTCTTAACCGCCGAGTTCGGTTGTGTTTTTACTTTACGGCGGCGGGAATGTCTCCCACGCCGTCAAGTATCAGCCGCGGACGATACGGGAATCGTGCGCACTCCTCACGCGTTGTGACGCCGGAGAGAACTAACACCGTGTCAAGACCCGATTCTATTCCCGCTACGATATCGGTATCCATTCTGTCGCCTATTATGGCGGCTTCGCCGGAGTGTACTCCTAAAAGTTTAAGACCGGTGCGCATCATCAACGGGTTGGGCTTTCCGACGTAATATGCTTGCTTGCCGGTGGCCAGTTCTATAGGTGCCAGCATGGCGCGGCAAGCGGGCGCAATCCCTCCCTCGTTGGGATAAGTAAGGTCGTAGTTTGTGCCTATCAGTTTTGCGCCGTCATTTACAAGTCTTATGGCTTTTGTTATGGAGTCAAGGCTGTATCCGCGATCCTCACCGACAACAACATAATCGGGGTTTACGTCATTATAGGTGATTCCGGCATCGTAGAGTGCGTTTTGTATTCCGTGTTCACCTATTACGAATGCCGAGCAACCGGGAGCTTGACTGTTTAAGAATCGCGCCGTTGCCAACGCACTGGTGTAAAAGTGGGATTCATCCACATCAAGTCCCAAACGACCGAGCTTTTGTTGCAGTTCGCGCGGTGTATATTGACTTGAGTTCGTCAAAAACAAAAATTGTTTATTGTTGCGTTTCAGCCAATCAAGAAAATTCCCAACTCCGGGTAAAAGACGGTTCCCATGATATATCACGCCGTCCATATCGCAGATAAATCCCTTTTTTTCAAGCAGTTGCTTCATGTTCTGTTTCTATAACTTGACCGCCGCTGTGGCGAAAGTCGTTCCTTTCTGTTTTAACATAATGTTTCGGCGCGTCTGCGGCGGTTGTGCAAAATATTTACGAGCCGCGTATTTTTATCAATAAGATATTGTTTTAAGATCAGCCGATATTATGTATATTGTCGTGTTTACCGAGAGCGCGCCGCCCTAACTCAAAAAAGTATTTTCCGGTCTCTATGACCATATTGTGGTCAAACGGCGCAAAAAAGTCATCACGGCGGCACGGGCGATTACGAGGTTCTTTTAAAAATCCGCGAATATCGCCGCGGTATATCTCGCACGTATCGGTTTGTGCGGATAAAACAGCAAAAAGATCATCGGGGCGACAGCCGCAAGGTCGTCCGCCGATATCTATTCCCATCATATTTAAGAGCATCGCAACAAATTCGGAGCATGAGTACGCATTGTAGGTATCAAACCCTCCGAACAGTGGATAGCTAACAACGGAGATAAGATTGTACATGTATTCCCCGTCACCGTAAATACGTCTTACCGTTGCCTTTATCCTACGGTAAACTTCCGGCGTGACGGGTACGGCAAACACCACGGTGGGAACCTTTGCTTCACTGCCGCGCGTGAAACGGCAAAGATATTCGGCAACGGGACCTCCGACAAGCGGAGAGGCGCTTTGTATGCGCGCAAAGGAATAAAGCAGGTGCGGGGTGCAGGAAAACGCGACCGAGGCATGGTTATAGCGATCTCCAGTTACCGTGCGTATTATTTGCGGTATGCAGCCGTTCGTTCTTGTAAGGACGATGAAAATATATTTGGTTTTGCCGTGTCGCCTAGCGCGTGCCGATGCGGCAGACGAGGGGCGCTTTACCGTTGATTTGTTCATATCTACATTATATCGCATAAATTTTGATTATTCAAGTGCCGAGTGTGAAAAAACTCAAATTTAATAAAAAAAGCCGATCGAAATGTAAGATATTTAACAAAAATCATACTTATAAAGTGATAGGCAATATGAAACGGATGTAATAAACACTAACACGATACAAAACGTTTTTTATCTGAATGTTGGCGGAGGCGATAGTATGGGTGACGAAAGAATAATCAAATTGTTTGGGTATCGTGACGAGTCGGCGAGCTGAATTGTACAGGTTATATCGAAACTGATAACAAAACGGTAAAACTCGATCGACCGTTTATTGCCATGATAGTAATAACGAAAGCGGAATGCCGATCTTTTGCGGCGTTATAAGCTTCATTAAAGTGATATTAAAAAATATTAAAAAGAGATAAGTACAAAAAACTCTTGACGGCGCGGCATTTATGTGCGATAATATCGGTGTGACCAATACAATTGTAAAGGAATTTATGCCATGCTAAAAACAAACGATATTCAATATCATATAAATTGCCGTTCCGGAGATGTCGGCGGCTATTGCATACTTCCGGGTGACCCCGGCAGATGCGAAAAAATAGCACAGTATTTTGACGAACCTTATCTTGTGTCTTACAATCGTGAGTATAAGATATACACCGGCAAAATACTCGGCGAGGCGGTTTCGGTGTGCTCAACGGGTATCGGCGGTCCCTCCGCCGCTATTGCCATGGAAGAACTTGCCGCATGCGGTACGCATACGTTTATACGCATAGGTACCTGCGGCGGTATATCTACAATGGTACGCACCGGCGATTGCGTTATCGCTACGGGAGCCGTGAGGCAGGAGGGAACATCGCGCGAGTATGCGCCGATAGAGTTTCCCGCGGTGCCGGATGCCGATGTACTTTTTTCGCTCGTTGGCGCGGCAAAGGAACTCGGGTATGTTTATCATACCGGAGTGGTACAGTGCAAGGATTCGTTTTACGGTCAGCACAGCCCCGATCGTATGCCGATATCGGGGGAGTTGCTTGAAAAATGGGAGGCATGGAAGCGCCTTGGCGTTTTGGCGAGCGAGATGGAGTCGGCGGCGTTGTTTACCGTTGCCTCGGCACTCGGCGTGCGGTGCGGATCTGTTTTTCATGTGGTTTGGAATCAGGAACGCGCCAAACTCGGACTTGACGGCGACGCCGCCGAAAACCATGACACAGACCGTGCCATTCGTGTTGCCGTCGGAGCTATCCGCAATATGATCGAAAATAAATAAAAAATCCGAGAGATCCGAAGCGTACCGTCGCTTCGGATCTCTTTGTGTGTGGGCGCGCACTGTTATGAATGGCTGCCATGAGCGGTGTCTCTTTGCCGGTGATGCAAAATGGTCGTTACTGTGCGAAAGAGTCCGGAGGCTCCGGTGTATGTCAGCATACCTCCGAACAACAATTTCAACAGGCGCGGTTCGGCTGTCGCCGCAAACGCCGTGCCGATCAGGGCTCCCGCAATGCCTCCGGTACCGAGCAAAAAAGCACATCCCCAAGCTATCCGACGTCGGCGTATATTAACGGCGGTAGAGGATCCCGCCGCAAAAAGAAAGAAAAAGAGATTAAGCATTTGCGCTGCGGCCTGCTCCATGCCCATGCCGAGTGTAAGATATACAACTAAAAGCCCACCGCTTCCCACGCCCATCCCGGAAAGTACCGCTATCCCCGCGGCGATTAATGTTCCGATCATGTCGCGCTGTTACATAACGGCTCCGCGCAGCATAACTATGCCGGAATATGCTGCCACCGCCGAAAATATTATGCGCAGTATATTCGTGTTGAGCTTATCAAGTAAAAGCGCGCCCGCCGCGCCGCCGATCAGCGCGGGCAGTATCATTACGGCGGCACCCTCACCATGCCATACGCCGAGTTTGGCAGAGGCTATTGTCGATACTGCCGATATCGGCAGCATCACGGCAAGAGCGGTGGCGTAAATATCACGCGGGTCGCGGGCAGTATCGCGAGGGAGAAATTTGCCTGCGGTGCGAACTATAAGTACGCCGCCTCCCGCACCCAAAAAACCGTTTATAAGTCCGCATCCAAGTCCGATCAAAATAAGCGCCAAGGGTGAACCGCCCACTGCCGATAAATAAAAAACATCCGTTACCCGAACTGCCGTCGAGTTTCTTTTTTTCTTCGATCTCAATTTTCTCTCCGTTTTATTGTTGCAAAAATCGCCAAAGAGTGGTATACTATATAATATATATATTACCGAGTGTACAGTTTTGTATGCGATTTATTATTTTATCATATTATTGTTTGTGCAACGGAGAATAATACATGCCACCGCATTTAGTGGGGCGGTTCTCGGCGTGCGTTGACAAATTAAAATATGATATTTATAAAAATAACAAAACGATACGGCGGATCGAGACGCATTGCGGGCTTGCATCGGTATCGCGAAAGGAAATAAAAATGTCGGGTGAAAACAAAAGCAAAAATGCCGTTACAGCCGAGCGCAAAAAGAGTACCGTTCTTTCGCGCGGGCATGGCAAGGCATCTGCCTCCGATAATAAGGATAACAAAAGTAATAAAAACGTACGTACGGCGGGAGCGCGCGGTTCGGGTGATGAGGCAAGGCAATTGCAGATAGACCCGGTGCCGAAATCCTCGCTTTGTAAAAATCAACTTCTGCCGTTTGTGCTTTTTGTGGTTGCCATGCTTTTTGCGGCATTCTTTTTGCTGTCGAATATAGATGGCGCGGTGGGATCGGTAGGTGTGTTTATACGCAACTTTTTTTGCGGACTTTTCGGGTGGCCCGCATTTTTGATTCCGATTATACTCATAAATCTTGCGGTGTTTTGGCGCAAGTATGTTGATCTTGATATCGTTGGCAGCAAGGTAGTGATGTCGGTGGGGTGCGTGCTGACGGTTTCCGGATTGGCGCACGTCTTTTCGATTCACAAAATGAACCCCACGCACTATAACTGGGAAGATTTCGGCGCTTCGATAATCGGAAAAGGTGATGTTGTATCAAACTGGACGTACGGAGTGCGCTTGACGGGCGGCGGTTTTTTCGGAGGTCTCATCGGTGGACTTTTGCGCTCCGCATTCGGATATGTCGGCGCTTTGATAATTCTTTTTGCGTTGCTTGCCATTATGGGACTCTTCCTTTTCGGTATCAGCCCCGCGCATTTTTTTGATACGATAAGATATAAGATATCCAAAAAACGCGAGGCAGATGCGAGTGTGCGTGAAGAACGCCGCGAGGAGCGCCGTGTTGAACGTGCCGAACGCCGCGAGACTGACCGAGCGATAAAAAACGACCGCCGCCGTGCGGCGGCAATAGAGGCGCAGCTTTTGCGGGAAGATCGCGAAGCGGAGCTTGCAGCCCGCCGCGCCGAGCGCGCCGAGCGCGCCAAAGCGGCAGCCGAAGTTAAGCGGCACCGTGTGCCTGATTTTGACGACCTGTTGCCCGGAGGCGCTGATCTGCCGTCGCGAAGTGACGAAGAAAATGCGGCGGAACCGGTATTGATAACTCCGATGCCGGATGATCCCGCGCCCATATCGCGCGCAGCCGCGGTAAATGTTGTTGCCGATCGAAATGCCGCATCGGCGGTGTCGCCGGAGCAGTGCGATCCTGTTTCTGCGCTGACTCCTGCCGTTTCTTCGGATGTCACGACCGATACCGCGCCGGTGTCCGCGGTAACCGAAACGCGTTGCGTTTCACCCGTACGCGAGAGCCGCACGTCGGATCCTTACGGCGTTGCCGAGATATTCCGTGATGCAGCCGATGAAGCGGTTGCCAATGTTGCAAAACACATCGCCGACACGTCCGCGTCTGCGGCATCGTTCGGAATTGACGTTACACCCGCCGCGCCTGTCGGTGCTGAGCGGGGGAACTCCGCGAGCGAGTTGGAAATCAAGCTTACCCCCATTACAGATACCGAGCAGAGCGATGCCGATATCACTGCCTCCACTACGGCTGCGGTGGGGAAGACGCAGGAGCGCCAACCTTCGGATTATACATTCCCGCCGGTTGAACTACTCCATCCAAATTCCGAGCCGTCGGCAGAGGACGTTGAACTTGAACTGCGCACAAATGCGCAAAAGCTCATGGAAACTTTATCGTCATTTAATGTAAAGATCAAAAAGATAGAATATTCCCGAGGTCCCACCATAACGCGTTACGAACTGTATCCCGAGGCGGGAACTCGCATTCGTACCATTTCAAATCTGGTGGACGACATTGCGTTATCCCTTGCCACCACAGGTGTGCGTATAGAAGCGCCGATCCCGAATAAGAGCGCAGTGGGCGTTGAGGTACCCAACCGTACCCGTGCCACTGTATTTATACGCGAACTTATCGAATCCGAAACATTCCGCAATTCCAAAAGTAAGCTTACGGCGTGCCTCGGCAAGGACGTTGCCGGCAATATGATAATATTCGATATTGCCAAAATGCCTCACCTTTTGATAGCCGGTACCACGGGATCCGGTAAATCCGTTTGCATAAACAGTATCATTATAAGTCTGCTTTACAAGGCGCGCCCCGATGAGGTCAAACTGATAATGATCGACCCCAAAAAGATAGAAATGAGTA
>CAZISZ010000094.1:0-6655 GCA_964542035.1 uncultured Ruminococcus sp. | reverse complement strand
TTATACTTAAATGTTAAAATTATTCCTTATCCTGCAGGCAGGCAATGCCGGGAAGCTCAAGACCCTCAAGGAACTCAAGGGAAGCGCCGCCGCCGGTGGAAACGTGGGTCATCTTATCGGCAAATCCGAGCTTTTCAACAGCCGCGGCTGAGTCGCCGCCGCCGATGATGGAGATAGCTCCGCTCTCGGCTACAGCCTTGGCAACGGAGTTGGTTCCGGAGGCGAAGTTGGGCCATTCGGAAACGCCCATAGGTCCGTTCCAAACAACTGTGCCGGCGCCGACCAAAGACTTTGCAAAAAGCTCCTGTGTTTTGTCGCCGATGTCAAGACCCATCCAACCGTCGGGAATGGAATCGGAATAGATGCGCATAAATGTTGTGTTCTCATCATACTCGCGACCGATGATGTTATCGACGGGAAGGAGGAAGTTTACCTTGCGCTCGCGAGCCTTGTCCATCATCTGACGTGCAAGTTCAAGCTTGTCGTACTCGCATATGGATGTACCGACCGATTTACCCTGAGCCTTAAAGAAAGTGTATGCCATACCGCCGCCGATGATAAGCGTGTCGACCTTGTCGATGAGGTTGTTGATAACGCCGATCTTATCGGAAACCTTAGCACCGCCGAGAATCGCAACAAAGGGACGGGCGGGATCTTCGAGAGCCTTACCCATAACGGTGATTTCTTTTTGGATCAGGTAGCCGCAAACCGCGGGCAGACCGCCGTACATTGCAACGCCGGCTGTGGAAGCGTGTGCGCGATGCGCTGCGCCGAAAGCATCGTTAACGAATATCTCTGCCATGGAAGCAAGTTCTTTGGCAAATTCGGGATCGTTCTTTTCCTCACGGGGATCGAAACGGGTGTTCTCAAGAAGCAGTGCCTCGCCGCTCTTAAGTTCGGCAGCCATTTTGCGGGTTTCGGGACCGACGGTGTCGGGTGCAAGGGGAACATTTTGTCCCAAAAGCTCGGTAAGTCTTGCGGCAACGGGAGCCAATGTGAATTTGGGGTTTACCTGTCCCTTGGGTTTGCCCATGTGAGAGCAAAGAATTACCGCCGCGCCGTGGCTTAGCAGATATTTGATGGTGGGAATTGCCTCAACTATTCTCTTGTCGGAAGTGATCACGCCGTCCTTGAGCGGTACGTTAAAGTCGCAGCGAACAAGAACTTTTTTGCCGGATACGTTAATATCCTCAATTGTTTTTTTATTGTAGGTCATTTAAATGAACCTGCCTTTCGCAATTTTATACATTATATAATATACCACATTTTTCGTTGCTTTACAAGGGGTAAATCGAAAAAAAGGCGATAAAACAAGCAAAATTTGCTTGTTGATGTAAATCGGTGCCGCAGCGTGAATGCCGTTTTTGTTATCCGATAATGCACTGTGCGGAGGCTGCCACTCGGCGAATATCCTCCCAAAGTTCCGCGGCGGCGTCGGTTGTGGCAAGCGGCGGGGAGGAGGCTATAACTCTTCCGTTTTTGGCATACAAAAAAAGCTTGTATTTGCCGTCATCGGTGGCAGCAACGTTGAATTTCGGGCACTTTATATTCTCGTTGTTTGCAAGCGGAGCGTCCGAGTTTATTCTTACAGACGCTATTCCTTTTCTGCAAAGGGGGAGGGTGGTGTGTTTGCCGCTCTCAAGCAACACGCGTGTGCCGACGAAAAGGGAAAATGAATAACAACCGTCAAAGGAGACGGAGATCTCATATCTGCCTATCATTGTTCGTTTGAGCATTCGGCGGGCGAATCGGTTCCGTCCCCGAGTGTGTCGTTTATCCAATTTAATATGTAAAGGTAGGTATCGGCACGATCTGTCTCGTTGAGTACTTCATGTCTCCCGCCGGGTATGAGTTTGGCGGTTAAACGGGAAAGACCCGCGGCAGTCAATCGCGCAGCCACTTCGCGCACTCCCTTTCCGAAACCGCCGACCGGATCCTCAGCGCCGCTTATCAGTAGCATCGGCAAGTCGGTAGGGATCTGCGACGCCCATTCATCCGAATTCACTTCGTCAAGCATCAAAAAAAGTTCGCGGTATGCGGAGGCGGTGAATGTAAATGTGCAATACTTATCGTCGTTGTATTTTTTTACAATGTCCGCGTCGCGCGTCAGCCATGCGTTTTTGTCGCATCCGCGCTCGCAGTGGGAAAGATAACCCGAAAAAGCCATGCGCGCAAGCATGCGACTGCGGTAGTGCGACCCGCGCAGATTACATATTATGTTTGCAAGCGCCACTGCAATTCCCGTGGGTGCGCCGCGCCCCGCTGTACCCATTATTATGGCGGCATCTATATCCTCGGCATATCTTGTAAGGAAGATCCGAGCCGCAAACGATCCCATGCTGTGCCCCAACAGTATTATGGGACATCCGCGAAAACGCGTTCTTATAACGCCGTTCATTATGTGCAGGTCGTCCACCAGTATGCGCCGATCGCCATCGTCGCCGCCGAAAAATCCCAATTCATCCTCATCGGATGCGCTGTCTCCGTGTCCTTTGTGGCAGTTGCCGGCAAGCGCTATGCCGTGGCAACAAAGATAGTTCGCAAAGTCGGCGTATCTGCCTACATATTCGCACATACCATGGGAAAGCTGTACAACGGCGCGCACTTCTTCGCCGTCGGCGGGGGCGTATATCTCATATGCGATGGCTGTTGTGCCGTCGGAGGATATAAAGGTAGAGCGGTAAGGGTTGACGGTTTGAGTGTTTGTCGCTTTGTTATTGCTATTCATTGTCGGTATCATTATTCCTTTCGTCGGATGTCAAGACGCATTCTCGGTGCTTTTTACGTGCAAGTGCCGTCAGAGTTTCGTGTGTGTTAAGGCACGGGTCGGCGGTTACGGCGTCAAGCAGGTATGCCAGCGTATCCCCCATGGTTTTACCGTAGGGTATTCCCGCTGTGTGCAAGTCTTTACCGTTAACGGCAAGCGTACGCATTGTGATAGGTCCGCCCGTTCGACTTATCTCTTCATATAAACATCTTACCTCCGCGCCGTTTTTTTCGCCGCGCGCGGCGGCGGCGAGTATCACCGCATCCGCGTTGCCGGTTTCTCTCATAAATCGGCGCACAGACGTTACATCTGCGTGCGGTAATTTAACCGTTGCCGCCGCAATTGCGCGAGTTGCGCCCTTGTTTGATAGGCGCAATGAGGTTATCACTGTTCGCGCTTGCTCGGGAGAGTTGATCCCCACGTGGCGTAAAAGCGCGCCGAGGCGCAGCGCGGGGTCTGCCGGTAGGCGATCGGCTGTGTCAAGTTCCCGCGACGGCGGGGATATTCCGTACAGCAGGTGATCGAATAACCCGGAGCGCGCAGCCAAATGCAACTGTTTTGAGGGGCGCGGGGCGGCAAGCAGACGTGCTCCTTCCGATGTTATGCGTTCGACGGATACCGCGCAAAGCTTGCCCGAAAGCTCCGCAGAAGCCGAGATGGTAGCGGGGTCTATGTCATAATCGAGCACCGCGGCAAATCTGAAAGTGCGCATTATCCTCAGCGCGTCTTCGGTAAACCTCCGTTGCGGGTCGCCCACACATCGTATAATTTTCCTCGCTATATCTCCGCGTCCGTCAAAAGGATCGCAAAGTCCGCGCCGCGGAGAATATGCCATGGCATTAACGGTAAGATCGCGCCGCGCCAGGTCGTCTTCTATTTTTGATGTAAAGCTTACGCTGTCAGGGTGGCGACCGTCGGTATAGTTGCCGTCAACGCGAAAGGCGGTGATCTCTATCGGCTCTCCTGCCGAGAGAACCGTTACCGTTCCGTGCTTGATTCCGGTTGGAATCACCCGAAAACCGCGTGATGCGAAAAGATCTGCGGTCTCATCGGGTGGGGCGGCGGCGGCAACATCCCAATCGTGTACATCCCGCCCCATTATGCTGTCTCGCACCGCGCCGCCGACTACATACGCGGGGACAGATGCCGATTCAAGCACGGATATTATTTCCGAAACGGCGCTCGGCAGTTCGATGTAAATTTCCGTGTTCCGCATTCGCCCTCCTTTCAGCTATCGCGCGGTGTTCGTTTGTCCGTCCGATTTGTTGCGGTGTTTTTTATATTATAGCATATTCGGGTAAGATTTGCACTACAAAGTTGAATATTTTTTTCTCGCATGGCAAAAATATAGGTGAAAAGCCACACGGCTTTGTTAGTACATTCGTAAAAAGGAGCAACAAATGAAGATCAAAAAACACTCCGATCCCGAAAAGCGTTCGGACGGCACGGGGAGCGGTCGTGGAAAGACCCGAGCGACCGCGGGTGATAGGGTCGATCGCACGGTGTATCTGACCGTGGCGACACTTCTTATGATCCTTGCGGTGGCGGTGGCATTGACCTCCGCGGCAAACCGTGCCAGACGCGGCGGCGAGAATACCACGGCTGCGGGGGATGGAACCTCCGCTGTACCGAGCGAAACTTCGCATCTTGCTGCGCCAACGCCTCCGCATACCATAGCGCCAATAACCACATTGCCGACTCCCGAGACCACCCAAGAGCCGGATAAAGCGGTGGCAGACGTTATTCCTACTTTTATTTTGCCGGTTGAAGGAATGCTGGGAGCTTCGCATGACCCGACAAAGCAGGTCTTTTCCGATACCATGAAAGATTGGCGCGTTCACGTGGGTATCGATATAATGGCAAGCCTCGGCGATGCCGTTTATGCTTCAGCCGACGGCAGGGTGACAAAAATATGGGATGATCCGCTGTACGGTTATTCGCTTAGCATCGGGCATACCGGCGGCGCGGTCAGCATTTACAAAAACCTTGCACCCGAGCTTTCCGAGGGACTTGAAGTGGGCAGCGATGTCAGGGCGGGAGAGGTGATAGGTGCGATCGGCGATGGTGCTATCATAGAACTTGCCGAGGAGCCGCATCTGCATTTCGAGATAAAGATAGACGATGTGGGAGTTGATCCGCTTGAATATCTATCGAAAAACGCACTTGCAACGCTTGAACGGGATACCGCTTTCGAACATTAAAAACACGTCCGCGGGGCAACTGAAAGTCGCCCCGCGGACGTGTTTGAAAGGGAAATTAATGCTTTATAAAGCGCGCGGCTTTGATTGCCATGGAGTAGTATTCCTCCGGCGGCATGCCCTGAATATACTTTGTTTCAAGAGATATCGTGCCGTCATAATCGGCAAGATAATGTCTCACATAGTTCCAATCCACGCCGTGAGAGTATCCCGGTAACAGGTGCTCGTCATGCTGGTATGCGCCGTCGTTATCGTGCAAGTGCAAAGCGGAGAGCCTGTTGCGATACTTTGCCAATGCTACCTTGGTTTGCGAAAAGCACGCTTCGTGGCCGCTGTCAAAGCAAAAACGCAATCTTTGTGAGTCTATGGCGTAGAACAGATAGTCGATGAAATGAAAATAACGCTGATTTTCAAGGCAAAGATCTATCCCCAACCGTTCGGCTGTCTCCGCGAGGCGCGCAAAGCGATCAACGCCTACCTGAGTTATCGGTGGATAGTTTACCGAGTGCGATACGTGATATACTATTCTCGGTGCGCCGATCTCGGCGCATCTTTCCATGTGGGCGATATATGCGTCGGTTCTTGCGTCTCCCGCATCCCCGGGAAGCCATATCTCGTTTATGCCGTCCCACGGGGCATGGACGTTTTCTATTTCAAGCCCCGCCGCGGCGATATCGTCGGCAAGTTGTGTGTTTGGATATTTACCGTCAAGGTGCAAAAGCACCGATGAAAATCCCGCCGCCTTTACAGCCGCCAACGCGCGAGTGGGCGCGGTATTTATAACACCGAGGTGTATGCCGTAGCGTGTCATTGTGACCTCCGTTATAAGTGATCGGCGGCGATTTCTCGTCGCCGGTATCAAAAAAGCATCGGGCTGCCGAGCTTCTTTGGCAGTCCGATGCGGTATGGTGTGATCAGGCTCTGCCGAAAGAACCGAGCACGTCGCGGATCTTGTGGATGACCATCTCCTTGACGGCGGTGCGACCTGCGCCGAGGTACTCGCGCGGGTCAAATGCGGCGGGGTTCTCCGCAAATACGCGGCGAATTGCGGCTGTCATGGCAAGACGGATATCGGAGTCGATATTGATCTTGCAAACTGCCATCTGAGCTGCCTGACGAAGTTCGCTCTCGGGAATGCCTATGGCATCGGGGAGCTTGCCGCCAAGTTCGTTGATGGTGCGAACGAATTCCTGAGGTACGGAGGAAGCGCCGTGCAGAACGATCGGGAATCCGGGGAGGCGTTCTTCGATCTCCTTAAGAATATCAAAGCGGAGCGGCGGGGGAACCAAAACGCCTTCGGCGTTACGGGTGCACTGTTCGGGGGTGAATTTGTATGCGCCGTGAGAAGTGCCGATGGCAATGGCGAGAGAGTCAACGCCGGTGCGTGTGACGAACTCTTCGACTTCCTCGGGGCGAGTATAGGTGGAATCCTCTGCACTTACGTTTACATCGTCCTCAATACCCGCAAGCTTTCCGAGCTCACCCTCAACAACAACGCCGTGGGCATGAGCGTATTCAACAACCTTTTTGGTGAGGGCGATGTTGTCCTCGAAAGAGTGTTTCGAACCGTCTATCATAACGGAGGTGAAGCCACCGTCGATGCAGGACTTGCAGATCTCAAAATCCGCTCCGTGATCAAGGTGAAGGGCAAAATCAACGCCGCTGTCCTTTGAGGCTGCTTCGGCAAGAC
>CAZISZ010000093.1:0-6659 GCA_964542035.1 uncultured Ruminococcus sp. | reverse complement strand
GATTTGACATTATGACATTGTTTCCGGAGCTTGTTTCCGGCGTGCTTTCCGAAAGCATTATAGGTCGCGCACAAAAGAGCGGCGCTATAGAGATAGGCATATACAACATACGCGATTACAGCGAGGATAAAAACAGACGCGTGGATGATACGCCTTACGGCGGAGGCAAAGGAATGCTCATGGCAGCCCCTCCTATCTACAATTGCTACTGCGCAATACTCAATGCCGTACCTAACAGTGAATCCCTGCGTACACGAGTTATCTTTATGTCGCCGAAAGGACGAGTGTTCAAGCAAAAGTGCGCGCTTGAATTATCTGCCGAATATGACAGATTGATAATTCTTTGCGGTCACTACGAGGGAGTGGATCAGCGGATAATCGACGAAATAGTTGACGAAGAGATCTCCATAGGCGATTACGTTCTGACCGGCGGCGAAATTCCGGCATGCATATTGGTAGACGCGGTGGCAAGAACCGTAGACGGAGTACTTTCGGCACCGGAATGCTTTGAAAGCGAAAGCCTATCGGACGGCTTGCTGGAATATCCGCAATATACGAGACCGTTTGAATTTCACGGAGTTACGGTTCCGGAAGTACTTATCTCCGGACATCACGCAAATATAGACAAATGGAGGCGCGAGCAAGCGGAACTGATAACAAAAAAACAGCGCCCAGATCTGTTTGCCAAGCATTGAATTTTGTCCGTATGCAATTCCCGACGAAGTGTAATCGTGTTATGCAATTATTATTGCGTTAAAACATATTTTTGAATCAACCCAATAAAAGAAGGAGGCGCGTGCAATGTCGGAACTTTACGGCAATGACCGCATTAAATCCGGCGATGATAAATATCTGTCCGCGATAAAGACCGATGAATATACCGCCGACGATAGATCTGCCAACAACGGAAATGAAAGCAAAAAAACAGAACAAACCGACAGTTATTTTGCAACTTATTGCGACATATTTGATGAAAAGTTGAGTAACGGCATCTCGGGCAAAATAATGCATTCATATGCCGATGCAAGCCGCGCCTTGGATAACTCCGTTATAGTAAAAACATTACGGCGCTCCGGAAGCGGCGATGGATTTGTGCGTGTAGTAAAAAAACGGATTGCCCGTACTTTTGAGGAATCACTTGTTATAAATGTACTCAAGCGTATCAAAAATGCCGCCATGAGATGCTACATGAAAACATACGGCGCGTTTTTTTTAACTTTCGGTATATATTCCGCGCTGATATACCTAATAAAAAAATACGCTTTGCTTTGGGATGAAACGGCAAGCGGCGATATACTTTGCGCATCGTTAATGATAATTTTATCGATTCCATTGATGTTCAGTAAAAAATCACTTGCAAGTGCGCTCGGCAACAGTCTGTTGCTGCGTGATCTTTTGTCTGATGCTTGCGGCGTAACGCCTGATAAACTTTCGATAAGACCCCGGAGCGATATCGCGGGGCAAAGTTGGGCTGTTATTCTCGGTATTGCCGCCGGAATGTTGACATACTACATTTCGCCTCTCGTATTTATAATGGTTTGGCTTACCGTAATATCGGTATCGGTACTGCTGTCATTTCCCGAGTCCGGTGTTTCGTTTGCGATATTTGTCGCACCGTTTTTAAGCCTTTTCAAACATCCGTCATTGATTCTTGCCGCTATTACATTGCTTGCCGCCGTGGGATTTGCTGTGAAGTACATGCGAGGCAAACGCACTGTGGTATTCGGTCCCGCAGAGGCTGCTGTGGGAGGATTTATGCTGTTGACTTTGTGCGGTGGCATATTCACGCCAAACGGTGAAAACGCAAGCCTCGCACTGATAAGAGCTGCGCTTATGTGTGTGTACTTTTTGATCGTAAACACTGTAAGCGACCGACGCAAATTACGCTCTTGTATGCTACTATCGATAATATCGGCTACTATTGTTTCGTTTATGGGTGTCATCGAATATATTTGCGGACATGCCGTATTCGATTGGCTCGACAGCAACAGTTTTGCGGCGATATCCGGGAGAAGCACCTCGGTGTTTTCAAATCCAAATACGCTGGCGTATTTTATCATCCCCGTGTTCCCATTTGCGTTAGCGGGAATTTTGCTTTCCAAAAATGCAAGGGAACGCTTCCTTTACGGATTCTCGGCAGCTACCATTCTTGTATGCACCGTTTTTACATGGTCTCGCGCTGCATGGGTGGGACTTGCGGTAGCATCGATCTTGTTTTTGATGTCTGTCACCTCGCGTGCTGTTGCCGCAATACCGGCCTCGGTAGCAGTTGTGTCATTGCTCGGTATGTGTTTTCCCGATACGCTCGGCGCACGAATGGGAAGTATAGTTTCTCTTGGAGACAGCGCGAATTATTACCGCGTAAAAGTCTGGAATGCCGCATCCAGAATAATCTGCAAATATTGGGGGGGCGGAATAGGCATTGGAGACGAACTTTTTAGCCAAATGTACTTGATGGTCGCTGACCCTGAGGTATGGAACGCCTCGCATGCCCACAGTCTGTGGTTGCAAACAATTACCGAGCTTGGTGTTCCGGGGCTTATATTTCTGCTTCTCGCAATTTTCTTTATATTGCAAAAGGTTGCCGGAATACACACTCGCAGCAATACCGGCAAGCGTCTGCCCATTCTTGCCGCGGCATGCGGCGCGGGGATGATCGCCATTATCACATCGGGTTTTTTTGACTTTGTGTGGTATAACAATACGATATTCTTTGTTTTTTGGGCAATGGCGGGATTATCCTCGGCTGCGGCAGAGATTCATATACAAGAAATGTTGAGGCAAAATACAGGTATCGTTTCGTCTCGTTCGGAGGCGAGATCCGCCGATATGCTTATGTTACTTACAAAAAATAAATGATACCGTGAAAAAATCCGAATGATAATTTCGGACGATTGCAATATTATTATAACTCATTTCACTAATTTTTAAGGGAGCTTTTGTTACCGACCGTAATTACAAACGGATATAAAGGTAATGAGAGTTATGGTCGCAAAAATGAATTCATCTGATAAAAGCACAGCTAAAAAAACGGATCTTCGCAACTACCGTTTTAATATACTCGATGCTCTTATAGCCGTAGTGATACTGGTAGTCATAGCTGTGGTTTTGGTGGCATATTTGCCCGGCGGACTTTCGGCATCTGGCAACAACAGAGAGAATGTTACCGTTACCTACACCATTGAAATCAAGGGTATAAACCGTAAGCTTGCGGATTGGATCATCGTCGGAGACACCGTAACGGATCGCGACACCGCAATAGACATCGGTCGTATCAGTGCCGAAGTCGAGGTGTCCCATGCGGGAATCGTAAGATACGATCCCACATCGGGAGAAGTGATAATCTATGAAGCGGAGGATACATCCGATCTTTTGATAACCGTTACCGCCAATGCAAAATACGATGTTTCGCGCGGATACACCGTAAACGGTAAAAGACTGGCGGTGGGGGCGGATTATTCGATAAGTTTGCCGAAATTCGAAGGTAACGGCGAATGCATCGGCATTATTGAAATATCCTCAAACGGAGGTGCGAAACAATGAATCAGCAAAAAAATGAAAAGCATGGTATCGGTGACGGAAAGCACGCAAAATTCGGCGCGGTTGATGTGGTTATAATACTGCTTGTTGGTATTGCCGTTGCATCCGTTATACTGCGCTGTATGTCGGACATTACGCTTTTCGCCAGCGAAACCACTCGCTGCACTGTGGAGTTTTCGGCAACTGATATAAGATATACCGTTTTTGATTATATCGAAACAGGAACGGATGTTTATGTGGATGACGATCTTATAGGTCAATTGTCCGCGGGTGCTGTATTCTCACCCTCTGTTTTACACACATACGAAACGGACGGTACCCCAACCGATGTGCATTATCCGGAGAACACACTTATTGATATCAGCGGAACGATCGATTGCCGGTTGATCAAAACCGACGGCGGTTATGTAACCGAAAGCGGTACGCATATTGCTCCCGGATGTACATTGTCATTGAAAATGAAAACCGTGGATCTTTGGGTCACAGTGACCGGAATAACCGATGTGCCGCAGACGGAATAGTATACAATTGCAAAGTGGAAATATTACATTATTTTGCACTATTTAAGTAATTATGTCTCTTGACGTTTAAAAATAAACGAATTAAGCTCCTTTAAACAAGGCAAATATCATCATTTTGTCTATTGATTTTGTTTGATCGCTCGGTTATAATATTAATAAGTATAAATGAGTGCCTATAAGGCTTAATAAGGAGTCGGATATGATATCACGCGAGGTTACAATCAACAATAACGGCGGACTGCACGCAAGACCCGCTACTTATTTTATTCAAAAAGCCAATTCCTACAACTGCTCTATTTGGATCCAGAAGGATGACCGTAAAATGAATGCAAAAAGTTTGCTTGGCGTTCTTTCCATCGGTATCGCCAAGGGCATGACCGTTACTCTTACGGCCGACGGTCAGGATGAAAAGGAAGCTTTGGACGGACTTGAGGAGCTTATCAACAGCGGATTTGCCGAATAAAAGATCCAAAATACATAGTATTGCATTGCCGGAAAGGCAGTGCGTATGATCGGTGTCAGCGCATAGAGTCCTGTAGGCGGTGCATGGTTCCGACGAAACCGGGGGGTGTCATGCTACGACAGCCCTCGGTTTGTTTGAATAAAGGATATCACATGGACATGAAAAATATGGATTCACCACGAGACACCACGAAAAATACCGTGTCGTACTCGCACATGCACAAGTCTTACAACGCACCTCCAAAAACGGTACAGGAATATACGCTAACCACAACGGAAACAACCGAAACAGCGTCCGAAAAGCGTGAACGATTGCTTCGGGAAGCCCTTGATTTGCCGCTGTGTCCGGGTGTTTATATTATGAAAAACGAATACGGACGCGTTATATACGTCGGAAAATCACGAAAATTGCGTGACCGAGTTTCGCAATATTTCAGAAACGGCGAAAAAAATCCGAAAACAGAGCGAATGACTGCGGCGGTTCACAAATTTGAATATATTCTTTGTGATACGGAAATGGAAGCGCTGACGCTTGAAAACACTCTGATAAAACAATACACACCGCGATATAACATACGCCTTAAGGATGCAAAATCATATCCGTATATAAAACTTACGTCAGATGAATATCCGCGGCTTGTAATGAGCAGGAGCCGAGTGGATGATGGCGCGAAATATTTCGGTCCATACTTCGGAACATCCACTGTTTTTTCCGTAATCTCTCTTGTGAATAAGACTTTCGGTCTGCCGTCCTGCAAAAAAAGATTTCCTCAAGATATAGGCAAGGATCGTCCGTGTCTTTACTATCGAATCGGTCAATGTCGCGGTGTTTGTACAGGTAATGTTACGGCAGACGAATATCGCGAGATGGTATCATGCGCATGCGAGGTACTTCGCGGTAATACGGCACGGGCAAGACGAAAGTTGGAGATCGAAATGTCGGATTATGCCGTGCGCGAAGAATTCGAAGCCGCCGCTCGTTGCCGCGACACCATACGTTCTTTGGAAAAGCTTTCGCAAAAGCAAAAGGTAGTTGCTTCTCCCGATTGTGATCAGGATGTATGCGGGGTTTATATCGGAGATACGATGTCCGTTATGTCACTGTTGCTCATACGCGAGGGAGCGTTGGTGGACAAGACGGATTTTCCAATGTCAGGTGACGTTATAGCCGATCCGCATGCATTTTGCACATTGCTTTGCGAGCATTACAAACGATGCGAACATGCTCCGCGGCGTTTACTGTTGAGTTTTGAGTGCGATGATGAGGATATGGTTCTGCTTACCGATTTTTTGTGGCATATTGCGGGAAAAAAAGTTACGGTAGCAACACCCGTAATAGGCGACAACCGTAAACTTTGCGATATGGCGGTAGAGAACGCACGGGAGGTCGCATCACGACTTTATCGCGACAGCGAGCGTTCGGAAGGTATTGCACTGCGCCTTGGAAAACTTCTCGGGCTTGACTATCTTCCCGAAAGGATAGAGGCCTACGATATATCCAATATCGGTGATGAGCATATCACAGCCGGCATGATAGTGTATGATCACGGACGTTTTTGTAAGCGCGACTACCGCACGTTCGGCATAAAGTCAACAAACGGTGCCGATGACTACGGAGCAATGCGGGAAGCACTTAAACGAAGACTTGCACACCTTTCGGATTCGGACGGCTCATCGTTTACAGTACCTCCGGATCTTTGGTTGATAGATGGTGGCGCAGAGCATCTTGCTGTGGCGCTTGACGTAATACATTCAATGGGGCTTGAGATTACCGCTGTCGGCATGGTTAAAGACGATTACCATAAAACACGTGCTCTTATAACAGAGCACGGCGAGGTAAGCATAGCCCATGAGCAAGATATATACGGCCTTATTTACCGCATACAAGAAGAAGTGCACCGTTTTACCGTATCTAAAATGACAAGCGCTAAGCGAAAGACTTACAAAATATCAACGCTTGAAAAGATAAACGGCATAGGCCCGGCAAAATCAAAAAAGTTACTTTCGGCTCTCGGCGGTCTAAATGCAGTGAAAAGCGCCGATATAGAAACATTGGCGGCAATAAACGGAATATCTCGCACCGAAGCTTTTGCTGTTTTCAGCTATTTTCATACCGATGCAGTAGGTGAAGAAAAC
>CAZISZ010000092.1:0-6711 GCA_964542035.1 uncultured Ruminococcus sp. | reverse complement strand
TCCTCAACCGAAACCAAATCGCTTTTAACTTTGGGTTCAAATGCCGCCGTGACCTTGAGGGCTATAAAATCGATTATATTTGAATTATATTGACGCTCGCATGCATCAAAAGCAAGTGTTATCGCGGTGCTGATCTTTGAAAGATCAAAATCAACTGTTTTTCCGTCTCTTTTTACTACGCGGTACATTTTTTCGTCCTTTCGTTATTTAAAAGCCGCCGACCGAAATTTTCGGCTGCACAAGTCATGGCTGAAATTTGCGCAAACGCCGATGGGACTCAATTAGGATTTGCCGTAACCGAACAGATCATACTACCCGCAGGTCTCAACCGCGGCTTTAAAAGTATACCACAATATATTGTGTTTGTCAAGAAGAACTTACTCAAGATATTGTGAAAAAAACAAATTCGGCAGTGTGTCTAAAAACACGCCGCCGAGTTTGTACAGTTTTTACACCGCGAAATTTTATACTCTCAATTGTTTAGACTTCCATCTTACAGCTGCGCCGTGTGTGTTTGAAAAACTTCAAAGAGCAAAAGAAAAAATCTGCCTTCGGGTATTTACACACCGCGAAGTTCCGCATGTTCCACATAGCCGGCGGCAATATCGCGGTATTTCTCCATCGTCTCGCGCGTAGCGGCATGAAGCCCCGACGAGATCAGCTCGCCCGAATCCACAAAGCCCTGAAGATAGTATCTTGCCGCACCGCCGATAAGCTGTCCGATACCGTGAAAGTCGTCGCTCTCATGCAGTTCCGACACCACAGTAGTGCGAAACTCATATTCGGGAGCGTTTTTCATTATAAGAGAAACGCTTTCGCGAATAGGCGAAACGTCAAAATCCTCAATGCCAACCGTTTCGGGGTAACGTTTCGGCGAATTTTTTATATCCATCGCCACAAAATTCAAAAGCTTTTCGTCAAGCAAACGCGCCAACCGCGCGGGATGCGTACCGTTGGTATCAAGTTTGACCGCATATCCCAACTCTCGCACACGGCAGATGAAATCGCGCAAATCCGGTTGCAGCAGCGGCTCGCCGCCTGTGATAGCCACCCCCTCAAGCACGCCGCGGCGACGGGAAAGCATTGTAAATATTTCCTCCTCGTCGATCGGCGTAAGCCTCGGTAAAAGCACCAGTTGCGAGTTGTGGCAAAACGGACACCGAAGATCGCATCCGCCCGTAAAAACAGTACACGCCACACGCCCGGGAAAATCGAGCAGTGTGACTTTGTTTAGTCCCTCAATATTCATATTCATTCGGCAAATAAAGCCGTTTCCTTTTTGGTATTTTCATGCGAGGCTGCCAATAAACCGAGGCATGCTGTGCCCGGTAACTTACATATAATTTAACAGCGCATTTTGCAGCGCACTTTGCGCATTCTTTAAATATTGTAATCCTTTTGCTCCGGAATGTCAAGTGGCGACATACTCTTTCGTATAATTGACAAAATATATGCCGAAAATGCAAATTATTTTGACAATTTTGTTGCATTTTTTTACCGAATGTGATACAATAATTATAATCTCATAACAAGGAGACCACGGTACAGCCAATGAAGAAATTATCACTAAAGCACATCACGGCTATGCTCGGAGCAATACTCATTCTACTGACAGCCATGCCCGGATGTGCCGACATTCCCGGACAGGGATCCGATGAACCCGAAACTACTTCCGCCGCCACAGATCCGACCGATGAAACGACATCATTTGACCCGTTTGCGCATCTCGGAGACACCGATGAATACCGCGACAGTGAATTTTGCATTCTGAACGGATGCACCGCGTCATGGTTTACCCGCAACTCGGTAATATCCGAGGATGTTGACGGTGAGCCGATAAGTTATGCTATTGCCAGACGTAACGCCCGTGTGCTTGAAAAGTACGGCGTAAAACTAACGGAGATATCAGATCCCAATTACAAAACTTCGGTGGATAAAGCCATTTCCACCGACTCGCTGTATTTTGATGTAGCCATGGTAACGCTCATGCACGTATATCCATTAGCGCAACGCCACCTCTTTTACGACTACAACGATATCGATTGCATAGATCTTTCACAGCCGTGGTGGGATCAAAACGCCGTAAATGACCTATCCGTTTGCGGAAAACTTTATTTCTGCACCGGATCGTTTGATATCACCCGCTTTGACAGTATACGATGCCTTGCGTTTAACAAAGATCTGCTCAACTCTCTGTCGCTCGAAAGCCCCTACTCGCTTGTAGATAATGGAAAATGGACGATAGACAAATTTATCGAGCTTGCGGAAGCGGCAAAAGTGGATTACGGATCGGACGGCAAATACACAGACGAAGATACCTACGGTCTCGGATCCTATTACGATGTTATAAGCGATATGTTTATTGCCGCTTGCGGCGTAAAGTACCTCACAAAAAATTCTGATGATGAGATCGTTTTTGACCCCAACTACGAAAAGCTGGAGGATGTTGCGGCAAAGGTACGCAAAATCATGCACGACCCCGGTTTTACCTTTAATTCCGGCGATTCTAACATGAAGACATACTGCCGAGGCAAAGGAGACCGTATACTTGAGGATCTTTTGGTTGAGGGCAGAACGCTGTTTTATGCCGAATGTCTTGCCAATACCAGATATTTTCGTGAATCAAGCATAAACTACGGTATAGTTCCCCCGCCCAA
The DNA here is from genome assembly GCA_964542035.1 of uncultured Ruminococcus sp. GTDB lineage: Bacteria > Bacillota > Clostridia > Oscillospirales > CAG-272 > CAG-390. The sequence goes on along the minus strand of CAZISZ010000092.1, from coordinate 4,054 downwards.
ATACGATGAGTCGCAGGAGCGATACTATTCCATCATGATAAATCCGTTTGTATATTGCATCCCTTCTACAATATCCGACCCGGAGCGCACGGGATTTTTGATGGATGCCTACATGGCTGCGTCTCACGATACGGTGGTGCCGGCGTACTATGACATAACGCTTGTAGGTAAGATTGCCCGCGACCCCGAGACGGTAAGTATGCTCGGCATTGTATTTGACAGCCTCTCATACAACATTCACATCTCCGATGTTACCGTTCGCTCCACGATCCTTTCCGAGATCAAAAACGACTCGGCAAACATAGTAACGGCGCTAAAGCGTTTCAAAAGCATAATTCCCAATAAGCTGACAAAAGTCAACGAAGACATTAAAGGTTAAGCCAATGACGGCTCAAAGCTCCTCGGAGCTTTGAGCCGTCATTTTGTTTTATCGGATATTTATTGTTTATCCTGAAGCTTTTTAATGTCTTCCTGCATTTTTTCAAGAGCCATCGTAACTGATTTTGTCATCGCCTTAAATTTAGACGCTGTAGTATCATTTTGAGATGTAACTATAGTTCTGGGAACCTGATGAACACTGTTGAGCGATTTTGTATAGAGAACGCCTCCGTCAATATAAACGCCATCGTAAATCTTATCCAACATCTCCCATGACGCGCTATCCTGCATATATTTTGATTTGAGCGCCACGTTATAATACACGGGCACAACTTCGTTGTAGCTGACATATGCCATATACTCAAGCACGGCTCCGAGCATTTCGGCGCGTTCATCGTCTACGGGGTTGCAGATACCGAAAGCCGTAAACTGGTCGTGCAGGAACGTCTTATATTCGGTTTGTTCTTCGTTTAGTTTAGGCATGGGAATAACGCCGTACTTACTTGACATATCGCGCATATATTCGGTTTCGGACGCGCAGAGGCGAAGCGTAGCGGTTATAGCGTGATCTGCCGCAAAAAACTTGGCTATGGCATTTTGCCGCTCGGTGTCGCTACCTGAGGTTATTATATATGAATCGGCATCATAGAACAACTCGGTAACTTTACGCAGCGTGGTGGAAAGACGATCAATATCCACCGAATATTCAAACCAGTTATCCGCGTTTTTGGTAAGTATGGCGTTGTCGCAACTCGACCAGTATGGATCGATATACGACACAGTTGAAGAAACCATTCCCACGGTGTCTTCCTCGTTTACCGAGTTGCTTGAATCGTTATCACTGTAATAGTCCTTGCCGAGTCTGATCTGGTAATCGAGTGTCCACTGACCGTCGTTTACAACGTCAAAGAGAGATTTTTCGTTATAGCCTTCAAGCATGTCGCGGTTAAAAAAGGTCACAAACATAAGTCTGTAAAGCGCCAGCGACGCCGAACCGGTACACATATACTGCGCATTGCCAATAGATGCAGCTTCGTTAAAACCCTGCGCCCAATAAACTTGCGAAAGATCCAGGTATTCAAGATCGGCAAGGTTACGCATTATCCCCTCGGCGATGTACATGATAGTTGAATAACAGCTGTTGGCTATTATATCATAACGATGCTCCGATGTCTGCACCGCCGCTTGCAATGCCTGAGTTGCGGCATATGCATTACCGGTCACCATTTCGTTTTCAAGCGTTATGTCCAGTCTGTTTTCAATACTGCTGTTGCGGCGAATGACAGCGGAATGAAGCACATCTCCATCCTCTTCGGCAATGCTTATTTCATCGCGAACAAAATCCGCATCCCTGCTGAGTATCACCACCGTTTCTCCGGGATATGCGAGATTCTGCGGCAGGCTATCTGTAGTTTCGATTTCCGTTAAAGCATCGACGGTCGTATCCGCCTGAGGAAGCGTCGCGGTGGTTGTTTCGCCGTTTCCACTTTTAACACATGCGGAAAGCGATGTGACCACCATCAAAAGAGCACACATTAAACCGATAATTCTTTTCATTTTCGCTTGTTAACTTTGTCTGTCAAAGTTCCTTTCATAATAGTATTTTCATTATACCATACAACAAATAATAAGTCAATAACCGATATGAAAGCTGATTCCGAAATGTGAATATAAATCGTCATACTCCACTGCCCAAACCGTATAATCGTTACCTTTAACAACAAAAAAGGACGCGCTCTCTCCGCGAGATCGGCATCCTTTTTCGATATTCTTTTATTTTGTTCCCGACAATTCGGGAGTATTCAGTGCAGCACGCAAAACTATGCGATCGTTTTCATGTACCAAACAACGTTCGGCACGATCGAGACGTATCCATTCAACATCGGCTATCTCCCCCTCACGGGCAGAGACATTCTCGCAATCGGTAAATGCCAAAAAGTACACGACCTCCTTATCCACACCGGGAGCGGGACGGTAGTTTACCGTTTTGCGAAAGGCAGAGGTGATCTTTATTCTGACCGCAGTCTCCTCAAAGACCTCGCGCTCGGCGGTCATCAGCTCTGGTTCTCCAACTGCAACATGACCTGAGGGAAAAGAGCGATGACCGCCTTGTCGCGTGCGAATCATCAAAATATACCGCGTTCCATCCTTTGCGCGGCGTACAACAAGTGCGCCGCATGATTTCTCATGGATCATATCACTCTGGCTTGACCTCTTCCATCACAAATGCCTCCAGGACATCGCCGGGCTTAAGATCGTTAAACTTTTCAAGTCCTACACCGCACTCATATCCCTGCGCGACCTCGCGCACATCATCCTTAAAGCGGCGCAATGATGCGATTTTATCCTCAAACACAACCACACCGTCACGCACTACGCGGATCTGAGAGGCGCGAGTTATCTTGCCGTCTTGGATATAAGAACCGGCGATAAAGCCGACATTGGGAACATGAATGACCTGCCTGACCTCGGCATGCCCCAACAGATTTTCGCGGAATTTGGGCGCGAGCATGCCTTTCATAGCCGCGGTGATCTCATCTATGCAATCGTAAATTACGCGGTAAGTGCGAACGTCAACGCCTTGGCGTTCGGCGGAATCGATTGCGGATTTATCGGGGCGCACGTTAAAGCCAACGATAATGGCGTTGGACGCAGCGGCAAACATAACGTCGCCTTCGGTGATACCGCCGGCCGCGGAGTGGATAACGCGCACCTTGACTTCGTCGTTTGATATTTTTTCAAGCGACTGTTTGACTGCCTCCGCAGAGCCGCCAACGTCTGCCTTAACGATGATGTTGAGTTCTTTAACGCCCTCGGAAATCTGAGCAAACAGATCGTTTAGGTTAGCACGGCTGTTGGCTTTAAAGGTGTCTTCTTTGGCTTGGGCGCGGCGACGATCTGCAAGCTCACGTGCCATTCTTTCGTTTTCAACAGCGTTGAATTCATCGCCAGCAGCGGGAAGATCGGCAAGACCTATTATCTCCACGGGCATGGAGGGCGTTGCGGTTTTCATACTGCGACCGGTATAGTCGGTCATGGCTCTCACGCGTCCTACGGATGTGCCGGCTATAACGATATCTCCGTTGTGAAGCGTACCGTTTTGTACCAAAACAGTGGCAACGGGGCCGCGTCCCTTATCAAGTTTGGATTCTATAATAATACCCTTTGCGCGGCGGTTGGGGTTGGCTTTGTATTCCTTGACCTCGGCAATGAGAAGAATATCCTCAAGCAGATCATCGATCCCCTGCCGTTTGAGTGCCGAAACGGGAACACACATAACATCTCCGCCCCATTCCTCGGGAACCAACTCATATTTTGTAAGCTCTTGTTTTACGGCATCCGGGTTCGCGCTGGGTTTATCCATCTTGTTGATGGCAACGATTATCTCAACACCCGCGGCTTTGGCGTGGTTTATAGCCTCAACCGTTTGCGGCATGATACCGTCATCAGCGGCAACCACAAGTATGGCAATATCCGTTGCCATGGCACCGCGCGCACGCATTGCCGTAAAAGCCTCGTGACCGGGGGTATCGAGGAAAGTTATATCCTTACCGTTAATGCGCACACGGTAAGCGCCTATATGCTGTGTAATACCACCGGCTTCACCTGCGGTAACATGTGTGTTTCTGATAGCATCGAGCAACGATGTCTTACCGTGGTCAACGTGACCCATAAC